>LRTP01000300.1 GCA_001550305.1 Streptomyces diastatochromogenes
CGTCGCGGACGAACGCCGTGGTGTCGCGCTGCTCGCCGCCCACCCCGCGACGTGCGACGCGGTGGCGAGCCTGCTGGGCTGTGACGGTACGTGGCGGACGGCGGCCCCCGACCCGTCCGGGGCGGCGCTGCTCGGTCTTCATCCCGATACGGCGCTGGCATTGGAGGTGCTGCTGGCCGGCCCCTGACATCGGTTCCGGGACGCCCCGGTCGCAAGGCGTGGGTGGATGTCACACAAAGCACCGTGCCGAGGGACGGGGCGTCCGGAGCACTCGCCGCGGGACCATATGGGTAAGTGGACGGCGCTGGATGGCCTAACCGCCCGTCACCCATCGGATCACTGCGATCACACCCAACAGCACGGCGGGGCCCACCCACCACCACCCCATGACCCGTCGCACCGACGGCAGCAGCCACAACACTGCCACCGCACCGGCAGCCCCGATGGTGAGGACGCACGAGAGAACGATGCCGGCATACGCGTCGTCGTCCCAGGGCCCGGACGGACGGATGGTCAGTGCCGTCCAGCAGAAGTACGCGGCGACAAGGGTGAGCAGGATCAGTGGAACGGCGAGGACCAGGCGCAGGCAGCCACGGTCGTTGTCCACCTCGGAATGGCTGGTCATCAGTGCAGTGCGTTCCTTGCCTCGTCCAGATTGTTCGCAAAGCCACGCCCGTAGGCCTGGGCGTCGTCGGTCTGCCAGTACGGGCCACCGTTGTAACGCGCGGCGAGTTCCTGATACTGGGCCGGCGTCATCTCCTCCGCAGGCACGTCGGCGAACTCGCTCTCCGCCTTGAGTTGGGCCAGGTACTCCGAGGCAATGAAGATGTTCTGCGCAGGGTCCTGGAGAGAATCCTCCACCATGCTGCGTTGCTGGTCGGTGAGGTGGTCGGGGTCGTAGCCGAGGACCTCGGCGCCACGTCGCACCTGGATGGCAATGGGCCCCATGGACGTGTTGTCGGGATCGCCGCCGAGACGCCAGGGGAGGCTCTCGGGGGCGATCGGACTGAGTGGGGAGTCGGCCTGCTCGCGGATGGTGTCGGTGATGTCGTCCAGGATGCCGGGCTGTCCGCCGATCTCCTGCCAGGCGATACCGGCGACCATGTCCGGCGGGAGCCCCGAGTTCCGTGCCGCCGCCTTGATGATGTCCTTGTTCGCCGCGATCCAGTCGGCGCGCTCCTGGGCGTTGGAGGGCGGACTCCAGTAACTGTCCTTCGCCCCCGGGAGGTTGGCGACCTGGAGGCGGATGTCGCGCAGCGTCGGGGAGACGATGTCGCTCCCGGCGATGGGGTAGTAGTCCTGCTTGGGGCCGCTGCCGGGCAGATGGGTCAGCGGATTCGTGCGCGCCTCGGCAGCCTCTCGCCGCAGGTCCGCGATCGCCGAGACGATGTCGACGCGTTGAATGAAGCCCATGCGGAAGTCGGGCAACAGGTCGTACGCCTGCTTGAGCTGGTGGACGCAGAGCTCCCGTGCCTCGTGTTCCGTGGTCTTCGCCAGATGGAAATCGCCGCCGGCGGCGTCGTGCAGCCGGTTCGCGTCGTCGCGGATGTCGTCGACATCCATGGTGAGTTCGGCGAAGAAGTCCATGACGCCGGTGGTGGACCGCATGTCCTCCCACTGGCGCATCGGCTCCGCCTCCTGGGCCTCACGGGTGATCGCCGTGCCCTTGGTGTGGATCAGGTTGGCGAGGGATTGCTCGTTCGCCTTGCCGTTGGAGTAGTGCGCCTTGGCGACCTCCAGGGCGAACGCATAGTCGCTCAGGGCGCCGGCGGCCTTGTGATAACCCTCGGCGAGCTGCGTGAGCAGTTTGCGCGCCTCGGTGAGCCGGGCTTCGTAGTGCCGGCTGCCTTCGCTCTTCCACTGAGTGTGCTTCTCGGCTCGCTCGGCGGACGGGTCGACCGCCACGAGCATGTCGTGCAGGCGCTTGAACTCGTCCGCGTTCCGCTCGACGAGGGGCGGGTTGCAGCCCTCCAAATATTCAACGTCCTTGCGGTGGCTGATCCCGCCGCTCATCGTGCCTCCGGAGCGACGTACTGGCCGTAGCGCAATATGTCGTCGAGGAAGCGCTGTGCCGTGTCGTCGTCGATCTTCACGAAGTCGCTGCCAACTGTTCGCAGGCGGGTGGAGAGTGCCGCGAAGAGAGCGACCGCGTCCAGGTACTGGTCATCAGCGAATCCGGCGAACCGGGCCACCTGCTTGGCGACGTCCTCGTGTGTGCGAGGCTCCCGGGCCATGGTGGTGAGTTCGGCGTCAGGCCGGCCCTCTTGGAGGAAGCCTGCTATTTCGATCAGCAGATTCGCGTTGCCGTTGATCGAGTCGGTCTTGGCCACCAGACTCCCGGCGACTGGTGCGCCGGTGCCACCGGTCGCGTCGGCCGGAAGCTGGTCGATCTGCGTACCCGTCGACCTGCGCGCCAGAGCGTCGGCCTTCAGCTGGGCCCACTCCTCATCGAAAGACAACTCGGTTCCCCCTTCGGCTCGTTGTCTCGAACGCATAGTCGATCATGCCATTGGGAGGGGCTTTGCCCAAACCCCATCACTTCTTTGCGGAGTGACGTCACGTGGCTGCGCTCTGACATGCCGTATGCGGGCGAGGTCCGTCATCGCTGCCGCCTCTGCCGGTGCGCGGGACACGTTGACGGAATCCCCTCGTCCGATGGCTATTCGAGTCCGAAGTCCCCCTGATTCGGCCGGAGTCGGAAGAGTCGCGCGGGGACGGCGTCGGCGAGGATCCGGTAACCGGTCGGATTGAGGTGGAGGTGGTCGCCGACGTCGATCGCGGTCAGCAGACGGGCCGGTTGCCGGGGGTCACGGGCCGCCCGGTCGAAGTCGACGACGGCGTCGAAGCGGCCGCTCGTGCGGATCCACCGGTTGACCGCCTGTCGGGAGGCCTCCCGGTACCCGGCCGCGTCGTCGTACCCGGTGTTGCCCCCGAAGGGCGTCAAGGTCGCTCCGTACACCCTGATGCCCTGTGCGTGCGCCCTCACGACGATCTGTTCGTAGGCCGCGATCAGATCCGCCGTGACCTGTTTCTGGGCGGCTTCGGTGGGCTCGGCGGTGCCGATGTCGTTGACGCCCTCGAAGACCAGCAGCCACGCGACACCACTCTGCGCGAGGACGTCTCGGTCGAGTCGGGCCAGGGCATTGGGCCCGAGACCGTCGTGGAGCACGCGGTTGCCGCCGGCCGCCTGGTTGAGGATCGCGACCCCGGCCGAACCCTCCGCGGCCTGCAACCGCTTGAGCAGCTGGTCCGGCCAGCGGTTGTTGAGGTTGGTCGTGGAGCCGCGACCGTCGGTCAGGGAGTCGCCCAGCATCACGGCCGCCGCGCCGGTGCGAGGCGACCAGGTCTCGACGCCGCTGAGGAAGTACCAGTGGTCGGTGCGGGTGGCTCCGGGCAGGTCCTCGTCCCCGACGTGGTTGCCGGACAGGAGGTAGGAGGTGGTCCGGGATCCGGGGTGGGAGGTGATGCTGGTGGACGCCTGGCCCTCGGCCAGGTAGGCCGTCACGGTGAGGTTGGCCCCCGGGGCGAGCGCGAAGTCCAGGGGGTCGGAGACCATGGGGGCTCCCACCGGAACCACCACCGAGGAGCGGCCCCCGAAGGTCACCGGCCGGGAGCTGCCGGGCCGGATCGCGCTGACGCCCGCCTGCCCGTCGAGCGGCAGCGCCACGGAGACCGAGGTGATCGGCAGCGCCGCGCCGCCGAACGCGTTGGAGAAGCGCAGCCGCAGATGCCTTCCGCCGACCGACACATGGACGGTCTGCCGCAGGGTCGCGTCGGCGAGCACCCGGCCGTCCTGGGTGAACGGAGCGGGCGGCATGTTGGCGGGTTCGGTGAGCTGAGGCATGGAGACCCAGGTGTTCACCCAATGCCCGTCCGACGGCTGATGCGTTTCGGTGGGGCGAGACGACCCGAGGCCGGCGTCAGCCGCCCGCACGGCGGACGAGACGACCACGAAGGCGGCCGCGAGCAACCCCGCGACCACCAGGCTCACGATCGACGATCTTCGATTCATGGATGTGCGCCCTCCCTGTTCCCTGTGCTGGGGGCGTCCCAGTTCCCCGTGCTGGGGGGCCCAGTGATGCCGGTGAGGAAGCTGAACCGGTTCAGTGGCGCACGCTAAGGCATCCCGCCGAGAGGCCGGGCTACGCTTCCCGGCCGTTCTGTACGGGCCACCGTTGACACACTTCAGCGGGCGAATCTACGGTTGCCGGAACGTTCCGGCACCTCCTGCGCCGGGCCCCGCGCGCGTGCGGCGTGCCGAACGGAAGCGAGCGACCCCATGGGCATCCCGTCCGCCGACTGGCTGGTGCGGCCGATCGGTCCTGTCGACGAGGCCGAGGTGTCGGCGGTGCTCGCGGAGCGGTTCGGGGTGACGGGAACCGTCCACGACCTGGGCAGCCAGCAGGACCGCAACTACCGCGTGCGTACGGAGACGGGGGACTACGTCCTCAAGATCGCGAACCCCGCCGCGGACCCGGCCGCACTGCGCGCCCAGTGTGCGGCCGTGGAACGCCTGGCCGACGCGTCCGGGCTGAGGCTGCCGCGAGCCCACGCCGGCGTCGACGGCGAGGTGGTGCAGTGGCTCAGCGCGGGCGGCGTGGAGCTCGTATGCCGGCTGCTGGACTACGTGCCCGGTGAGCCGATCATGGACAGCCGCTATCTCGCACCACCGGTCGTGGCCAGGCTCGGCGAACTCGCCGGACGTGTCGTGGCCGGGCTCGCCGACTTCGCGGGCGTGGAGCAGGAACGGCCCCAGCTGTGGGACCTGCGCAACGCGCTCACCGTCGTCGAGACGCTCGCTCCCCACCTGCCGGACCAGGAGCGGGCCGCCCGGGTACTGCGCGCGTCCCGGGCCGCGCACACCCTGCTGGAGCCGTTCGTGGACCGCCTGCCGGTGCAGGTGATCCACGGTGACGTCACCGACAACAACGTGGTCTGCGAACCGGCGTCGGACGGCCGCCGGATGCCGGTCGGCGTGATCGACTTCGGTGACCTCGGTCTCGGCTGGACGGTGGCCGAACTGGCGGTTACCTGCGCCTCCGTGCTCCATCATCACGGGGCCGGACCGGCGTCGGTGCTGCCCGCCGTGCACGCCTTCCACGCGGTGCGACCTCTCGCGAACGAGGAAGTGGACGCGCTGTGGCCGCTGGTCGTGCTGCGGACCTCCGTCATGGTGGTGAGCGGCCAGTACGACACCCTGTTGGACCCCGGCAACAGTTACGCCTCGGTGGCGCTGGACCGCGAGTGGGCGATGTTCGAGGCCGCGGTGTCCGTCCCGGCCGAGGTGGTGACGGCTCAGCTGCGGCACGCCCTCGGCCGCCCGTCGGCGCGGCTCCTGCCGGTGGCCGAACACGCGCTGCTGCCCGGCCTGCCGGATGACGTGGCGAGCCTCGACCTGTCCGTGTCGAGCGAGGAGCTGCACACGGGACGCTGGCTGGCGCCCGACGCCGAAACCGTCCTGGCCCGGGCCACCCTGACGGCCGGACACACGGCGGTACGGACCCGGCACGGCGAGTTCCGGCTGACCCGCACCACCGTCGACGACTCCGTCCCCGCCGCGACCTGCGCACTCGGCGTGGAGCTCCACCTCACCGGTCCGGCGGAGATACGGGCACCCTGGGCGGGCACGGTCACCCGGCACGGTGACACCGGCGTGACGCTGCACACCGGAGGCCTGGACCTGCTGCTGGACGGCGTCGCCGCGGAGGTCCAGCCGGGTCCCGTCGTCTCCGGGCGGCGGCTCGGGACGGTGGCCGCCCACGAGGGCGTACGGGTGCTGGGCATCCAGCTCTTCCGGTCGTGTGCCACCGGGGGCCGACCGCCACGGTTCGCGCCGCCGGAACTGGCCGCCGGATGGCTGGAGGTGTGCCCCGACCCGACCCGCCTCTTCCTCGCCCTTGACGCCCCTGACGCGTCGTCCTCCGCGCCCGACGACGCGCCGCTCTCCGCCCGCGACGCCCAACAGGCCATCACGGAAGCGGAGTTGCTGGAGCGGCGCGAGCACTCCTTCGCCACCGTCCAGGAGCACTACTTCGAGACTCCGCCGCAGATCGAACGCGGCTGGCGGCACCACCTGGTGGACACCCGGGGCCGCGGCTATCTCGACATGCTGAACAACGTGACCATCCTCGGCCACGGCCACCCCGGGCTCGGCGAAGCCGTGCACCGGCAGTGGCGGCGGCTGAACACCAACTCCCGTTTCCACTACGCCTCGGTGGTCGAGCTCTCCGAGCGAATCACCGGACTCCTTCCGGCCGAGCTGGACACCGTGTTCCTGGTCAACAGCGGTTCCGAAGCCGTGGACCTCGCGCTCCGGCTCGCCTGGGCGGCGACCGGACGGCAGGACGTGGTCGCGGTGGAGGAGGCCTACCACGGCTGGACCTACGCGAGTGACGCGGTGTCGACCTCGATCGCCGACAACCCGAACGCGCTCGCCTCACGACCGCCGTGGGTGCACACCGTCGCGGCACCCAACTCCTACCGGGGCCGCCACCGGGGACCGCAGGCGCGGCGGTACGCTCCCGAAGCCGCCGCCAGGATCCGCGAACTGGCCGACCAGGGGCGCCCCTTGGCCGCCTTCGTGTGCGAGCCGTACTACGGCAACGCGGGTGGCATGGCCCTTCCCGACGGATATCTCCGGCAGGTGTACGAGGCCACCCGCGACGTCGGCGGGCTGTGCGTCGCCGACGAGGTGCAGGTCGGTTACGGCCGGCTCGGCTCGCACTTCTGGGGATTCGAACAGCAGGGTGTGGTGCCGGACATCGTCACCGTCGCCAAGGCGATGGGCAACGGGCATCCGCTGGGCGCGGTGATCACCCGTCGTGACATCGCCGACGCCTACCGTACGCAGGGCTACTTCTTCTCCTCCGCGGGCGGCAGCCCGGTCAGTTCGGTGGTCGGGCTCACCGTCCTGGACGCACTGCGCGACGAGGACCTTCAGACCAACGCCCGCGAGATCGGCGCCCACCTGAAGGGCCGGCTCCTCGAACTGGCGGAGCGGCACGCACTGATCGGCGCGGTGCACGGCTCGGGGTTGTATCTGGGCGTCGAGTTCGTCCGGGACCGCGAGAGCCTGGAACCGGCGACCGAGGAGACGGCCGCGATCTGCGACCGGCTGCGGGAACTCGGCGTGATCGTCCAGCCGACCTCGGACCGGCAGTGCGTGCTGAAGATCAAGCCGCCGCTGTGTCTGACCCGGCGGAGCGCCGACGTGTTCGCCGACGCCCTGGACGACGTACTGACGCACGGCTGGTGACACGGGAGATGCCGACCCCCGGATCCGGGGCCGTGCCACCGCCCCGCCCCGGCACCCCGCCCACGATCGCCGACGTGGCGCGCGCGGCCGCGGTCTCCAAGACCACGGCCTCGGACGCCCTGCGCGGTCACGGCCGGGTGTCGGGACCGACCCGGGAGGCCGTGCTGGAGGCGGCCCGGCGACTGGGCTACGCACCCAACCGCAGCGCCCGCAGCCTGCGCACCTCCGTCACGGACACCGTCGCGCTCTACTTCCCGGAGTTCCTGACCAGCGCCGAGTACTCCATGGCGTTCGTGTTCGGAGTGGCCGAGCGGGCCGCGGGCGCGGGCCTGAACGTCACCCTGCTGTCCTCCGGTCATCTGCCGCAGCACGGCACGCCCCAGGTGGACGGGCTGGTGCTGTGCGACCCGGCCCCCGAGGACCCGGTGGTCCGGCATCTGATGAACACCGGGCTGCCGGTCGTGACGGCCGAGCGGTACGCCGGTGATCAGCAGCCGACCGGGGTGGTCCGTTCCGACCACGAGGCGTCGATGACCGAACTGCTGGACCATCTGCGCGACTCCGGTGCCCGGCGGCCCGCGCTCATCGCCTCCGAGGCCACCTCCGACTGGTCCCTCACCCTCCAACGGACCCACGCCCGTTGGTGCGCCGACCACGGCGTACCCCTCGTCCTGCGCACGGCGCCCGTCGGTGCCACCCCCGAGTTACTGCGAGGTGTCGCGCGGGACCTGCTCGCCCAGGAACCCGGGACCGACGCCGTCGTGTGCGCTCCCGACGGTGCCGCCGCGGCCGTGCTGCCCGAACTGCGCGCCGCGGGCCGCACGGTGGGCGGGGATCTGCTGCTGGCGTCCTGCGTGGACTGCTCGGCGATGCGGACGGCGGAGCCGGCGATCACCGCGATCGACCTGCGCCCCCGCTCGATGGGGGCCGAATGCGCCCGCCTGCTCTGCGAGATCCTGTCCGGCCGGACGCCACCGGGAACCGTGCGCACCCTGCCCGTCACATTGCACGTCAGGGCATCGACCCGCTCCTAGCGACGCCACGCTCGGCGCATCCACCGTCTCAACTCTCCGCCTGTGGAGGTTACTTGGAGGTCGGTGCGACCGCGGCGAGGAGAAGGCGGTCGGATATCGGATTCGGGCGGCCGTTGTCGGACGACGTGGTGGAGATGGAGTAGACGCCCCGCAGGGAGAGGTCCCGGGTGGCGAACATTCCGTTGGCGTAGCCGTAGTCGTGTCCGGTCTTGCCCCAGAGCACGGTGCCGTCCGGCAGCGGGACGGACATCAGGCCGAGTCCGAAGCAGGCGGGGCCTGGCTTGCCGTCCGGAGACAGGCAGTTGGAGGCGTCGGCGTATGGCACCACCTTGTCGTCTTCGTCCCTGGGGAGGGTGAACATCTCTTCGAGCTGGGCGGTCGGCAGCAGCCGGCCCTGGAAGAGCGCGGTGATGAACCGGTCCAGGTCGGCAGGGGTGGAGATCATGTTGGACGGATCGCCGCCCTGTTCGCTGACGTCGACCGGCTCGCCCGCGCTGTTGATGAGGTAGCCGTGCAGGTAGGGCCGGGGCATCTCGGGGTCGTCCTGCGGCACCGACGTCCGGTCGAGGCGCAGTGGACGCAGGATGCGGGCGGTGACCTCGTTCTTGAAGCTGTGCCCGGTGATCCGCTCGATCAGCTTCCCGGCGATCCGGAAACCGAGGGAGTTGTACTCCTGTTTCGTACCGGGCGCGAACCTCGGTCCCGGCCTCGGACGGTCGGCGGGCCGCAGGGTTTCCTGGATGATCTGATCGAACGTCTGGTAGTCGTACCGATGGGCGATCTGTTCGTCGGTGCTCTGTGGTGGAGCCCCTTCGAGCACGTCCGGCAGGCCGCTGGTGAAGTTGAGCAACTGGCGGACCGTGATCGGCTGAAAGGTGTCGGGCAGCAGGCCCGGCAGGTAGTGCTGTATCGGTCGGTTCAGGTCGAGCCGTCCCTCTGCCGCCAACTGCAGCACGACCGTCGACTCGAAGGTCTTGGAAATGCTGCCGATGTGGAAGTGCGAGTTGTCAGGAATGCGTTTCCCGGTGACGGTGTCGCCGGACGAACCGCGCCACACCTGACCGGGCTCGGCGACGAGCGCGATCGCGCCGGCGGCGTGATCGTCCGGTCTCACCCGCAACGCGGCTTGCAGCGCGGCCTGATCCAACGGTGGCCGGGGCGAAGCAGGGGCGGGGCCCGGTGTTGTGGTGGTGGCGGCGAGGGCCGCGCCACTACCACCGACACGCGTACCCATGCCTGTCCCGGTACCGGTGACATTGGTCGCCAACGCCGCGCCGACCAGGCTCAGCACGGCGATCCGACGCACAAGGGGGTTCACGAGGGGTCCTTCCGGTCGACAGCGGCTCACGCGGCAACTGGATGTTGATGTCACCACTCTCGCCCGCTGCGAGCCCTTCGGACCATCAGGAGTCCCCCTGACTCGACCCTGAGAACTCCTGAGGCTCCCTCAGGGGCGCTCAGCGACCCCTGGAGAGGGTGAGCGGGTTCCTGGCGTGCCGGTCCCCGTGACGGAGTTCGGTGGGCGGTGGGGGCGACGGCCTTGCGGCGACCGTGGCGGGGGACGGCACGGACTCGGGGGGAGTGCCCTGTGGAGGCACGGTGCCACCTTTCACGGCGCACCCCCGCTCGCGGGGCCGGTGAGAGTGGCGAACGGCTCGCTCACGCGGCATCCCCCCGTTCCAGCCGGGCCAGGGTCGCGTGGCCGCGTGCGACGATCTCGGGATCGTGGTGGGGGACACCCCAGGAGATGGCGCTCACGGCATCGAGCGCGGCCAGACACCGAAGGGAGCGCTCCTCCTTGTCGGCGAGCTCGCGGCCGTAGCCCTCGAAGAACGCGGCACGCAGGTCGGGCCGGCCCACCCACGGGCCACAGGCGAGGCGGACGATGTCGAAGACCACGGCATGCGGCCGGGCCCGCTCCAGATCGACCACCGCCAGCCTGCCGGGCCCGGTGTCGAACAACCAATTGCGTTCCTGGAAGTCGCCGTGCACGTAGCCACGGGGCAGCGGGTCCAGCCGCGTCAGCTCGGCGGCATGGCGTCGTACGGTCTCCCGTTCCCGCCCGCCGATCAGGTCTTCGACACTCTCCAGGTGCTGTTCGGCGCCGTGGACCGCACGGGCTACTTCGGCTGCCGCTTCGGCGTGGTCCTGGGGACTGAGATCGCGCGGCCCGCCGTGGAAGCGACTCAGCCAGGCACCGGCCTGCCGGTGTACGGCGCGCTGCCGCGCCGGAGTGAGCGGGAGCGACGTGACTCCCCGGCCGGGGGTGTGAGGCATCGCGTACGACGGTGAGTGGACCGAGGATGCTCTCGGCCCACGCGTGTACGGCGTCGGGAAGTGACTGGTGACGACGATGAGTGGGCGCCTCAAGAACGCACCTGATCAAGGAGCCGTCACGGGTGTAGGAGGGCGGATCCTCGGACGAAGGTTCGAGTGATCGTGCCGGGCCTAGGGGGTGTTGGGTGATGCGGTCGTGATGTGGCGTTCGATCCACTCGCCCGAGGTGGGGCACCCGATCGAGGGATTGCCCCGGTCGGGAACGTCACTTGTCGCTCGTGACCCGGGCGAGCCAGTCGATCAGGATGCGGTTGACGTCCTCGGGTCGCTCCTGCTGGATCCAGTGGCCGCAGTCGTCGAGGAGATGGGAGGAGAGCAGGCCGGGCAGGGTGATGGGGTAGGCCGCGATCGCGTCGGCCAGCCAGGTGGTGGACGCGTCCCGACCGCCGCCGATGAACAGCGAGGGCTGGCTGATGGGCGCACCGTCGTGGTCGGCCAGGTCCTCCCAGTCCCGGTCCATGTTCCGGTAGCGGTTCAGGGCCCCCGTCATCCCGGTCCGCTCGAACTCTCCCGCGTAGAGATCGAGGTCGTGCTCGTCGAGCCAGTGGGGCAGCCGCCCGGTGGGAAAGCGGTCGCGCTGCGCGCCCCCGGGGCTCACGAAGTGCGGGTCCGGCGCGCCGGGCGCGGGCATGGTGTCGGCGGACAGCGCCGCGTACAGGCCCGCGAGCCAGCCGCGGACGTCGGGCTCGATCTCGGCCTCGGCCCGGCCGGGCTCCTGGAAGTAGGAGACGTAGAACTCCTCGTCCCCGCCCATCTGCGCGAAGATCTCGCTGGGGCGCGGTCCGCTGCGCGGGGCGTAGGGCACGCTGAGCAGTCCGACCGCGCGGAACACGTCGGGGCGGACGAGGGCGGAGACGGCGGCGATGTTCGCACCCCAGTCGTGCCCGACGACGATCGCGGACTCCTCACCCAGGGCTTTCACCACGGCGACGTTGTCCTCCACCAGCTCGAGGATCCGGTACGCGGTCGGCGCCTCGGGCCTGGAGGAGCGGCCGTAGCCGCGGACGTCGACGGCGACCGCCCGGTAGCCGGCCGCGGCGAGTGCCGGAAGCTGGTGGCGCCAGGAGTACCAGGACTCCGGAAAACCGTGGACGAGCAGGACCAGTGGGCCGGTCCCCTGCTCCACCAGGTGGGTCCGCCCGGCGGGCGAGGGGACAAGACGGTGGATGCGGTCTGTTGTGGACGGCTGCGGCACGGATCCTCCCAGGGGGCTCGACGCGTGGCCGGTGCGGCGAAGGGGCCGGAGCGGCCCGTTCGTCATGCGGCCTCCGGTACTACCGACGATCATGCGGTGGTCGGTGTGGCGCGAGCCAAGCCTGTTGCCGATTCGGCAAAACCGGCCCCGTGGTCGCGGGGCGCGTCGATGATCGGCCGCACGCGTCCTAGGCGCCGTGCGCGGCGGCGCGGCGCTGCCGTTTGCCGAGTGGGGCCTGGGACAGGTCCTCGGCCTTCGACCTGAGGTTCTTGTATCCGTAGCCGCGCTCGGTCAGCCACGCCTCCGCGGCGGCCTCGGCGCGCTCGGTCGCCTCCAGGATGTCCTCCTCCGCCTCTCCCGAGTCCAGGAACCGGAACGTGAAGGCGGGCCGGGCCCCGAGGTCGTAGCTGAGGTGCCCCTCGGGGGTGAAGGCGGCGTGCAGCACGTCGTGCTCGGAAGCGCGGGCAAGGAGCTCGGCGCGTTGCGCCGCGCCGAGCCCGTCGAAGACGCCGCGGACGGTGACGCGGAAGGTACGTGTGCTCATCCGGCGACCCTAACCAGCGGGTTCGGTGGGACACCACCGTGTTTTTTCGCGAGACGGCCATCGGCTGAACACCGCGTTGTGTGGGAGGGGCTCGCCGAAAGCGTGCCCCTCGCCGGGCGCCGGTCTGGTCACCCGCCACCGCGGCTTCGGCGCGGAGGTCACGCGGCGTCGTGGAAGACCAGGCCCAGTGTGTGACGCCGCCCGGAGCGGACGGTGCTCACGCCGTGCCGCATCGGTCCGGTCGACCAGCCGCGCCGGGAGGCGACGGGCCGGTCGCGGGTGGTGAAGATCAGCCCGTGCCCCTGCGGGAGGGTCGTGGACGATCCCCGCGACTGCGCCCGGGGCCGCTGCTCGGTCATGATGAACTCGCCGCCGGTGAAGTCGACTCCGGGTGCGTCGAGGCCGATGACGACCTGGAGCGGAAAGACCATCGCGCCGAACACATCGCGGTGCAGCGCGTTCCAGTCGCCGGGCCCGTAACGCAGCAGGATCTGGGCGGACTTGGACTGCCCGGCCGCGTGGCACATCGCCAGCCACTCCTCCAGGTCCTCGGGCCAGGGAGCGGGCTGCCGGAGCTTGTCGGCCCAGTCCCGGGCGACGGGCAGCAGCCGCGGATAGAACGACTCGCGCAACTCCCGTATCAAGTCGGGCAGTTCATGGGTGAAGTAGCGGTACTGGCCGGAACCGAAGCGATGGCGGGCCATGTCGACGGTGGTGCGGAAGCGGTCGGTCTCGTCGTAGAGCGCCCTGATCCCGTGGCAATCGTCGGGGGTCAGCAGCCGAGTGGTCAGTGCGTGTCCGTGCTCGTTCAGCTCGTCGGTCAGTGCGGTCCAGTCGTTCGCCGCGACGCGGTCGGCGACCGGACCCGCCGGGTGGGTGGTGTCGAGCGTGTTCATGATGGCGGCGATCCTCAGGTGGCCGGGCGTGCGTGCTCCAGGTCGAGGAGCTGCTGCTTGCGCTCAAGACCGGCGGCGTACCCCGTGAGCGAGCCACTGGCGCCGATCACACGGTGGCAGGGGCGCACGAGCAGCAGCGGGTTCGCGCCGATCGCCGTGCCCACGGCGCGCACGGCGGCCCTCGACGCGCCGATCCGCGCGGCGATCTCTCCGTAGCTGACGGTCGTGCCGTACGGGACGGTCTCCACCGCCTTCCACACCCGCTGCTGGAACTCGCTGCCCGCGCCGCTCACGTATTCGATGTCGAAGTCGGTCAGCACCCCGTCGAAGTACGAGCGCAGCTGCGAGACGATCTCGGTGAACGCCTTCTCGTCCCTGGTCCAGCCGTCCTGGACGACGGCGCCGGACTTCTGGCCGGGCATGGACAGCGAGACCAGCGCCGTGCCGCCCTTCGCGGTGACCGACTCCTCGCCCACCAGCAGCAGCTCGCCCAGAGGGCTGTCGATCGTTGTGTACACCGGCATCGGTCGTGTCCTTTCGAAGTGTGTCTCCGCTGTCCACTCTGCGCCATGGCCGCCACCACGGCTGGCGGAAATCGGACGCGGCTCACCGAAACGAAGGCGCACGAGAACGAAGAGGACCCGTGGACCGTTCACGCACGGTCCACGGGTCCTGTCACTCAGCTCGTCCCCGGTGCGGGGATCAGTGCCGTACGAGCCGGACGGACAGCCCGTCCACCGAGTACACGGGCACGGCCCGGTATCCGTCCGCCTCGACCGTGATACGGGCGAACTGGCCGCGCAGCGACGACGTCCGGAGCACCGGGACGGTGGTGCCGGGGACCGGCGGCCGGTCGGCGTCCAGCCGCAGCGTGAGCCCGCTGTCCCGGCTCAGTACGACCCGTCGCTCCACCGTCAGCGCGGGCACGCGGCCCGCACGGAGCGTCGCCTCCAGGCTCGCGCCGGACGCCTGCGTGTAGCTGCCGCGCACGCGTGCGGACGACACCGCGTCGACCCGCAGGGTCCCGCCGTCCACCCGTACGTCGCCGCACCCCAGCGCACCCGTCGAACCGGCCGTCAGCACGCCCTCCTCCAGCACCGTGCCGCCCGTGTGGGCGTTGTGGCCCGTCAGGGTCAGCGCACCGGTGCCGCGCTTGACCAGCCGGCCGCACCCGGAGATGTCGTTGCGCCAGGTGTCGGCCGCGCTGAAGCCCCCGTCGGCGGCGTTCATGGTGACGTTCACGTCGGACTCGAAGGCCCCGTACCCGTCCGCGGCGGCGAACAGGTTGAGCCGGCCCCACTGCTCGAAGCCGTCGAGCAGCACGTACCCGGAAGGCAGGGAGGTCGTGCGGAGCACCTCGCGGCGCTGGGCGGCGTCGAGGTAGGGCAGCCGCGTCTCCAGCAGGACCTCGGCGCCCTTGGGCACGGTCATGCCCTCGGAGCGGCCGTGCCGGGTGAGGACGTACGTCAGCCGGGGCGTGAGCGCGCTGGCGTTGGCGGCCCGGTCGGCGTACGGGTCGGTGGCGACGTCCGCCGAGTGCGCGTAGGCGTACAGGGTGTCCGCCGTCGAACCGGTCTGCTGCTGGAAGTACGCGGCGGCCTGGGCGCGCGCCGCGGCCTTGAGGGCTGCGTTGGCCGGGTCGGCCAGCGTGGCGGCGGCCAGGGCGGTGGCCATGATCCGGCCGCCGATGACGTCGACGGTGGAGTGCATGCCCGCCATGATCCGGGTGTGGCTGAGCTCGTAGGCGCGCGCCACCAGCTCCTGGAAGCGCTCGGGCACCGCGTACGCGTACGCCAGCCCCGCCAGGTGGAAGGCGTTGGTGTGGCCGCTGGGGAAGCCGCCGTCGTCGACCGCGGTCGTGCCTCGCTGCCACAGCAGCTGCGGAGCGACGATCACGTCGGAGTCGTAGACCGGGAAGCCGAGCGCGTCGATCTTCCCTGTGTCGACGACCTCGCTGTCCTCGTTCATGCGCCACGGACGCGGGTACTGGAAGGCGTACTTGCCGGGGTTGCCGGAGGCGTACGGGCCGCGCACCGTGTCCACCAGCTCGGCGACCTTGCCGAGCGCCGAGTCGTGCGAACCGGCGCCCTGCGCGGAGCCCGCCGGAGCGTCGGCCGGCACGGCGTCGCTGATCTTGCCGGAAGGAGTGCCGTCAGGAGCGCTGGTGATGGAGGTGACCGCCTTGGCGCCCGTCTTGTACAGGTCGGCCAGCGGACCCAGGCCGGCGATCATCGCGTAACTCTGGTGCTGCCGGTCGTAGATGAACGCCTCCTTCGCCTGTGCGTCGGTGCGGGCGTGCGTGATGCGGGCGCAGTAACGCATGTTGGCGCGCAGCACCTCGGGCATGAGCGGCGTGCCCGTGTTCCAGGCACCCCCGGTCTTCCACACCTTGCTCATGCCGCCGAGGATCCTGACCACCGCGTTGGTCTCGGGCGTCAGGTTGGCGAGGACGTTGGTGGTGTAGTCGTCCACGAAGGCGGCGGGGCTCGTCGCGGCCTTCGCGTCCGCGGCGGCGAGCCAGGTGACGACGGTCGGAGCGGCCAGCAGCCCCGCCGAGGCGCCGAGCGAGTTGCGCAGGAACACCCGTCGGTTCAGGGCGCGTTCACGTACGGGGACCGAGGGGACGGACTGCTGCCCGGCTGGTGACGGCATGGATGTGCCTCTCCTGAGTGGAATGGGTCCTCCGACAGCCGGGTGAAGTCGTGAAGCGACTGTGCCCCTGTGGTGAGGACGAGTCATACGAGCGAAGATCTACGGCCGATTCATGTCACGCTTGCGAAGCGCGGGGGGCGGCAAAGTGTCGTACGGACGAATGCGCCGACCCTGTGCGCCCGCTGTATGGGCGAACGCGCCCCCGGCGCCGACTACTTGTCCGGCGCCCGGACCGCGGCGACGCGCGCTGCCCCGCGGGGGCGCCGGTCGCCCGCGAGTATCGCGTCACCCCGTCCCCTCATATGAGGGCTCGCGCCAACGCCACGGCCCCCTCGACCGGCGCCGCCCGCAACGGCCTGGGCCGTGCCCCCGGTACGGACTCGGTGAGTGACGTCGTGAAGGAGGCGTACAGGGCGGGTTGGGAGAGCACGGTGCCGCCGGCGACCACCACGTCGTCGACGGCGACCCCGCGCTCGGCGAGCCGCACGACGAGCGCGGCGAGCGACCGGCCCCCGTCGGCTATCACCGATCGCGCGATCCGGGAACCCCGCTCCGCGGCCGCGAACACGACGGGGGCGTGCCGACCCCACTCGGCCGACACGTCCGTCGCGCTCTCCAGCGCGGCGCCCAGGGCGGGCACCTCACTCACCCCGAACGCGGCGGTGAGCCCCTGGGCGAGTTCGTCCGGGGCTTCACCACGGTCGTGCGCCGCCCACACGGCGCGCGCCGCTTCCCGTACGAGACCGGCGGAGCCGCCCTCGTCACCGAGCGCCGCACCCCAGCCTCCGACCTGAACGGGGCTGCCGTCGGCCAGTCGCCCCACCGCCACCGAGCCGGTGCCGGCCACGAGACCGACACCCTTGTCCAGCCCCGCGGCGGGAATGAGGAGTTCGGCGTCGCCCACCACCAGACAGGGCACGTGGAGGACCGCCTCCAGCGCCGAGCGGAGCCCCGCACACTGACGAGGCGTCTCGCAGGCGTGCCCGCCGACGGCCAGTGCGGCTGGGCGGGTGTCGACGGGCAGGGTCTCGTGGACCAGTGCCGTCAGCCAGCGGGCGGCGGCGGCCGGTTCGTGCGGCCGCCAGCCGCTGCTCGGCCGGACGTGTTCGGCGACCGGGTCCGCGCCGACGAGGGCGCGGAGATGGGTCTTGGTGCCACCCACGTCGATACCGACCACGAGCGGGGAAGAAGGAGTGTCCTGCACGGATCCTCTTTCGTCGTCTGGGCGAAGAGCGCCGAAGAGCATGGCACTGTGCTGAGACGGCGGGCGAACCGTGTCCGGTCGAACAGGAGTTGAGCGAGTCGTGAAGCCCCGGGACGGGCTTCTTGCGGAGCACGGCAGGCGAGTACCGGACTTCGTTAGGAAGTTAACTAACCAAGTACAGTGCGTCAAGAGTTGTCGCGCAGTCGATCAACGGGACGCCGCCGGAGGGCGGGACCGCGCGGCACGAGGGCATCGCATCGCCGCATCCCGTCATCCGGGGAGCGCGGCCCCTGACCCATGGGGGAACTGTGGAACACGTCGTGACTGAAGCCCCCCGCCTCACCGAGAGCGCCAGCGCGGTGTTCGCCGTCCTGGCCCAGGCCGGCAGCGCCACCCGGCCGCAGCTGGCGAGCCTCGCGGGGCTGTCCAAGCCGACGGTCTCGGCCGCCGTCGCGGAACTGGAGAGCGCCCGGCTGGCCACCCACTCCGGCACCGCGTCCAGCGGCACCGGCCGCTCCGCGGCCGTGTACGGCCTGGGGCCCGCCTCCCGCTCGGTCCTCGCCGT
>LRTP01000301.1 GCA_001550305.1 Streptomyces diastatochromogenes
AGGACGGTGCCCGCCGCCGCGGCCAGCAGCAGCGCGCCCCGCGCCGCCGGGTGTCCCACGGGCCCGGGGAGTGAGGAAGGGGGAATGACGCGCCGCCAGTGCACGCATCCGGGGCAATCGCAGTCGCTCGCGGGATCGAATTCCTCGAATACCGGAGCGTCCATGAGATTCCCCTCACACCACAGGTCCATTTCTCCGCACTTCTGCACAGTCGTCAGTTTCGCAACTGTCGCCTCTTGTCGCATGTTGACGGTCCGAATGATGTACAGGGACCACTTCCGACCGGTTCGGGACACCTCACCGCTCACTTCACGACACCCACGTGGTCCGGAGCACCCTCCCCGGTCGGGTAGAGTTCTCGGGTCAGCAGGCGCCGCTAGCTCAGTTGGTTAGAGCAGCTGACTCTTAATCAGCGGGTCCGGGGTTCGAGTCCCTGGCGGCGCACCGACACCGAAGGGCTCCTCACCAGCGTGAGGGGCCCTTCGGCTTGTGGGCGGGGCGGGCTCCCCGCTGGTACAACCGGCGTAAAGGGTCACATAGAGGCGCATACGGGCCGGGCATATGCGTCCGGCGTATGGAGCGGTGATCCCATCTTCGTACAGGCGTCCCAATTAGCGCGTATGACCGGTTAACACCGCGTTTCGCATCTTGCGATCATGATGAACGCCGTAGAACCCTGGGCTTCAAGGGACTGTCGATACCTGACAGTTGGGGGTATGGCCGGTTGCGACCATGGGGGGTTGGGGGCCCCGTTCATGAACCGATGCCGAGGGGGGCATCATGCAACCGGAAGGTCGCATTTCTATGTCTCCCTTGTGTGGAGCATGTGGTGATGCCGACCTGCCAGCATGCGTCCGTGACGGTCAAGGGGGACTCGAACGGGCGACAAGAACCGACGAACACGCACCTGGACGTGCGTGCGGGGGGAATGACTCATGACGTCGACGCCGACGGGCGCCCGGCAGAACTTCGACCCGTCTGAGACGACCCAGCTCCGGATGCCATCGCACCGGACCGGCAGCAACTTCCGCAGGATCAAGAAGACCCTGCCGAGATACGACTACGAGCACTACAGCCGGCTCGCGGGTCCCCTCACACAGCCCGATCCGAACAAGCCGTACAAGGTGCAGTACCGCTCGCTGCTGTCCCAGGAGCCGCACCGCATCCGAGCCGCCCTGATGCTGGGCGCCGCGCCGCTGCTGTCCCTGATCCTGCTGGGCTGGCTGCTCCAGCCGGAGCACTGGACCGAACGCGACTACCCGGCCTACGACTTCCTGCCGGTGCTCGACATCGTGATGCTGGTCTCGATCGGTCTGATCGAGTTCTTCCGCTGCATGAACGTGCTGTCGAACGCACACGCCACCCTGGTCGCCCGCGACCCGATCCCGGTGGTCCCGGAGACCGGCACCAGAGTCGCCTTCCTCACCTCCTTCGTGCCCGGCAAGGAACCCCTCGCCATGGTGACCAAGACCCTGGAGGCGGCCGTCAAGCTGCGCCACCGGGGCCTTCTGCACGTCTGGCTCCTCGACGAGGGTGACGACCCGGAGGTGAAGGAGGTCTGCAAGCGCCTGGGCGTGCACCACTTCTCCCGCAAGGGCGTCGCGAAGTGGAACCAGGCCAAGGGCCCGCACCGCGCCAAGACCAAGCACGGCAACTACAACGCCTGGCTGGAGGCGCACGGCGACGAGTACGACTTCTTCGCCTCGGTCGACACCGACCACGTGCCGCTGCCCAACTACCTGGAGCGGATGCTCGGCTTCTTCCGCGACCCGGACATCGGCTTCGTCATCGGCCCGCAGGTCTACGGCAACTACGACAACCCCATCACCAAGGCCGCCGAGTCCCAGCAGTTCCTCTTCCACGCGCTGATCCAGCGGGCCGGCAACCGCTACGGCGCGCCGATGTTCGTGGGCACCTCCAACGCCGTACGCATCAAGGCGCTCAAGCAGATCGGCGGCCTGTACGACTCGATCACCGAGGACATGGCGACCGGCTTCGAGATGCACCGCGCGAAGAACCCGGCGACGGGCAGGAAGTGGCGCTCGGTCTACACCCCGGACGTCCTCGCGGTCGGTGAGGGTCCGAACGCCTGGACGGACTTCTTCACCCAGCAGCTGCGCTGGTCCCGGGGCACGTACGAGACGATCCTCAAGCAGTACTGGAAGGGCTTCTTCTCGCTGCCGCCGAGCAAGCTCTTCAACTACACCATGATGATCATCTTCTACCCGATGTCCGCCCTCAACTGGATCCTCGCGGCCCTCAGCTGCGCACTCTTCCTGGGCCTGGGCGCATCCGGTGTGAACATCGACCCGACGGTCTGGCTGATGCTGTACGGCAACGCCTCCGCGCTGCAGATCGGCCTGTACGTGTGGAACCGCCGGCACAACGTCTCCCCGCACGAGCCCGAGGGCTCGGGCGGCGTGGCGGGCATGATCATGTCGGCGCTCTCCGCGCCGATCTACGCCCGCTCGCTGATGGACGCGGTGCTGCGCCGCAAGAGCAAGTTCGTGGTGACTCCCAAGGGTGATTCGGCCAGCCCCGACACACTGTTCGGGACCTTCCGGATCCACCTGTTCTTCATCCTGGTCTTCGCCGGCTCGATCGTCGCCGGACTCCTGCTCGGGCACTCCCACCCCGCGATGATCACCTGGGCCTCCTTCGCCCTGCTGATCACCGCCTCGCCGATCCTCGCCTGGCAGTGGGCCCTGCGCCAGGCGAAGAAGAAGCCGACGGCGGCGCCCGCCTCACCCGAGGAGTCGGTGCCGGTGCCCGCTCAGGCCTCGGCGCCCCAGCAGGAGCAGCACGCTCCGCATGCCCCGCACGCCCCGCAGCACAAGCCCAGCTGGGCGGCGGCACAGGGCGGCGGCAGCGGCGGCGGCAATGACCAGACCATGCAGATTTCCCTTGGGGGACGTAAAAAATGAAAGACGGTGCCCGTCGCCGCCGTGCTCGTCGACTTGCGATAGGCGGGGCGGTGGTGCTCGCGCTGGCCGGGATGAACGGGCCGTGGGTGTACCGCTTCAGCACGGAGAAGTACCACGACTACACGATCAACAAGCCCGAGTACAAGGCCAAGAACGGGCACTGGGACATCATCCAGTTCCCCGAGGAGTACAGACAGAACACCATCCACGCGGCCCTGCTGCACACCGGCAAGATCCTGCTGATCGCGGGCTCGGGCAACAACCAGGACAACTTCGACGCGAAGAAGTTCGACACGCGGATCTGGGACCCGGTCAAGGGCACCATCAAGAAGATCCCGACGCCCGCCGACCTGTTCTGCACGGGCCACACCCAGCTCGCCAACGGCAATCTGCTGATCGCGGGCGGCACGAAGCGGTACGAGACGCTGAAGGGTGACGTCACCAAGGCGGGCGGCCTGATGGTCGTCCACAACGAGAACCCGGACAAGCCGATCACGCTGCCCGCGGGCACCAGGTTCACCGGCAAGGAGAACGGCAAGACGTTCGTCTCCAAGGACCCGGTGCTCGTCCCGCGCGCGACGAAGGTCTTCGACAAGGCGACCGGCAAGTTCCTGCGCAACGACCCGGGCCTCGGCCGTATCTACGTCGAGGCAGAGCAGAGCGGCCAGAAGTACGAGACGGGCACCCAGGACAACTACCGCATCCAGGGCCTGACCGGCGCCGACGCCCGCAACACCTACGGCATCGCGCAGAAGCTCGCCCTGGACAAGAAGGACTTCCAGGGCATCCGGGACGCGTACGAGTTCGATCCGGTCGCCGAGAAGTACATCAAGGTCGACCCGATGAACGAGGCCCGCTGGTACCCGACGCTCACCACCATGAGCGACGGCAAGATCCTCAGCCTCTCCGGTCTGGACGAGATCGGCCAGCTGGTCCCGGGCAAGAACGAGGTGTTCGACCCGAAGACCAAGAAATGGACGTACACCAAGGGAATCCGCCAGTTCCCGACCTACCCGGCGATCTCCCTGATGCAGAACGGCGAGATGTTCTACTCGGGCTCGAACGCGGGCTACGGACCGGACAACGTGGGCCGCGACCCCGGCGTCTGGGACGTGGCCACCAACAAGTTCACCAAGCTGCCGGGCCTGAGCGACCCCAACATGATGGAGACGTCCGGCACGGTGCTGCTGCCGCCCGCGCAGGACGAGAAGTACATGGTGATCGGCGGCGGCGGGGTCGGCGAGTCCAAGCTGTCCAGCAAGAAGACCCGGCTGATCGACCTCAAGGACCAGAACCCGAGGTTCGTCGACGGACCCGAACTGGAGAAGGGCACCCGCTATCCGCAGTCCTCGATCCTGCCGGACGACACCGTCCTGGTGTCCGGCGGCTCCGAGGACTACCGGGGGCGCAGCGCCTCCAACATCCTCCAGGCGCGGATCTACGACACCAAGTCGAACACCTTCGACCGGGTCGCCGATCCGCTGGTGGGCCGCAACTACCACTCGGGCTCGATCCTGCTGCCCGACGGCCGGGTGATGTTCTTCGGCTCCAACTCGCTCTACGCGGACAAGGCCAACACCAAACCGGCCACGTTCGAGCAGCGCATCGAGATCTACACGCCGCCGTACCTCTACCGGGACTCGCGGCCCGATCTGACCGGCGGCCCGAAGACGATCGCGCGCGGCGGCTCGGCGACGTTCACCTCGCAGCACGCGTCGTCCATCAGGACGGCCCGGCTGATCCGGCCGAGCGCGTCCACGCACGTCACCGACGTCGATCAGCGTTCCATCGCGCTGGACTTCAAGAAGACGAAGAACGGGGTCACGGTGACCGTGCCGAAGAACCGGAATCTCGTGGAGTCCGGTTGGTACATGCTGTTCGTGACGGACGACCAGGGGACGCCGAGCAAGGCGCAGTGGGTCAAGGTGCCGTAGCGCTCCGCTGGGTCGGGCCGGTCTTGGCCGCGGCTGAGTGGGGGCTGAGCGCGCAGTTCCCCGCGCCCCTGAAGGCGCGGGGAACTTGCCGTCAGTCAGAAGCTTTGGCCAGCTTCAGCGCGTACTCCGGCCACCACTCGCCCGCCTTCGGACCCCCCTTGCACTCCCCGTCCGACTCACCCGGCCGCTTGACCCAGAGATACGCGTCGACGAGCGGATCGGCGGTCTTGGTCGTCGGGGTCTCGCCCAGCGCGCGCCCCGGCGGATTGCACCAGTTCTCGTCCGCCCCGCCGGCCGTGTAGGGGCCGTTTCCGTTGCGGCTGGTGTCGATGACGAAGTGCTTGCCGCCGACCTTCGCGGACAGTTGCTTGCCGTACGCGATGGAGTCCTTGGTCGAGTAGAAGTTGGAGACGTTGACGGAGAAGCCGTCGGCCCGGTCGATGCCCGCCCGCTTCAGCGGCTGGAAGATCTGGTCGGGGTGGCCCCAGCCCGCGTTGCCCGCGTCGAGGTACACCTTCGTGTTCTTCAGGGCCTTGAGCTTGGTGACCGCGGTCTCGAGGAGGAAGTACCGCTCCTCCTGGAACTGCGCCGGAGTGCACTGGTTGACCAGGTGCAAAATGGCGTCCGGCTCCAGGATCACCGTGGCGGGCCGGTCCTGGATGCCGCGGGCGACCCCGTCGATCCAGGCCTTGTAGGCGTCGCCGTCCGCCGCGCCGCCCTGCGAGAACTGGCCGCAGTCGCGGTGCGGGATGTTGTAGAGGACCAGGATGGCCGCCCGGTCTGCCTGCTGCGCCGCCTCGGTGAAACCGCGCGCCTCCCGCTCGGGATTCTCCGGCCCGATCCACTCGCCGGTCGGCTGTTCGGCTATCTTGCGGATCTGCTCGGCGTCGTCCTTCTTGCCCGCCTTGACGTACGCGGCGACCTGCTCGGCCGCGTTGCCCGCCGGATTGACCCAGAACGGGTCGGAGTTCTTGGGCTGTTGCGTGACCTTGGAACCGGAACCGTCGCTCTTGTCGCCGCCGCCCCCGGAGGAACACCCCGCGAGCACCAGCAACGCCCCCACCACCGCGACGGACGCCCGAGCCCCGGCCCCCATGCTGCCGTACATGCAACTCCCCCTCGGGTGCACTGTCCTTGGGGTCAATCGTGACATAGGTGGCGCCTCGCCCACGAGATCGCCCGCCCCTTGTCGGTGAGCTGTTACAGCCCCGGAGACAGGTCCTAGGCCAGAACGCTCATACGTTCTAGAGTTGCCTCAAACGGACCCAGAACCTCCCGCGCCGACCGCCGGGTTACTCCCGCAGCCCGTGCGCGCGCGGTCGAGGACCAGCCCGGTCGGCGGCTCCGGGGGGAGCGGGCCGCCGACCGGGCCAGGTGGAACCGGTCACCGGGACACCGGCCGCGCTCACCCGAATCATCGTCCGTGGCCCGTCAGATACGCCGACACGACCACGTTCGCGGTGTAGGTGCGGCTCGCCCGGTCGAAGGTGCCGCCGCAGGTGACGAGCCGCAGCTCGGCCCGCCCCGACTCCCGTGGCCCGTAGGCCTGTCGGGCGTCGAAGTGATCGCGCGGGAAGACCTGCACGTCGTCCACGGTGAACTCGGCGACCGTCCCGTCGTCGCGGACCACCCGGACCGTCTGCCCCGGCCGTACCGTGCTGAGTTTGTAGAAGACCGCGGGCCGGGTCTCGGTGTCGACGTGCCCCACGAACAACGCGGTCCCGGCCGCCCCCGGCCGCACCCCGGCGGCGTACCAGCCGACCACGCCCGGCTGGTCGAAGGGCGGCGGATCGATCGCCCCCTGCCCGTCGAGCCCGCGGCCCACGACCGGCGCCTGCACCCCCATCGAGGGAATGTCGATGCGCTGCGGCACCGCGCTCGTCAGCGGCTTCAGCGCGGGTGGCAGCCGTACCTCCGGCGGTCGTCCGACCGCCGCGATGTCCCCCGTCGTCGGCGCCGCTATCCCCAGCCGTACGTCGGTCAGGTCACGGCCCCACAGCCACAGCCCGAGCAGCAGCACCGCCCAGGCGACACCGGTCAGCAGCCGTCCGGCGCCGGAGGAACGCCCGTGTGCGGGCATGTCGTCGGACATGTCAGTCTCGGGTGTCGTGGCCCCGGCGCGCGCTGCGGACCGCGACCGCCACCGCGGCGGCGCTCGCGAGGACGAGGCCGATCACCGCGTGCTTGGTGCCGGGGCTCGACGAGCGGGCGTCCACGGAGGCGAAGTGCGCGGTGCCGCCGCCGCCCGCGTGCACGGGGGCGACGGGCGAGGCCAGGCCGTTCGGGAGGGCCAGGGCGGACGTCAAGGCGGTCGGGACGGCGAGGACGGACCTCAGGGAGGTCGGGCCGCCCGGCGCGGTGACCGTGACCGTGCCGCTCACCCGGTTCTGGCGGCCGTCACAGCTGACCTTGACCTCGTAGGAACCGGGCGTGACCGACGAGCGGACACGGGTGTCGCCGACGAGCACCCCGCCCTGGCCGGTGAGCCGCGCGTCGGCGACGAACGCCGTCGAGACCGCGGTACCGGTCGACCCCGTACAGCCCAGCGCCCGCAGCTGGACGTCGCTGCCGGGGGCCGGGGACACGGGAGAGACGGAGACGCCGCCGTCGGCCGCGTACGCGGCGGGAGTGAACGCCGCCGCGAGCACCGCACCGGCACAGAGAGTGAGTCGCGCACAGAGAGCGAGTCGACATGAACCCATCGTGAACCTCCAGATACCTGGAGACTCCCCCTCCGGGCCGCCGGACGCATCCTCAGACGCCTCCGACTGCTCCAAACGGGTCTCGAAAGGTTTGGCCCGGGCCGGTGGCCCCCGGTCCGGGCGGCGTCAGATCCGCTCGACGAGGTCCGCGATCGAGTCCACGATCCTGGAGGGCCGGAAGGGGTACTGCTCGATCTCCTCGCGGGTGGTCAGCCCGGTGAGGACGAGATAGGTCACCATGCCCGCCTCGAGGCCGGCCAGGACGTCCGTGTCCATCCGGTCGCCGATCATCGCGCTGGTCTCGGAGTGCGCCCCGATGGCGTTGAGACCCGTCCGCATCATCAGCGGGTTCGGCTTGCCTGCGAAGTAGGGCTGCTTGCCGGTCGCCTTGGTGATCAGCGCGGCCACCGCGCCGGTCGCGGGCAGCGGGCCCTCGGCGGACGGGCCGGTCTCGTCGGGGTTGGTGGCGATGAATCGGGCGCCGCCCTTGATCAGCCTGACCGCCTTCGTCATGGCCTCGAAGGAGTACGTACGGGTCTCGCCGAGGACCACGTAGTCCGGCTCGTGGTCGGTCAGGACGTACCCGATGTCGTGCAGTGCCGTGGTCAGGCCCGCCTCGCCGATGACGTACGCGGTGCCGCCGGGCCGCTGGTCGTCCAGGAACTTGGCGGTGGCGAGCGCGGAGGTCCAGATGTTCTCGACCGGCACGTCCAGGCCCATGCGCCGCAGCCTGGCGTGCAGGTCACGAGCGGTGTAGATCGAGTTGTTGGTGAGCACCAGGAACGGCTTCCCGGACTCCCGCAGCCTCTTGACGAAGGCGTCCGCGCCGGGGATCGGCACACCCTCGTGGATGAGGACGCCGTCCATGTCGGTGAGCCACGACTCGATGGGCTTGCGCTCTGCCATGGTGCTGGTTCTCCTGCCGTCCTGGCGTACTGCCGTCCTGGCGTACGTACGCACACGATCCGGGGGCGCCGGAACGACGATGTGCCGACGCCCCCAGCCTAGTCAGGGTGGAGTGTCAGCTTCCCGTGGCCGTCTTCCAGTCCTCGACGTACGAGGTCAGGTTCTTGTCGATGTCGGCCCAGTCCGGCTCGAAAAGGGCGACGCCGTCCATGAGCCTGGTCAGGGCGATGGCGTTCGCGTCGGTGGCCTTGACGTCCTTGCGTGCGGAGAAGCCGCCGCCGATCTCGCTGACCTGCTGCTGCGCCTTGGCGGAGAGCATGAAGTCGAGGAGCTTCCTGCCGTTGTCCGCGTGCGGGGCCTTGGTGACGAGTCCCGCGGCGTACGGGAGGGCGAAGGTGGTGGGCTTCCCGGCGGCGTCGGCGGCCTTGTCCGTGGCCTTCGGGAACCAGATGCCCAGGTTCGGCATGTCCTTGGACTGGGCGTAGTTCATCTGGACGTCGCCGTTCGCGACGAGGAGTTCGCCCTTGTCGACCTTGGGCGCGAGCTTGCCGGTGGAGGCGGACGGGCCGACGTTGTTGGCCTGGAGCTTCTTCAGGTAGGCGAGCGCCTGCTCCTTGCCGCCGAAGTCGTGGATCGCCTTGACGAGCACGGCGGTTCCGTCACCGGCGACGCCCGGGGTGGAGTACTGGAGCTTGTTCTTGTACCGCGCGTCGAGCAGCTCCTCCCAGGTGGTGGGGGCCTGCTTCAGCTCCTTCTTGTCGTAGACGAAGCCGAAGTAGTTGTTGACGACGCAGGTCCAGGTGGCGTCGGCGGCCTTGTCTCCGCCGGCGACCTGGTCGGCGCCCTTCGGGGTGTACTTCTGCAGCAGCCCCTTGCCGTCGGCCTGCTGGAT
This sequence comes from Streptomyces diastatochromogenes, assembly GCA_001550305.1. Taxonomy (GTDB): domain Bacteria; phylum Actinomycetota; class Actinomycetes; order Streptomycetales; family Streptomycetaceae; genus Streptomyces; species Streptomyces mirabilis_D. The sequence goes on from LRTP01000301.1 coordinate 9,359, forward strand.
GAACGGCGGGAGGGTGACGAGGACGTCGGCCTGCGGGTTGGTCTTCTCGCGGACGGCGCGCTGGACCATCTCGCCCGAGCCGCCCTCGACGTACTTGACCTTGATCCCGGTCTGCTTCTCGAAGTCCTTGAAGATCTGGTCGTACCAGCCGTCGCCGTTCTCGCCCTTGAGGCCGTCGGCGCTGTAGACGGTGACGACCTTGGCGTCGGAGGCGGCGGAGTCGCCGCCGCAGGCGGTGAGGGTGGCGGCGAGGGCGAGGCTGCCGATCACGGCGGCGATCGGCTTGAGGTGGTGGAGGTTTCTGGGCATGGCGAGATGAACTCCTTGCGATGTTCGGACGGTTGGCCGATCAGGATCGGATCGGGGTCAGCGGTTCAGGATCGGATCGGGGTCAGCGGTAGGAGGCCTTGGTGCGGATCCGGGAGACGGCGAACAGGACGAGCACCGTCGTGGTCATGAGGACGACCGCGAGCGCGGAGCCGGTGAAGAGAGCGCCGCGGTCCGAGGCCGCGTAGATCTGGACGGGAAGCGGGGTCCAGTCGGGCGGGTAGAGCATCATGGTGGCGCTCAGCTCGCCCATGGACAGGGCGAAGCAGAGCCCCGCTGCGGCGGTCAGCGAGGGCAGCAGCAGTGGCAGCCGCACCCTCCACAGCACGTACGAGGGCCGGGCGCCGAGCGAGGCCGCGGCCTGTTCGTAGGCCGGGTCGAGACGGGCGAGGGCGGCCGAGACCGACTGGTGGGCGAAGGCCGTGACCAGCACGGTGTGCGCGAGGACGACGATCCACCGGGTGCCGTTGAGCAGCATCGGCGGCTGGGAGAAGGCGACGAGGATCGCGAGGCCCACGACGACCGAGGGCACGGCGACCGGCAGCATGAACAGGGCGTCCAGGACCCGCCTGCCGCGCTTCTTGAGCGCGTGCGCGGCGAGCGCCGCCCAGGTGCCGACGACCAGTGCGAGCAGGCTCGCGATGACCGCCGTGACCAGGCTGGTGGTGAGGGCCTGGAGGGACGCGCCGCGGGTGGCGGCCGTGTAGTGCCCGGTGGTGAAGCCGGACGGGAGCGCGCTCGACCAGTTCGTGGCGAACGACGCGGCGAGGACGACGAGCAGCGGCAGGGCGAACAGGGGCAGGAAGAGCAGGAAGAAGACGGCCCAGGTGGCCCACTTCCCCTTGCGGCTATGCACCAGCACGGCGGCTCACCACCCGGTAGAGGCCGTAGAGCCCGACGGAGACGAGGACGTTGACGACGGCGACCACGCACGCGCCCGGATAGTCGGACTCCAGGATCGCCTTGCTGTAGACGAGCATCGGCAGGGTCGTGACGCCCTTCGCCCCGGTGAACAGGACGATCCCGAACTCGTTGAGGCAGAGCACCAGGACGAGGCTGCCGCCGGCCGCGAGCGCGGGCAGCGCCTCGGGCAGGATCACCTGCCGCACGATCCGGGCGGGCCGCGCCCCGAGGGAGGACGCCACCTCCAGCTGGGCGGTGTCGATCCCGGAGAAGGCGGCGAGCAGGGGCCGCATCACGAACGGGGTGAAGTACGTGATCTCGGCGAGGAGGACCCCCCACGGGGTGGCGAGGAACTGGAACGGCCCCTCGGCGGCACCGGTCACGTCCGTCCACAGCCCGTTGGCCATGCCCACCGTGCCGTAGATGAACAGCAGCGCGAGCGTGATGAGGAAGGACGGGAAGGACAGGAAGACGTCGATGAACCTGGCGACGGCCCTCCCGCCGGGGAACGGCACGAACGCGATGACCAGGGCGAGCACGAACCCGAGCACAAGCGCGCCGACGGTCGCCGCGACGGCGATCCAGACGGTCGTACGCAGGGCCTCCAGGAAGGACGCGGACGCGAGGACGTCGGCGTACGGCTGGAGGGAGGTGCCCCCGGTGTCCGGCTGGAAGGACTGCTGGACGACGAGCGCGAGGGGGTAGAGGAAGACGAGTCCGAGGACGGCGACGGGGGGCAGGGCCCAGGCCCAGGTCGGCATGCGCGGACGGGAGTCGGAGGACCTGGGGTACGTGGGGTGCTGCTTCGGCGGGGCGGCCGTCGCGGCGCTAGCCATCCGTTGTCACCCCCGCCGACAGCAGCACCGCGTCGTCGGGCGCGAAGTGCAGCAGTACGGAGTCCCCGTGCGCCGGAGGCTCCCGCAGCTCACGCAGGTCGGCCATCACCCGATGGCCCGCCACGTCGACGTACAGCCGGTGCGTGGACCCCCGCCACTGCACCTCGCTCACGGTTCCGGCGACCTGGTTGGGCCCGGCCCCGAGCCCGACCAGGTGCGGCCGTACGCACAGGGTCGCCGCAGCTCCCGGCGCCGCGTCCCCCGTGGCGACCTTGAGCTCGGTCCCGCCGAAGGCGACACCCCCCGCGCCCACGGTCACCGGCAACAGGTTCGCGTTGCCCACGAACGACGCCGTGAACGCGGTCCTCGGCGCCCGGTACAGCTCCCGCGGCGTCCCCACATCCCGCAACCGCGCCTTGTCCATCACCGCGATCCGGTCGGCCAGCGTCAGCGCCTCGATCTGGTCGTGGGTGACGTACAGGATCGACATGTCGGGCAACTCCCGGTGCAGCCGCGCGAGTTCGGCCAGCATCCCCGACCGCAGCTGCGCGTCGAGCGCGGACAGCGGCTCGTCGAGGAGGAGGACGCCGGGCCGGATGGCGAGCGCCCGGGCGATGGCGACCCGCTGCTGCTGCCCGCCGGACAGTTCCCGCGGATGGCGCCGGGCGTAGGCCGCCATCCCGGTCATCTCCAGCGCCTCGGCGACCCGTCCGCGGATCTCGCCCTTGGCGACCTTCTGCGCCCTGAGCCCGAAGGCGACGTTGTCCTCGACCCGCATGTGCGGGAACAGCGCGTACTGCTGCACCACCATGCCGACGCCGCGCCGGTGGGGCGGCAGAGCGGTCATGTCCCGGTCGCCGATGAACACCCGGCCGGAGGCGGGCCGCACGAACCCGGCGACGGCCCGTAGCGCGGTGGTCTTCCCGGACCCGGACGGTCCGAGCAGCGCCAGCACCTCGCCGGGCTCGACGGTGAGGTCGAGGGAGTCGAGGACCGTGGTGCCGTCGTACACGACGGACACCCGCTCGAAGCGGATACCGCTGCCGCCGCTCACCGCCCCGCTCCGGGATGCGGATCGGCTCCGGGGAGCGGTGCATCTCCGGGGAGCGGACCCGCTCCGGTGGGTCCGTCGAGCAGGGCGGGAAGTTCGGCCACCGAGCCGAGCACATGGCCGGCCCCGGCCGCGCGCAGCGCCTCGGCGCCGTGCGCCCCGGTGAGCACACCGGCCACCACGCCCGCCCCGGCGCGTACGCCGCTGAGCATGTCGTACGAGGTGTCGCCCACGACCGCGACCTGCTGGACGCCCTCCGCCGCCCTGGTGCGCAGGAAGGCCTCCAGGACCATGTCGGGATACGGCCGCCCGCGGCCTCCGGCGTCGGCCGGGCACAGCGTGAGCGGCACCAGCCCCTGCCAGCCGAGGGCGTCGAGGATGGCGTCCTGGGTGACGCGGGCGAACCCGGTGGTCAGGACGACGGTGCGGCCGCCCGCCTGGAGCTCCTCGATCGCCTCGCGCGCCCCGGCGATCGGCGCGAGGCGCCCACCGTCGACGAGTTCCCCGTACGCCTTCTCGAAGGCGGCGTTGGCCCGCCGGGCGAGGGACTCCTCGCCGAACAGGTGCCGGAAGACGGAGATCTTGGACTCGCCCATGGTGGCCCGGACGTGGTCGAGCTTCTCGGCGTGGTCGGCGGACCCGGGCTCGACGCCCAGCTCCTCGGCGGCCACGGCGAAGGCCTGCTCCACCAGGCCGCCGTCGGCGACGGTGGTGCCCGCCATGTCGAGCACGACGAGTCGTATGTCCTCGGTCATTTCTTTCACCATCCCAGCTCGTTGGCGGTCGTTTCGGCGATGGCGGGCGAACAGGTCATGCCGCGCCCGCCGGGCCCGGTGACCAGCCACACCCCGTCCCGCACCCGCTGCCGGTGCACGACTCGGCTCGGGTCGGTGCACTGCGCGTACACCCCGGCCCAGCGACGCCGGATCTTCGGCAGCGGGCGGCCGAGGAAGGACTCGACGACCTCGGTGAGGTGGTCGTAGGGGTCTTCGAGGGTGTCGAAGGCGAAGGGGTGCTCGTACTCGTGGGTGTCGCCGATGGTCAGCCCGCCGTCCGCGCGCTGCACCATGAGCAGTTGCATCCGGTGCGCGGCGGCGATCGGGGCCTGCGGCTGGTGCGCGTCGAGCTCGTCGAGGGCGGGGCTGCGGTACGCGGGGTAGTACCGGAAGCTGTCGGCGTCGGCGACGGAGGTGGTGAGCGGCTCGCCCAGCGGTTCGGTCTGCATCATCTGCAGCCGCACCCGCCGTACGGGCAGCTCGGGCCCGGCCAGCTCCCGTACGAGACCGCCGAGCCAGGCGCCCGTGCACAGCACGACCGCGTCACCGGTGTGGACGTCCCCGTGGTCGTCGCGCACGGCGTGCTCTCCGACCACGTCACGGACCTCGCGCTCCGGCAGGAACGTGTAGTTCGGGGACTTCGACAGCTCGGCGCGGAGGGCGAGTTGGGCCGTGCGCGGCTCGACGGCCGCGTCGCGCTCGCAGAACAGGGCCGCTTCGAAGGCACCCCGCAGGGCGGGGTTCACGGCGCGCGCCTCGTCCGCGGCGAGCAGCTTGTAGCCGCGGGCGGCGGCGTCCTCGCGGGCCAGCGCGGCCTCGGCGACGGCGAGTTCGCGCGGGTTGCGCACGGGGGTCAGCGATCCGCACGCCCGGAAGCCGAGGTCCGGGACGCGTGCCCCGATCTCCTCCCACAGCTCCCGCGCCCGCAGGGCGGTCTCCAGCTCCTCTCCTCCGGCGCGACCACTCACCCAGATCTGTCCGAAGTTGCGCAGCGAGGCCCCGCGGGCCTCCGCCTCACGCTCGATCTGTACGACCTCGTGGCCGCGTTCCACTGCGTGCCAGGCGTGCAGGGTACCCACCACGCCGGCTCCGACGACTATCACTCTCACGACGGCCACGCTCCTCGGGAAGGGGGAATCAAAGGGGTCCGGACAGCAACCGGATGGTGAACCGCCCATCACGTTTGGGCTAGACCCGTTATCTTCCCGTGACGATACTTGGCCGAAAGGACGAGCCCGAGCCCGCCCCCGCCCGCCGCGCGTCAGCTGCCGAGGTGCGTGGAACGTCAGCCGCCGAGGTACGCGGTGAACGTCACCTGCCCAGGTGGGCCGTGAACGAGAACCGGTCCCCCCGGTACAGCGTCCGCACCCGCTCCAGCGGCCGCCCCCTCGTGTCCCGCGAGACCCGGTGGATCAGCAGCATCGGCAGCGCGGGCGGCGTACCGATGAGCAGCGCCTCGCGCGGCGTCGCCAGCACCGTCTCGATCCGCTCGTCCGCGTCACCGAACGCGATGCCGAGCCGGTCGTGGAGGTAGGCGTAGAAGGAGGAGTCGGGGTCGAAGTCACGGTCGAGGTCGGGCACCCGGGCCACGGCGACGTACGTACTCTCCAGCCCGACCCGCTCGTCATCGGCGAGCAGCACGCGCTCCATGTGCCAGACGGGCTCGCCGCGCGTCAGCCCCGCCTCGGTGGCCAGCGCCTGCGGGCAGGGGAAGCGGTCGAGCGAGATGAGCGTACGACCGGGGGTGCGCCCCTGCCGCCGTACGCCTTCGGTGTAGCTCGCGAGGGAGAGCGGCTGCTCCAGTTTCGGTCCCGCGACGACCGTGCCGCGCCCCTGCCGCCGCAGCTTGCCTTCGAGCAGCAACTCCCGCAGGGCCTGCCGTACGGTCTCGCGGGCCACCTCGTACGTCTCGGCGAGATCGCGCTCCGTGGGCAGGAGCCCCCCTTCGCCCAACTCCTCGATCAGCACGGCGATGTGCGCCTTGACCGCGTAGTACTTCGGGATACGGCCGTGCTCCGGGATGCCGGAGCGGACGGGGGCGCCGGGCGATTGGTCGTTCGGGTAGTCCACGGGGGGATGGTCGCAGATGCGGTACGGGCGGTGCGCCGGTGGGAGGGCTCAGCGACGCCGGAACCGGGACCAGCGGGAGGCCGCCAGCAGCACGCCTCCGGCGGCGAGCAGGACGACGCCCACCACCAGGGCGGCTTCGCGCGGTCCGGTCATGGCCAGCTCGTCCGCGGACGAGGACTCTTCGTCCGCCGACGAGGACCCGTCCCGTTCCTTTCCCGCGGCGTCACCGTCGCTGTCACCGCCGTCACGACCGCCGTCGCCGGTACCGGTGGGGCTGCCGCTGGGACTGCCGGTGCCGGTGCCCGTGCCGGTGACGCCGTCCGTGCTGCTGCCGGTGCTGTTGCCGGTGCCGGTGCCACTGGCGTCGGGAGCCGCGCTCGTACCGCCGCCGCCTCCGCTGTCCCCTCCGCCATCGCCGGCGCCACCGTCGCCGCCGTCCCCAGTACCCCCGTTGCCCCCGCCGTCCCCAGTGCCCCCAGTGCCCCCGGCTTCCACAACGTCGCCGTCGCTCGTCTTGCTCTCGTCGCCGATCCGGAAGCGGTACGCGTTCGACTCCCCCACCCAGTCCCCGTCGTTGTTGTGGCGCTGCACCACGGCCGCGTTGGCGACGACGTCGTTCGGCACGGCGGCGTCGGAGGTCACGGAGAGCCGGACCTTCACGGTGAGCGTGCGGCCGGGTCCGACCGTGAACCCCGGGAACCCGTCGTCGAACGCCCCGACGTTCTCGTCCTGGTCGCTCTTCTCGAACTCGACGGGATGCGTGCGCTCCCCCTCGTAGAACTCCAGCCGCGCCTGTTCCGGCCGCAGCGTCCGCTTGCTGTCCACGAGTACGACGATCGGATGGATGTTTCCGCAGGTGTGCGCGGTGGTGTTGGTCAGGTCGATGTACCAGGTCCGGAAGTCGCCGCCGATGTCGTAGGCGTCCGGGCCGCCGTGGATCCGGGTCTTGATCGGGAAGGCCCGGGTGTCGGGCGCGGCACAGGTGGGGCGGGGGCTCGCGGTGGGCCCGAGCGGCATGAGCGCCTGGACGGCGGGCGGCGGGGCGAGCCCGAGGCCCAGGGCGGGGGCAACGGCGGTCAGGGCGAAGGGGCTGGTCTTGCGCAGTCGCATGAGGGGCCTTTGCCGATCAAGGGCGGCGGGAGGGGGTCGGGAAAGGGGTCGGAAGCGTCGGTCGGTGAGGGCAACGGCGTACAGGGCAACGGCCCCGTGACCGTCCCACACCGGCCTGCGCCCACCGCCCCGCCACGCCCGCGACACACCCCGCCCGGCCCCTGAAGTCCCCCCGAACAGCCGAGTCACCCGGCCCCCGAAGCCCCTCCGGACAACCGAGTCACCCGGCCCCCGAAGCACCTCCGGACAACCGGGTCCGCCGGCCGGAACCCCGCCCCGAACAGCCGAGCCGCTCAGTCCTCCCCGCGCCCGAACAACGGCGCCAGCAGCAACTGCGCCGCGCCCTCCGCCACCCCACGCGCCCCACCGGGCGCCACCCGCACCGGAATCGCCCCGTCGTCCACGCCCTCCAGCCGAGCCCGTTCCTCAAGAACGGCACCGACACCCCGTACGAAGGCCTCCTCATGCGCGGCGACGGTACGCCCGCCGAGCAGCACGAGGTCGATGTCCAGCAGCCCCACCAGATTCGCGGCGCCCACCCCGAGCACCCGCGCCGCCTCACCCACGGCACCGCAGTCCACCGCGGCGAGGCACAACGCCTCGATGCAGCCACGGTTGCCGCAGCCGCACGGGGGCCCGTCCAGCTGGATGACCTGATGCCCGAACTCCCCCGCCCCGGTACGCGCCCCCCGGTGCACGCCCCCACCGATCACGAGCCCCGCCCCGAGCCCCGTACCGAGATGCAGATAGGCGAAGGATTCGAGGGGGCCGGGGGACACGTCCCCCGTCTTCCCGATGCCGCTCTCCCTCCCCACCACCGCGATCCCCAACGCGGCCGCGTTCGTGTCCTTGTCCACCACCACGGGCACCCCGAGCCGCCCCGCCAGCGCGTCCCGCAGCGGGAACCCGTCCCACTCGGGAAACCCGGTCACCCGATGCAGCACACCCCGGACATGGTCGAGCGGCCCGGGCAGGGCGACGCCCACGCCCAGTACGGACACCCCCGCCCCCGCGAGCAGCGCCTCGACCTCCCCCGCCGCCGACTCGACGACCGCCTCCGCCCCGGCACCCAGATCGAGCGGAACCCGCCGCTCGGCGACCACCGCGCCGGTGAGGTCGCACAGCACGACCGTCACCTCGTCGCGGTCGAGGTGGAGCCCCGCCGCGTGCCCGGCCTCGGGCACGAGCC
>LRTP01000302.1 GCA_001550305.1 Streptomyces diastatochromogenes
GCACGGACGCGATCGCGCGCTCGGCGACGCGCAGCAGCTCGCGCGCGTGGGGCAGGAACGCCTGCCCGTCGATGGTGAGCTCGGCGCCGCGCGCGGTGCGAGTGAACAGCCGCACACCGAAGTTGCGCTCCAGCGCGGCGATGCGCTTGGAGACGGCCTGCTGGGTGACCGCCAGCTCGGCGGCGGCCTCCTGGAACTGCCCCGCGTCGGCGGCGACGACGAAGGTCCGGACGGAATCGAGGTCCATGCAGATACCCTACGAGCACAACCGATGGTTGTGGCCGGCGGCCCTACGGTTGTTTGATCCCCTGGTGTGACGCTCGCTTTGATGCTTCTGAACGCGGATCGGTTGTGCGGGTGAGTGGCGAGGGGCGTCGGGCATGAGGAGTGGACACCGGCTGGGACATCTGCTCGGACATCGGCTGGGGTGGCGGTTCGGGTGGCTGTGGGGAGCGTACGGGACCAGCGCGCTCGGCACCTGGCTCGCCTTCGGCGCGTTCCCGCTGATCGCCATCCAGGTGCTGCACGCCGGACCGGCCGAGGTCGCCGCCCTCGCCTCCGTGGGGGCTGCGGTGGGCGCGGCCGTGGCGGTGCCGCTCGGCCCGTGGGTGGAGTTCCGCCGCAAGCGGCCGGTACTGATCGCGATGGACCTGGTGCGGTTCGCGGCGCTGCTGACGATCCCCGCCGCGTTCGCGCTCGGCGTGCTCACCTTCCTCCAGCTCCTGCTGGTCTCGGTCGTCGTCGCGGCGGCCGACATCACCTTCCGCGCCGCCTCCGGCGCGTACCTGAAGACCCTGCTGCCGGCCGAGGACCTGCTCGTCGCCAACGCCCGGTTCGAGTCCACGGCCTGGACGACCACGATCATCGGACCGCCGCTGGGCGGCGCGGCGATCGCGCTCCTCGGTCCGGTGGCGACGGTGGTGGCCGACGCGGTCAGCTACCTGCTCTCGGCCCTGGGGATCCGTGCGACGGGCGGGCACGAGCCGCGGCCCGAGCGCCGGCAGGCCGCGCGCCTGCGGGCCCGGGACCTCTTCGACGGCTGGCGGTACATCCTCGCCGACGCTGCGCTGCGCCCGCTGTTCTTCAACACCGCCTTGTTCAACGGCCTGGTGATGGCCGTCCAGCCGCTGCTTGCCGTCCTGATGCTCGGCCGACTCGGTTTCGCACCGTGGCAGTACGGCCTCGCCTTCGCCGCGCCCTCGATCGGCGGGCTGCTCGGCTCGCGGCTGGCGCGACCGCTCGTCACCCGGTTCGGACAGCACCAGGTCCTGGTCGTGACCGGGGCGCTGCGCGCGCTCTGGCCCGTCGGCCTGGCTTTCCTGGGGCCGGGCGCCGGAGGGCTGCTGCTCGTGATGGGCGTCGAGCTCGGGCTCATCTTCTGCTGCGGGGTCTTCAACCCCGTCTACGCCACCTACCGCCTCGAGCGCACCGCGACCGACCGGGTCATCCGCACACTGTCCGCCTGGACCGTGACGACCAAGGCCTCGACCGCGCTCCTGACGGCCGTCTGGGGCGTGCTGGGCGGCCTGCTCGGCCCGCGTACGGCCATTGGCCTGGCCGGCGTGCTCCTACTGGCGACCCCGTTGCTGCTTCCCCGCCGCGCGGCAGCGCCTCTGGCCGAGCCGGAGCCGGAGCCGGAGTCTGAGCCGAAGCCGGCATCGAACCGCGTCTGACGGACCGCCACCGCCGTCACCGTGAAGCCGCCTGCGGCTCGGCGAGCAGGACCTCGTGCGGTCGCCGCCATACGCCGCCCCCGTTCAACTCCCGCAGCCGACGCCGCTCACGCTGAGGCAACAGCGGTTCCAGGAGCTTTCAGGGCCGATGCATCTCGATGTGTCAGCTCTTGCAAGAGCCTGTGACCGCATCCCCGGAATCGTGCTGTGACTGCCAGCCGTGGATCAGTAGGTCGAACACCGTCTCCACGGTCTCGCGTGGATCGTGTCGGCCCTTGGCCAAGGTCGGGACTTCCAGGACGAACCGTGCGAGTGCTGAGCATGCGAGATCATCCGCTGCGCGGCCGAGCTCCTCCGCGATGACGGCGCTGAGGGTGCCCGCGTGCCGCATCCACATACGCTCCGCGTACTCGCGGAGCGCGGGTGTCTGGTCCACCAGCGCGGTGAGTTGATGCAGACGTGGATCCGACGCGATCGGCACCCAGGACCTCAGCGCGTGGGCGCGGAGCGCTTCGACCACGCTCTGGTCCTTGGGTCGTTCACGGACGGCGGCGGTCAGCTCTGCCTCGACTTCCTCCTCGCGGTCGAAGACCAGTGCCTCCTTGCTCGGGAAGTGCGCGAAGAGGGTCGTCGTCGATACGTCGGCTCGGTCGGCGATGTCGCGGACACTCGCTTGTTCGAAGCCGTGTTCCAGGAAGAGGTCCAGCGCAGCGTCGGCGATGGCCTGCCTCGTCGCCGCCTTCTTGCGCTCGCGACGACCAACGGTCGGAGAGTCGGGCATGCCGCCACTGTACCTCATAACTGAAATGAAGCAGAAACTGTAACGGTTGCACTTATGGACTTGTTTCTGCTTTCGTGGTCTCCGTAGGGGTTGCCGCATCCCGGTGGGGTCGCGGCACCGGTCATCGCCGCGCCGCGGCGCCCCCCGGAACCCCACCGACGAAAGGATTCCCAATGGAGTTGTCAACCCGCGTTGGTGACTCGCTGTGAGTGTGTCAGCCCAGCGCGACGGGGGTCTGCGGTGCCGTGAGCTCGAAGGGCCGACCGTCGCGTATGAGGGCCCACAGGACGTTCAGACGGCGGCGTGCGAGGGCGATGATCGCCTGTTTGTGGCCCTTGCCTTCGGCTCTTTTGCGTTCGTAGAAGGCTTTGGAGACAGGGCAGGAGCGGGCGGCGACCATGGCGGACATGTAGAAGACCCTCAGCAGGTGCCGGCAGTAGCGGCGCGGACGGCGCATGTTGCCGCTGATGCGTCCGGAGTCCTTGGGGACCGGAGCCAGGCCGGCGACGCCCGCGAGGCGGTCGGCGCTGGCGAAGATACTCAGGTCGCCGCCGGTGTGGGCGATGAACTCGGCGCCCAGAACAGGGCCGATGCCGGGCATGCTCAGGATGACCTCGGCATGCGGGTGGTCGCGAAACCGGCCCTCGATCAGGGCGTCGGTCTCGGCGATCTCCTCATCGAGGGCCATCACCTCCCTCGCCAGCTTGGCCACCACGGTGGCGGCCAGCTTCTCTCCGGCGACGGCGGTGTGCTGGGCCTCGGCGGCCTGGACCGCGGTGGCCGCGACGAGCTGGTCGTTGCGGACCTTGCGGTTCTTCCGCCAGGTCGCGAGCCGCACCTTGCCGATGCGCCGGAGGGCGGCCGGGGTCTGGTACTGGGTCAGCAGTACCAGGGCCGCCTTGGACGTCTTGTAGTCGAAGGCGCGTTCCAGGGCGGGGAAGTACTCCAGCATCTGGGCTCGGAGCCGGTTGATCGTTCTGGTGCGGTCGGCTGCCAGGTCCAGGCGGCGCGAGGTGAGGATGCGCAGGTCGACGGCGATGTCGTCACCCCGGTGCATCGGTTCCAGGTCGCGGCGCATGCGCGCCTGGTCGGCGATGACGAAGGCGTCCTTGGCGTCGCTCTTGCCGTCGCCCCGGTAGGAGCCGGAGGCGTGGTGGACAGTGCGGCCGGGGATGTAGAGGACCTGCTGGCCGTTGTCGGTCAACAGCGCGATCATCAGCGCGGCCCCGCCCGCGTTGAGATCGATCGCCCAGGTCACCGGGTCGCCGTCGCTCAGCTCCAGCACATCGGCGATCAGCTTCAGCATCAGGGTCTCGTCGTTGTCCATCCGCCGCGACAGCCTGCGCTTGCCGTCGGCGTCGAGCACCACGCAGTGATGCGCGGACTTGCCCGCATCCGTACCGGCCCACAGTTCGGGCACGGCCACCTCCGAAGTCGTATCCGTTCACAGCCCAGCAGACGACCTCGCCAGCGTGTCCTTACCAAGCGATCTTGTGCCGCGCATCCCAATGAGTGGTCGAGTCGTCGCGGGATGCCGAGCGGCCAATCCTTTCAAGCCACCACTGGGCTGAACCCACCGAGCCACACCCAGCATCCCTGGGCCTTTCGATCCTACGAGTGACCGAAACCAACCCACCTACAACGTAAGGAATCCACCGTGGACTCTCCGACGCCCGTGAACGCGCGGATCAGCATCATCGGTGCCGGCCCGGGAGGCTTGACGTGCGCGCGCATCCTGCAGCAGCACGGCATTCCGGTGACGGTGTACGACCGCGATCCAGAGGTGAACTCCCGCAACCAGGGAGGCTCACTCGACCTGCACAAGGAAGACGGCCAGCTCGCGCTCCGTGAAGCGGGCCTACTGGAGGAGTTCTTCGCGCTCGCCAGGCTCGAGAGCCAGGAAATGCGCCGTATGGACCCCGCGGGGCGCGTCCTTGCCCACCATCTGCCGGACGCGGGCGAAACGGTCAGCCCCGAGATCGACCGCGGACAGCTTCGCGATCTCCTGCTGGGCTCGCTCGCCGCCGGGACCGTTCAGTGGGGACGCACGCTCGCATCAGTGAGCGGACCGGCCGACGGGCCGCGAACGCTGACGTTCGCCGACGGGACGGCCGTTGAAGCGGATCTCGTGATCGGTGCGGACGGCGCCTTCTCGCGCGTCCGCACGGCCGTGTCGCCCGCGACACCGCACTACACCGGGGTCAGCTTCCTTGAGGCATGGTTCGACGACATGGAGACCGCGCACCCCGAACTTTCCGAACTGGTCGGGAAGGGCAGCGCCCACGTCGCCGACAGCGAGCGCGGCCTCTTCGCACAGCGCAACAGCGGCAGCCACATGCGCGTCTACATCATGCAGCGCGTCCCTGCGGACTGGATCACGACGAACGGGCTTCGCCCCGAGGACACCGAGGGCATCCGCGCGCACCTGTTGAGCGAGTACGCGGCCTGGTCACCCCAGACACTCCGGATGATCACCGACAACGACGGCCCCTACGTCGACCGTCCGCTCTTCGCCCTGCCGGTGCCGCACACATGGGAGCACTCGCCCAGCGTGACACTCCTGGGAGACGCCGCACACGTCATGCCACCCCTCGGCGTCGGCGTCAACCTCGCCATGCTCGACGCCAGCGAACTCGCGCTCGCACTCGTTCACTCCGCCACCATCGACGACGCTGTACACAACTACGAGAAGTCGATGCTCCCGCGCTCGACCGACATAGCCCAGATGCTCGAAGGCGGCGCTGAGCACCTTCTGTCCGTGCCCGACCCCGACGAGATCGCGGAGTTCGGTCCGTCCCGGCCCTGACATCGCGGGCGCGGCCCCATCAGCCGGCCGAACGCCCAATCACACCTGGAGGACTACGGGTCGGAGTGCCGGGGCAGGGCGGGGTGTCGTGTTCGGCGGTGATGACAGGCGAGTTCGTTCATCTCCTCCCTGGCCCGGGCCAGACGCCTGTAGCGGCCCCGCGTTGCCCCGCCGCGACGGCGGTGGGGCGGACCGGGATCAAGCACGCGCGATGCGCTGGACCCCGTATGCGGCGCCCGGTCAGGGTGTGGACGTCCTCCAGTACCGGTGGACCTCCCGCATCGGGTGGGGACGGGCCACTGGAGTGGTCCGTGGCGACAACGGCACCAGTGCGCGGCGCGGGTCCGGGGGACCGGCCCGGGATCCGCGTTTAATCGCGCCGGAGAACCGAGACGCCAGGAGCGGAGAGCGCTGACGGGCGTGGATCTCCGGGCCACGCCCCCCAGCGCTTGAGGGAGATTGCAATGAGCGGCACAACGACCCTGCCGACACGGTCCGGCCCCTACCTGGACAAGGGGCTGCTGCCCGCCGACTTCTACGCCTACGAGGACCTGCTGTCGGACGCGGAGCGGGAGAAGCTCGAGTCCGTCCGCGAGTTCCTCCGCAAGCAGGTCGCACCGATCGTCGACGACCACTGGGCCCGCGCCGAGTTCCCCTACCAGCTGATCGGGGGCTTCGGGGGGCTCGGTCTGATGGACTGGGCCGACCCGGACTCACCGGAGTCCCAGCCGAGCAACCTCCTCGCGGGCTTCATCGCGCTGGAGTTGGCGCATGTCGACGCGTCCGTGGCCACCTTCGCGGGCGTACACACGGGTCTGGCCATGGGCACCATCCTCACCTGCGGCTCCGACGAACAGAAGCGTCGGTGGCTGCCGGCGATGAGCCGCTTCGAGAAGATCGGCGCCTTCGGGCTGACCGAGCCGCACGGCGGATCCGACGTGGCCGGCGGCCTGCAGACAACCGCGCGCCGTGACGGCGACGAATGGATCCTCGACGGCGCGAAGCGGTGGATCGGAAACGCGACGTTCGCCGACCTGGTGGTCGTCTGGGCCCGCGATGTCGAGACCCGTCATGTGCTGGGCTTCGTCGTGGAGAAGGACACCCCCGGGTTCACCGCGACGAAGATCGAGAACAAGATGGCGCTGCGGATCGTGCAGAACGCCGACATCGTGCTCGGCGGCTGCCGTGTTCCGGAGGCCAACCGGCTGCAGAACGCGAATTCGTTCAAGGACACCGCCAAGATCCTGCGCCAGACGCGCAGCGGGGTGGCCTGGCAGGCGGTGGGAGTGATGTTCGCCGCCTACGAGATCGCCCTGCAGTACGCGAAGGAGCGCGAGCAGTTCGGGCGCCCGATCGGGGGCTTCCAGCTCGTGCAGGACCTGCTCGTGAAGATGCTCGGCAACGCCACGGCCTCGTGCGGGATGATGACGCGCCTGGCCCAGTTGCAGGACGCCGGGGTATTCCGGGATGAACAGTCCGCCCTGGCGAAGGCCTACTGCACCGTGCGGATGCGCGAGACCGTGGGGTGGGCGCGGGAACTGCTGGCGGGCAACGGCATCCTCCTCGACTACAAGGTCGGCCGCTTCGTCGCCGACGCAGAAGCCATCTACTCCTACGAGGGCACGCGGGAGATCCAGACCCTCATCGTCGGACGCGCCGTCACCGACGGCCTCAGCGCCTTCGTGAGGTGACGACGATGACCACCGAATCCGTCTTCACCGGCCTGAAGGTCCTCGACGCGTCGAGCTTCATCGCGGGACCGGCCGCGGCCACTGTGCTCTCCGACTTCGGAGCGGACGTCATCAAGATCGAGCCACCGGGAAAGGGCGACCCCCAGCGAGGGCTGAGCTCCGTGCCGCCCAGCCCCCGGGCACAGGCCAACTACAGCTGGCACCTCGCCAACCGCAACAAGCGCGGCATGGTCATCGACCTGAAGGCACCGGCGGCCACCAAGATCCTCAAACGCCTCGTCGAGTGGGCCGACGTGGTGATCACCAACTTCCCGCACGGCACACGCGAGAAGCTGCACCTCGGCTATGACGAGGTCGCGGGCTGGAACCCGCGGGTCGTCTACGCCGACATCACGGGCTTCGGGGACGCCGGTCCCGACGCCGGGCAGCCGGGCTTCGACCTGACCGCCTACTGGGCGCGCAGCGGGCTGCTGGCCTCCACCCGGGACGCGGGGGCCCCGCCGACGGCCCCGGTCTGGGGCAGCGGCGACTACATGTCGGCGATCGGGATCTACGCGGCGATCGTGACCGCCCTCTACCGCCGCGAGCGGACGGGACAAGGCGCCAGCGTCGGGACGTCCCTGCTCGCCGAGGGCGTCTGGGCCACGGGAACGCTCGTGGCAGGCGCGCTCGCCGACGGCACCCCGTTCGAGTTGCACGACCGGAAGGCGCCCGCGAACCCGCTGATCAACCCCTACCGGACCGCCGACGGCGAATGGTTCATGCTCGTCACCTCAGCCCCGCACTGGCCGGGACTGACCCGGGCCATCGGGCACCCCGAACTGCTCGAGGATCCCCGTTTCGCGGACATCGAGGGCTTCGTCAAGAACTCCACCGCGCTGACCGAGCTGCTCGACGCCGAGTTCCGTTCGCGGCCCTTCGCCCACTGGAAGGACGCCCTGACCCGGGAACGCGTCACCTACAGCCTCATTCAGACACCGGAGGAGACCGCGCGGGATCCGCAGCTGCGCGCGAACGACATCGTCGTACCGCTGGAAGGAGTCAGCGGGCTGGAGTACACCATCAACAGCCCGGTCAACCTGCGAGGCGTCGCGAAGGTCCCGGCGAAGCGGGCACCGGACCTGGGCGAGCACAACGACGAGGTCCTCGCCGAGCTGGGATTCGGCCCCGCAGAGATCGCCGAGCTGCGCGCCGAGGGAGCGATTCCCGGCCCGGCGGAAGCGGAGAGGGCGCGATGAGCGCGGCACCCGACGCGTCGGGCGTAGTGCTCCACGAGCCCCGCGGCAGCGTGCTGACCATCGCCATCGCCCTCAACCGCCTGGCGCAGAAGAACGCCGACGGCCCCGAGGGCGCGGTACCGCTCGCGGCGGTCGTGGGCCGAGGTCATACGTGGTCCTGTGACGGCAGAGGACGAACTGGTCAGGCTGCCGTGCCTACTTCAGCTCCACGTCGCCGCGCGTACTGCTCACGGGCGAGCCGCCGAACGCCGCCGAAGGCAGCCGCCAAGGAGGTCCCGCGCGAAACGCAGGCCCGAAGGAGAGCGACGTGTTCAGACACCAGGGCGAGCTTACGAGTGGGCCGGCCGCCGACCAGGACGCGCGGGTAGGCGTACGGGCGTTCGCCGAGAAATGTGCCAGCACGCCGCGGCCGCTGATGTCGGCCATCTCTGCCGCCTTTTCACCGCAGCCCGTGTCCGATCTTCAGGAGCAGTGAACCAGTAATGAACGCACACAAGCCCGTCCACCGCGTAGCGATCGTCGGTACCGGCACGATCGGAGCGAGTTGGGCGACGCACTATCTCGTCCGGGGCTTCGACGTGACGGCGACGGACCCCGGCCCCACCGCGGAGGCGGCCCTGCGGTCGTACGTGGAGGCGGCATGGGACACGGCTGCTTCGATCGGGCTCGCGCCCGAGGCGTCGCCCGATCGCCTGAGCTTCACCACGGACATGCGTCAGGCCGTCGCGGACGCCGATTTCGTACAGGAGAACGCGCCGGAGCGTCCGGAACTCAAGGTCAAGCTGTTCGCCGACATCGACGACGCCACGCCGCCGGACGCGATCATCGCGTCGAGTTCCTCGGGCATCACGATGAGCGTCATCCAGGCCGAATGCCGGCGTCCGGAGCGCACCGTCATCGGTCATCCCTTCAATCCGCCGCACGTCGTCCCGCTGGTCGAGGTCGTGGGCGGGACGAAGACCGCCCCGGAGACGATCCGGGACGTCATGTCGTTCTACGCCGCGATCGGCAAGAAACCGATTCACCTCAAGAAGGAGCTCCCTGGGCACGTCGCCAACCGTATCCAGGCCGCGCTGTACCGAGAGGTCGTGTACCTGGTCCAAGAGGGAGTGCTCGACGTGGCGGACTCCGACGACGCGGTGTCCTGGGGGCCGGGGCTCAGATGGGGCGTCATGGGTCCCCATCTGCTGTGGCATCTCGGCGGAGGAGAGGGTGGCATTCAGCACTTCATGGACACCCTTATGCCGCGGATGGTGGCGTCCTGGCAGGAACTGGGCACCCCCGAGTTCACGCCGGAGCTCCAGGAGAAAATCGTGGGCGGCGTCCTGGAGGAGGCGCACGGCGACTCGGTCGATGAGCTGGCCGCCCGGCGCGACGCGATGCTGTCCGCCGTGCTGTCCGTGCGGGCCGAGCACGACCCGCTCGGCCCGCGGAGCGCCGCAGCCGGACGCCCGGAGAAGGAGGGATCGTGACGCGGCCCCAGCAAAGACTCTTCGTGCTCGAGGCCAGCAGCGGCGGTCGCCTGTTCTCCGTGAACCCCGACGGCTCCGACAAGAAGGTCATCGTCACCGGGTGCAGGATCCCCGACGGGGTCGCCGTCGATGTCCGGGCCGGGCACATCTACTGGACGAACATGGGCCGTCCGCCGGAGAACGACGGCTCCATCGAACGCGTGGACCTGGACGGAGACAACCGGACGACGATCGTCCCGAGCGGTGGCACGCATACGCCGAAGCAACTCCACCTCGAGGCCGCGGGCCGGAAGCTGTACTGGGGTGATCGCGAAGGCATGCGCGTCATGCGCTGCGACCTCGACGGGCACAACGTCGAGACCCTCGTACAGACGGGACAGGGAGAGGACGACCGGCGCGACGAGACCAAGTGGTGCGTGGGAGTCGCCGTCGACCCGGTCGCCGGACACCTCTACTGGACACAGAAGGGCCCGAGCGACGCGGGACTCGGGAAGATCCTGCGCGCCGGAATCGACCTGCCCGCTGGGGAAAGTGCGGCCGAACGCGGCGACATCGAGGTGTTGTTCGACGGTCTGCCCGAGCCGATCGACCTGGAGCTCGACCTCACGCGGCGCATGCTGTACTGGACGGATCGCGGTGACCCGCCGCGGGGCAACAGTGTGAACCGCTCGCCGGTGGACGCGCCGGAAGGGCAGCGGACCCCCGAGATCCTGCTGACCCACCTCATGGAAGGCATCGGTCTCGCCCTCGATCCGGACGACGGCCGCATGTACGTGACCGACCTCGCCGGGAACGTCTACGCGGCCGACCTCAACGGATCGAACCAGAGCGAGATCCTCATCCTGCAGGGCAACCTCACCGGCATCGCCCGTGCCGTGCTGCCGACTGGAACGAACGGATAGGCCGTGTCTGACACATGATGCCCACATCCCGCCCGGCGTCCTCCCGGCGGATGGCGCTCCTGGCCAGACAGGGCCGAACCGGTGGGTGGAACTCGACGCCTGCTGTGCTGCTCAGCCCGGCGCCTGCTTCACGAGCGCGCTGATCCGCGACTCCACCTCGGGTGTCACCTCGGTCAGGGCGAAACCGGCCGACGACATCGTGCTCTTGGAGGGTGTGCACGCGGCCGACGTCGGCAGAGTCGCCGGCGGGCCGTCCAGGTCGCTCGTGATGGTCAGCGACCCGGCGGCGCTACTGACCTCCTTGCGTCACCGTTCGTACAGCGGATCCAACGTTGCAGAGGTTGGGGACAGGGTTTCGGCCGTTCAAGCAGCGGCCCGGGAAGCTGCGCGCAGGGGGCCGAGCGCCTGCGCCCACGCCAGCAGCTCGTCGACCAGCCCGTGCACCTCCGCCACGTGCAGCTCCTGCGGCCGGAAGTCGGCAAAGGCCTCGAAGTCCTCGCGCAGCGAAAGCGCCACCTGAGGCGCGATGTCCGCCATGCGCAGCGGGCCCGCCTGCGCACGGAGCTTCTGCACCGCCATGACGGCGCCGAAGATGCCGTAGCCGACGTAACCGACCGGCTTGCCGCCCCACTCCGCGTAGAGGTAGTCGATGGCATTGGTCAGGGCGGCGGGCGGGGCGGTGTTGTACTCGGGCGTGACGACGATGAAGGCGTCGCACGATCCGATCCGCTCGGCCCATCGCTGTGTGTGCGGCCGCCGGCCCGGTGCCATGCGCGCCGGCCCGGTGCCATGCGCGCCGGCACGGGCTCGTCGAGCAGCGGCAGCTCGTAGTCCTTCAGGTCCACGAGCTCGAAGTCCGCGACGTCGCCTGCGTGTTCAACCGCCAGGTCCCGCACCCATTGGGCCACCTGGTCGCCGTTCCGGCCGGGGCGGGTGCTGCCGATGATGATGCCGATCCTGATCAATTCCGATTCTCCTCTTCTGGTTCTGGTTCTGGTTCTGGGTCCGCAATGGGAGCTCGTAGCCACTTCCTCGGCTGCGGCGTGAGCTCTTCGGGTCAGTCCGCGTCCCGATGGACCCGTTGTGTTGCGCGCAGGACCGCCCATGCGTCAGCCACGGGGCCCATGTGCCCGAGCTTGTCGGGGTTGCTCACCGTGCGGATCGTCTGGATCCGTCCGTCGAGGATGTCGAGGGTCCAGGTGTTGAGGACCTTGCCGTCCGGGTCGCGGAAGATCGCGCCCGGCTGGCCGTTCACCTGGTGCCGTTCCACGACGCCGCCGATCTGGATGAACGGCGGGAGGAGGGTGGCGAGTACCTGGGACACATGGTCGGCGCCGTAGAAGCCCCTGGCCCACTGCGGGGCCTTGCCGCCGCCGTCCCCGACCAGCGACACGTCGCCGGCGAGGAGTTCCCGCAGCCCGTCGATGTTCCCCTCCCGCAAGGCGTCGAAGAACCGCTCGGCGAGCTTCTCGCGCTCCTTCCGGTCGGCCTCGAACCGGGGCCGGCCCGCGTCCATGTGGCGGCGTGCCCGCACCGCGAGCTGGCGGCACGCCGCCTCCGACCTGCCCACCGCCGAGGCGATGTCCGGGAAGCCGAAGGCGAACACCTCCCGCAGGACGAAGACCGCACGTTCCAGCGGGCTGAGCCGTTCCAGCAGCAACAGGGATGCCATCGACAGCGTGTCGGCGAGTTCCGCCGAGTGCGCCGGGTCCTCGTAGGGGTCGGTGAGCAGTGGCTCGGGGAACCACGGCCCGACGTACTCCTCCCGCCGCTGGCGGGCCGAGCGCAGCACGTCGATCGAGATCCGGGTGACCACGGCCGAGAGGAACGCCTTCGTCGACGTGGGCCGGGTCGCGGAGAGCTCGTAGCGCAGCCAGGTCTCCTGGACCGCGTCCTCGGCCTCGCTCACGCTGCCCAGGATCCGGTAGGCGATCGAGAACAGCAGTGGCCGCAGCTGTTCGAACTCCTCGGTCCGGGTCACGCCAGCCCCTCCTTGAAGCCCTGCCGCCACGACGGATAGCGCGGCTCCCAGCCGAGCTCCCGTTTGGCCTTCGCGTTGGAGAAGCCGCGCCCCTCGGTCATCATCGTCACCACCACCTGTCCGGCCAGCAGCCGGGCCAGCCACGGCGGGATGCGCACCGGCCGTTTCGCCCCCGCGCACGCCGCGAGATGGGGCAGCCACTCGGCGGCCGGGGCCGGGTCGTCGTCGACGATGTTGAACACGCCCCTCGCTTTCTGCTCGACGGCCAGGACGGTGGCGCTCGCCGCGTCGTCGAGATGGATCCAGGAGGCATAGCCGGTGCCGTTGCCGACCAGCGGGAACTGCCGCTTGCGCACGAGTACGACCTGGTCGTCGGTGGCGCCGGGCCCGTAGAACGCGCCGTATCTCATCACCGCGCCGCCGGCGCTGGTGACGGCATCCTCGACGTGGCGCAGCGCCGCCATCGCCGGGTGCGCGGGTGTCTTCTCGTGCAGGTCCAGCGGGTCCTCCTCGGTCTTCACCCAGCCGCCCTCGCGGATCCCGTTCCAGTTGGCGTAGCCCTGCGCGACGAAGTGCGGCACGCCGGTTGCCTCGGCGGCGGCCAGCAGGTGATCGGTTCCCTCGGTACGCAACCTGATGGTGGGGAGGGACCACCGGTCGAAGTGCTTCAGGTCGGGCTTGCCGGCGTGAGCCATGCTGATCCCGGTCATCTGGTGCACGATCACGTCCGGGCGGGCGGCCGCCACCGCTTCGCCGACGGACATCGGGTCCAGCCCGTCCATCACGACGCCGTCCGCGCCCAGTTGCTCCACGAAGCCGAGCTTGGCCGTGCTTGTCGTCGTGGCCGTCACCCGGTGGCCACGAGCCACGAGCTGCGGCACCAGCCGCCGCCCCAGGACTCCACTCCCGCCTGCCACGAACACCCGCATGACCATCACCTTCCTGCTTTC
The DNA here is from genome assembly GCA_001550305.1 of Streptomyces diastatochromogenes. Classification (GTDB taxonomy): domain Bacteria; phylum Actinomycetota; class Actinomycetes; order Streptomycetales; family Streptomycetaceae; genus Streptomyces; species Streptomyces mirabilis_D. The sequence continues at coordinate 13,495 of LRTP01000302.1, forward strand.
GGACTCTGTCTTCGACGATCTGAGACGAGACAGCCCCGCCCTTCTGTGACATCGGAGGGCGGGGGAGGGAAATGGCGGGGAGGAGGCCGCCGGTGCCGCCCGGGCACGGCCCGAGGCGGGGACGGGCCCGCCGCACGTCGGCCGGCCGTCAGGTCGTCATGTTGTGCGGGGGCTGCCGACCCGGCGAACAGCCAAAGGGTCCGGCCGACAAGCCACCGGCCAGGGCTCTTGCCTTCCCTGGCGAAACGGGCGTGCGCACGGTCGCGGCCTGGTTCGTCATCGACGGCGTGGCGCCGGCAGCCGTCAGCTACACCAAGCGCATGGTGGTGACGCGGCTCGCCGGCGATGGTGATCCCGATGAGGACACCGTGACTGGGGAAACACCTGGCCACAGCCCCTGGGGAATGACGTCGGTGTCGGCGAACGGGCGCCGGGATCCGTCGTTCCGGGAGTGCGGGCGCGTACGGAGTGCTCTAGCGTCGTAGGAGCGAGGGTGGCCGAATACCGGGCCGATCGGGTCTCGGAGGAAGCGCACACCACCCGCACGACAGGCACGGGACTCCGCCTGCTCGACCCCTGTGGTGCTCGATCCCCGGGGGATTCCGTCTCTCGCGTTCGCTCGCCGCCGCCCCCGCCCGCGGTTCGGCGCGCCCAGGACCGCGTGATCCGACCCAGAGAGCAGGTGCATCCTCATGCGTCGTTCGGCTTGTATTCCCAGTGTTCTCGCCGGCCTGGCCCTCGCCCTGGGCGGCACCGTCATCGCCGCACCAGCCGCTCACGCGGACATCGCGGCCTGCGAGAACCATGTCCGGGATCAGGGCACCGAGGTCACGGACGCCGTCCGGATGGCGTGTTACGTCGGTCTGGTGGGCGACCAGAGCGGCTGTGTCGGCGATCTGGGCCGGGCCGGGGTGGCGGGCGCCGTCGCAGCCGAGGCGTGCCGCCAAGCCCCGTAGTGAGTCGCTGCCCTCAAGGGAGAGGTCGAGTACTGGTCAGCACCAGAACATGAGCCGCACTGCGAGCCATCAACGCGGCAGTCGCTGAACAATGACGAGCTGTCAGGCGAGTGTGATCCTTACGGGTGCCCTGCGGGACTGCCGCACTGTGGCGGTCGCTCGATATGTGCTCCAAGCCCCTCGCATCTGGACATGACCGGCGGTGCCGCCTCAGCCCCGCCATAGGTTTGGGTCATGAATTCCTCCTCGTCCGCCCGTCCTTTGCCGCCTGCCGCAGACACAAGCACGCGTGCGGTATTCGGCCCCAGCTGGTTCGCGGCGGTCATGGGCACGGGCATCGTCGCCAACGCGGCGGTCACGCTGCCCCGGAGCTTTCCCGGGCTGCGGACTTTCGCCACGGTGGTCTGGTTGGGCGCCGCGCTGCTGCTGATCCTGCTGGCCGTCGGTTACCTCAGGCAGCGGGCGCTGCGGGTACACGCGGCTGATCCGGTGGCGGCCCAGTTCTTCGGCGCGCCGCCGGTGGCGCTGCTCACGGTGGGCGCCGGGGCGCTGGTGTTGGGTCGGCCGCTGATCGGGCTCGAGACAGCGCTACGTCTGGACTGGGCGCTCTGGTCACTCGGTACCGTGCTCGGTCTTGTGACGGCGTGCACGGTGCCGTATCTGATGGTCACCCGGCACCGCTTCGCGCCGGACGCGGCGTTCGGCGGCTGGCTGATGCCGGTGGTGCCGCCGATGGTCTCCGCCGCGACGGGCGCGCTGCTGGTGCCCCACGCACCGGCCGGGCAACTGCGGCTCGCTCTGCTGCTGGGGTGTTACGCGATGCTGGGGCTCGGCTTCGTGGCGGCGCTGCTGGTGCTGGCCATGATCTACGGGCGCCTGGTGCACCACGACGTACCTGCCGCGACAGTGGTGCCGACGGTGTGGATCGGCCTGGGGGCGTTGGGCCAGTCGGTGACGGCGCTCGGCGCGCTCGCCGCTGCGGCGACGAGCGCCTTGCCCGCGCCCTATGCGCGAGGCGCCGCGGTCGCCGCGTTGCTGGGGGGAGTGTCGGTATGGGGCTTCGCCCTGCTGTGGCTGGCGCTCGCCGCGGGGCTGACCGCACGGACGGTCCGGGGCGGGCTGCCCTTCGCACCGACATGGTGGTCTTTCATCTTCCCAGTGGGTGCCTGTGTGACGGCCACGAGCGCTCTCGCCGCGCGGACCGGATCGGAGTTGTTCACATGGGCGGCTGTCGTGCTCTATGTGCTGGTGGTCGTTGCCTGGATGGTGGTGGTGAGCCGCTCCCTGCGCTACGCCGCCGGACACATGCGCCGCCGACCCGTCATCGAGCACGCGCGCCGTCGGCCCGCCGAGTCTGACGCGCGCCGAGGCGTGGCGCCCGTGCTCAGGGGCACCGTCCGCAGCGGCGCCACGGACGGCCGCCCGGTTTCCGAGGCCCGCGTCACCCTCCTGGACCCGGCGGGCGACGTCGTCGGCATCGCGCTCACCGCCGAGGACGGCTCGTACACCTTCACCGGTCTCGAAGCCGACCAGTACACCGTCGTCGCTGCGGGGTACCCGGCCCGGGCGGCATCCCTCACCCTGGATGCGGCCGGGCAGGACGCCTTTGATCTGACGCTCGCACACGACGAGCGATGAACGGCTCCTGTCGCTGACGGGCCCGCTCCGGGCGTTCGGAGGGGGCCCGCCATGGCATACGCGTGATCATGGGCGCAACAGGGGGCGAGGTCGTCCGTCCGCGCCGCGTACCTGCTCGCCGGCAGGAGACACCATGGCCACCGGGACGCCGCCGCTGCCCTGCTCTGCGCACGTGCGCAGAGCAGGGCAGCGAGGCTACGAGGCTGCCGGGCGCGGCCGGGCCGCCTTCCCGCGGCGGCCTGCGGTGTCACATCAGCTGCTGTTCGTGCCCCTTGCGCAGCACGGCGAGCCTGGCCATTTGCTCACCCATGCCGCGTGTCCCGGCCAGTGGCGTGTGGGCGTGCGGCCAGATGGTGCGGACGAGGTCGACATGCCGTGCGCCGCCGAGAGCCACAACGGGGTCGAGGAGCACGATGTCGCGCACCGTGGCCTGCTTGAGTAGGGCTTGGGCCGTGATGGCGTCGGCAGCGCCATGGGGTGTGTCGTACGGGTCGATGACGTCGTCGAGGTCGAGCAGGCCGTAGTGCGCGGAGAGGATGAGCAGCCGGTCGGGCCGCAGCGCATCAGCCGCCCTGCGGCACGCACGGTGATAGGAGCCGACATACAGGTCTGCCGCTCGTGCGCGCCGGCCCAGTTTGCGGCTGCCGCACGGGATGACGACGAGTTCGGGTGGGAAGCAGTCGAGGTAGTCGTTCGCTGTCATGTCTGGTGTCCTGCCTGTCCATGTGTGACGTCAGCGGTGTCGGCGCCGTGCGCGCCTCGTACGGGTCTCATGACCTGGACGACTGTTCGGTCTCGGGTGCTTGGGGCGCGGGGGAGGGGATTGCCGCGCGACGACAGGAAGTGCCGCAACCGCAGCTCCCCTCGGGGCACGCGGCGGCCGATGATCAGGATTCGGCTGTGCGTGGAAGCATTCCACGCGGAGGCCGCCGCACTGCTGCGATGTCCTGATGTGACGGCGTTATGGCATTCCTGGGTGTCTTGCTCGATTCGCCCTATGCCATAGCGTCGATGGTGCGACACGGCCGGACGGTTTCGCCTCCACAACGGATACCCGGCGGAAGCGAAGCCCACGGACACGGTGAATGACGACCGGCGGTCCGGCCGTGTCCGTCATCGGTCATTCCGAATGAGGAAAGAAGGCGATCCACCCAGTGGCATCGCAATCACGCGCCGGACAGCCGGCACTGCACGGGCTGGAATTCGGCATCAACGAATGGCTCGTGGACGAACAGTACGAGCGATACCTGCACGACCCCGGCTCGGTCGACCGGACCTGGAGAGAGTTGTTCGCCTCCCCGATCCCCGCTCCCCGCCGAGAGACGCGCAACGGCGCGACGACCGCGCAGGAGAGCGCGGACGACGCGGCCGTGAAAGCGGTCCGCGTTGCCGCGCTCATCGAGGCGTATCGAGTCCGCGGACATCTGGTGGCCGATACCGACCCGATCACGGCAGCACGGGTGGCCGCGCATCCGGAACTCGAGCTCACGGCATTCGGGCTCCGGGACGATGACCTGCCAAGAGAGTTCGTCGTCGACGGGTTCTCGGGGCAGGCCACCATGACGCTTCGCGATGTGCTGAAGGCGCTGCAGGAGTCGTACTGCCGTACCGTCGGCACCGAGTACATGCACATCCAGAGCTCTCAGGAACGCCGCTGGATCCAGCATCGGATCGAATCGCCTCAGCCCCCGCCGGACGTCGCCGAACAATTGCAGATTCTCTACAGGTTGGGTGCGGCAGAGGCTTTCGAGACATTCCTGCAGACCAAGTACGTGGGACAGAAACGGTATTCGCTCGAAGGCGGCGAGTCGGCGATCGTGCTGCTCGACGCCCTGCTGCTCCGCTCCATCGGGCACGGGGTGAGGGAAGCCGTCATCGGTATGGCACACCGGGGTCGGCTCAATGTGCTGGCCAACATCATCGGCAAGTCCTACGCGGAGATCTTCCATGAGTTCGAGGATGCGGGAGACATCCGGTCGGTCCAGGGATCCGGCGACGTGAAGTACCACCTCGGTGCGGGAGGAACCTACCGCGCGTTGGACGGCGGCGTGATCGCCGTCTGCGTGGTGGCGAACCCCTCGCATCTGGAGCTCGTGGGGCCGGTGGCCCAGGGGGTGGTGCGCGCCAAGCAGGACAGGGCCGCAGACGGTGGCGAAGCCTTCCCCGTCCTTCCGATCGCCGTCCACGGCGATGCCGCGTTCGCCGGTCAGGGCGTGGTCTTCGAGACGCTGAACATGTCCCAGCTGCCCGGCTACCGCACCGGCGGGACGGTCCACATCGTCATCAACAACCAGCTCGGCTTCACCACCTCGCCCGCCAACGGCCGTTCGAGCGCATACGCCACCGACGTGGCACGGACGGTCCAGGCCCCCATCTTCCACGTCAACGCAGACGACCCCGAGGCCGTGGTGTGGGTCGCGCGCCTGGCCTTCGACTATCGTCAGGCGTTCCACAAGGACGTCGTCGTCGATCTGATCTGCTATCGGCGCCACGGGCACAGCGAGGTCGATGATCCCTCCATCACGCAGCCGGCGATGTACGACCGCATCGACGCCACGGCTTCGGTGCGCAAGCTGTACGCCGAGGCGCTTGTCCATCGGGGAGACATCACCGAGCGTCAGGTGGAAGGCGCCCTGCGGGACTATCAGGGTCACCTCGAGCGGGCCTTCACCCAGACCCGGGCGCGTCCGGTGCCCGCCTCCCCGATGCCCGTGAACTCCGTGAACCACGTGAACGCCACGAACCCCGTGAACGCTCAGCATGTGGCCGCCCCCGAGGCGGCGACGGCGATCACGGAGGCCGCCGCCCGCCAGGTGATCGCTTCCCAGACCGCTGTGCCCGGAGGTTTCACCGTGCACGCGCGCGTTCTTCCGCAGCTCCAGAGGCGGACCACGATGCTGGATGCGGGAACGATCGACTGGGCCACCGCGGAAACACTGGCCATCGGCTCCCTGTTGCTGGACGGGGTTGCGGTGCGGCTGGCCGGGCAGGACTCCCGCCGTGGCACGTTCGGCCAACGGCACGCCGTGCTCACCGACCGGCGCACCGGCGCGGAGCACACGCCCCTGAGCTCCCTCGGGCCGCGGGCCGCCGACTTCACACCCTACGACTCGATGTTGTCCGAACTGGGCGCGCTGGCCTTCGAGTACGGCTACTCACTGGCGCGCCCCGACGCTCTGGTGCTGTGGGAGGCCCAGTTCGGCGACTTCGCCAACGGAGCGCAGGCCGTGATCGACGAGTACATCGCGTCATCCGAACAGAAATGGGGCCAAGGCTCCGGGGTGACGCTGTTGCTGCCGCACGGTCTGGAGGGGCAGGGGCCCGACCACTCCTCCGGGAGGATCGAGCGGTTCCTCCAGCTCTGCGCGCAGGGGAACATGACCGTCGGCATGCCCTCGCTGCCGGGCAACTACTTCCATCTGCTCAGGCAGCAAGCGCTCGACGAGCGCAGAAGGCCACTGGTCGTCTTCACACCGAAGTCGATGCTGCGGTCGAAGGTGGCTACCTCCGGGCTGACGGAGCTCACGATGGGCGCGTTCCGTGCGGTCATACCGGATGAGACGGCGGACACCGCCCGGATCAGGCGCGTGCTGGTGTGTTCGGGCAAGGTCTTCTACGACTTGGACGCCCATCGGCGAAGCGCCGGTCGGTCGGACACCGCGATCGTCCGCCTTGAACGTCTCTACCCGTTCCCCACGGAGGAGCTGGGCGCGGAACTCGCCCGTATCCCCGCCGGGTCCGAGGTGCGATGGGTGCAGGAAGAGCCGGAGAACCAAGGCGCATGGTCCTTCGTGGGGCCCCATGTGCAACGGCTGGCGGGCCGTGCCGTCGCATGCGTCAGCCGCCCGCAGGCGCCGGCCCCCGCAGTGGGTTCTGCCCGCCGGCATGCCGGCGAACAGCGGGACCTCGTGACGTCGGCCTTCCAGTGACCGTGCCGCCCCCAACGGTTCGGAAGACGTGCCCTCCGCCCGTGCTGGGTACCCCGCCCCTACAGGGACACCAACGGCCGTACGAGCTGCTCGACACCGTCCTGCGCGGTGTGTGCCGCGCCCAGGAGCGGGTAGCCCCACTCGTCGGGCATGGGCGAGGGATTTCGGGCCGTCCCTAGGGGAGGATGGAATCGACGTACCCTCCATCGACCCGCAGTGCGCCGCCTGTGGTGGCGGACGCCAGGTCGGAGCTCAGGTACACCACCATGTTGGCGATCTCCTCGGGTTCGATCAGGCGCTGCAACAGCGACTGCGGGCGGTGCTCTCGCATGAAGGCTCGTTGTGCCTCGTCCCAAGGGAGGTCACGGTCGACGAGTTGGTACACGAAATCCTCCACACCAGCGGTGTGGGTAGGGCCGGCGATGACGGAATTCACGGTGACGCGGGTGCCTGAGGCATGCTTGGCGAAGCCACGGCTGACCGCGAGCAGGGCGGTCTTCGACATGCCGTAGTGGATCATCTCGGCGGGGATCACCACTGCAGAGTCACTCGCGATGAATTGGATGCGGCCCCACCCCCGTTGGATCATCTGCGGCAGGTACGTGCGGGTGAGACGGACGGCGGCCAGCACGTTCACTTCGAAGTAGCGACGCCATTCGTCGTCCGTGATCTCCAACGGGTCCTTGGCGCCGAAGATGCCGAGATTGTTGATGAGGATGTCGACGTCCGGCAGGGCTTCCTGGGTGGCGACGGCGCCCTCCTCGGACGCGACATCGGCGGTGACCGGCAGGAAGTCGCCGTCCGGCACGTCGGCTTTGAGCTGTTTGACGGCCTCCTCGACCCTGCCCCGGTCGCGTCCATTGACTCCGACCCGAGCGCCGGCCCGCGCGAGTCCGGCCGCGATCGCGGCTCCGATGCCTTGGGTGGATCCCGTCACCAACGCGGTCCGTCCCGTGAGGTCCAGGCGCATGTCTCTTCCTTCCCGACGCAGCTTCGGCGGCTACCAGCCGTCATGGCACTTCTTCTCCTCGGAGTGCCCGATCATGTTCGGAAACCCTGCGATGCGGCAGGACGGGTGACTGCCGACGGCTCGTTCTCGGCTTTGTCGACGACGAACTTTCATGTACGGGCTTTGACGTCCTCGTCGGTCAGGTCCTTGGGGGGTCCTGGACGATAGACCTGAACTTCTGGATGGGCGCGTTCAGCAGCGGGGCGAAGGACGGTGGGCACGGGCAGGGTGACCTGCACAGGGCCCGAGGCGGTCGAAGCCGCCCACGCCTGGCGTGCGACACCGATCGGCACGGCGACGTCGACTGCCGGCGCGGCTCCGACCATGCGACGGCGCGTCATTCCTTCTCGGCTCATGAACGGTGTGGTTGTCACGGACCCTCCATGGGTTCCTGAACAGAACCGGGCCACGCCCGGCCGTTGAGCCCGCGACCCGGCCCGCCAAAGGCCTGATCTCGATCAGCTCAGTGGCTCGGCGGAATGCGGCCTCCACGCGGCACGGACATGAGGTGGGCGAGAACGGCCAGCACGCGGCGGTTGTCGTCGTCGGAAGGAGCGAGCTCCAGCTTGGTGAAGATGCTGGTGCTGTGCTTGGACACGGCCTTCTCGCTGATGAAGAGCCGGTTCGCGATGGCGCTGTTGGAGCGTCCCTCGGCCATGAGCTCCAACACCTGGCGTTCCCGCTCGGTAAGCCTGGAGAGGGGTTCGCGTTCGCCACGGCTGCGGCGGTCGAGCAGCTTGGTGACCACTTGGGGGTCCATGACCGTGCCGCCCGCGGCGACGGTACGGATCACGTCGACGAACTGGTCGTCACTGAACACCCGGTCCTTGAGCAGGTAGCCGACCCCGCCCGCCTGGTCGGCGAGCAGTTCCTGGGCGTAGATCTGTTCGACGTACTGGGAGAGCAGCAGGATCGGCAGCCCGGGTATCCGTTCCCGGGCGGCGAGTGCCGCACGGAGCCCGTCGTCAGTGTGGGTGGGCGGCAGCCTGATGTCCACGATCGCCAAGTCCGGCCGGCAGTCCAGCAGCGCGTCGAGCAGGCCCGGCGCGCTGTCGGTGGCCGCCACGATCTCGAACCCGCGCGCCTTGAGAAGCCGGACCAGCCCCTCCCGGAGCAAGAACAGATCTTCCGCGACGACTACCCGCACGGTACCTCCATGACCACGATCGTCGGCCCCCCGGGTGGGCTGCTGACCGCGAGGATGCCATCGAAGGCCGCGAGCCGTCGTTCCACCCCGGCCAGTCCGCTGCCCCGGGTGGGATCCGCGCCGCCCACCCCGTCGTCGACCACCTCGATGCGCAGCAGTCCGTCCGCCTGGGCCATCCGGATCTGGAGGCCGCGCGCCGAGGCGTGCCGGACGGCGTTGGTCACCACCTCGGCGACGGCGAAATAGCAGGCCGATTCCAGCGGGGCGTCGAGCCGTTCGGGCAGATCGATCTCGGTCTCACACGGCAGGGGCAGGTCCAGGGCCAGCGCCCGAACCGCCTCCCCCAGGCCCCGGTCGGCGAGCATCGGCGGGTGCATCCCCCTGATCAGGCCGCGCAGTTCCTCCAGCGCCGCCGCCGAGGCGACGCGGGCCTCCACGACCAGCGCGGCAGCTTCGTGCGGACTGCTGTGGACCATCTCCTCGGCGACCCTGAGGTTCATCCCGATGGCGACAAGCCGTCCCTGCGCGCCGTCATGCAGATCTCGCTCGATCCGGCGCAACTCCGCCGCCGCGGAGTTGACCGCCTCGGCCCGCGTCTCGGTCAGCTCCCGCACCCGCCGGGTCAGCGCCGGATCCGGCTCCCGCCCCAACAGCCGCCTGGCGTCCGGCAGCACGGTCAGTGGCAGCAGCCAGATCCCCAGGGCCAGCAGCACCGCCCCCTGGATCCCGCCGAGGACCGACGCATGGTGAGCCACCTCAACGGGGAGGGACGGCGCCGGTCCGCGCGGGGAGCCGACCTTGTGCACCACCACCAAGTACCGCCCGAACCCGCTCTGAATGACGTTGTGCGCCCCGATCCCCACCAGCCCCAGGGCCGCCAGGTCCGCCGCCGCCCTGGGCCACCGCGTCAGCCCGACCACGACGGCCGCCAGCAGCGCCAGCCCGACCAGGTAAGCCACCACTGCCGGGCCGATCCCGACGCCCGGCGACGCGGACTGCCACAGATCGAGGCCGAGCAGGTCACCTGTCATCACTACGACTGCGGGCAGCAGCAGGGCCCAGCGCGCGGACCGCACCGCGTGGGCTCCGGCCAGCCGCGCGGGCCTGCCGTTCGCCAGACGGACCAGACCCATCCCGGCGAAGGCAGCGAGAAGGGGGACACTCACACTGCCCACCAGGACGTTCAGCGGTGTCCGGCCAGAGGAAGCTGGGGGGTACGTAAGCCAGTACGTCCATTCCAGCAGTTCGCCCGTCACCCCCGCGACCACGGGCAGCACCCACGGTCCGGGCGCCGGCGTCGAGGTGAGCAGTGCAGTGGCCAGCAGGCCGGCCATCAGCAGCGCCGCCAGGGGCAGACCGACGGGTTCCATTTCCGGCAGGGTGACGACGTAGCCGGGCAATCCGGCTGAGTTGTGCAGGGCGAGCAGCAGCACCCTCACACTGGCGTACGCGGCCGTACCCACCAGCCCCGCCACGACCGGCCAGCCGATCCACCCTGCCGGTCGCGCGGTACGCGCCAGCCGGTCCCGCGCCTGCTCCGCCCTGAAGGCCAGCACCGCGCAGACCGCGATCAAAGCCCCGATCATGCCTTGCGGCCAGAGCGACCCGCCCACCGGAAACGGCCACATATCCGCCCCTCGTCTCGTCTTCCAGGCCACGCGTTGTGTCCTGGAGATCATGGTGCTGCGAGGGGACCAGCAGGCGCCATGGGCCGAAACCTACTTCTGAGGTAGGCAAACACCTACCCCGGCCGGGCAGAATACGACAACGGCTTCTAGCTGAGCGTTTCCGAGGCATCATCCTGCGCCGACACCGTAACCTCATCCCACCAACGCCTGAGTGCGCAGGCCGAGTTGCGGCCCGGCGTACAGCTGAGCCCCCGGTAGCCGTGGCGTCATGTCCACAGGGGTCCCTACTGTCCGCGTCCCGTGCGCCACGGGGCCACACACCTCGCCACGCACACCGTCGCGAGACCGGCCAGCGCCATGGCAACGCCGACGTCCGTGATCTCGGCGACGGCCCCGAACACGACCGGCCCCGCTCCCTGCACCGTCATCAGCCCGGCGGTGAGCAGACCGAACGCCTGGCCGCGGCCGGCCTCCGGGACCGCGTCGAGGAAGGGGCGTTGGAGTCCGAGTGCGTAGGCGAACCCGGTTCCGGTGAACAGCAGGAGGCCCGCGCACACCACCCATGGCGGATCCAGCGCGAAGCCGGTCAGCGGTAGGCCGATGACCACCACCAGCACGGCGACCAGGCGTTCCCGTACGGCGGGACGAACTAAGCGGCCGACGGCCAGGTCACCGGCGAGCATGCCGAGCGGCAGACAGGCCAGCAGCAGTCCGGTCGAACCGGCGGGCAAGCCGCGACCGCCGGCGAACGGGACGATCAGGCTCTCGGCGCCGGCGACGAACGCGGGCGGCAGCCACTGGGCGAGCAGGAGCGTGCGGACCCTCCGCTCGGCGAGCAGCTTCGTGTTGCCGGACCAACTATGGCGCAGTACCGAGCAGAAGCCCCGCCGCGATCCGTGCCGTACCGCCTGCTCAGGAGCGGGCAGGTCGGGCAGCCGGAGGCGGACGGCGACCGCGGCGGCCAGGTAGGCGCCCGCGCTGAGCAGGAGTGAGGAACGCGGGCCAAGGAGCTCGACCGCGGCACCGCCGCCGGCCAGGCCGAGCAACTGTGCCGCGGACGCGGACATGTTGGACATCGAGCGTCCCAGGACGTAGGCGTCACCGGTGAGCGTCTCGGCGATGAGTCGGTTGGTCACTCCGCTGAAGGCGGGGGTCAAGCAGGCCACGGCGCCGATGACGACCAGGATCGCCGCCACCGGTAAGTGGGCCACCCCCATGACCGCGGCCGCCGCACACTGGAGGCCGTATCCCGCGGTGACGAGCCGGCGCGGGCGGGCGCGGTCGGCGAGCGAGCCGAGGAAGAGCGAACCGGCGAGTTGTGGCAGGAAGCCGACGCCGAACGTCAGGGCGCCCAGCAGGGGTGAGCCGGTCGTCGCGAAGACGAGCACCGAAAGGGTCATGATCCGCAGCGAGTCGGCCGTGACGGTCAGGGTCCGGGTCACGAACAGCAGCCGGAAGCGCCGGTTGGCCAGCACTTCCCGATACGTGGCGCGCTGTTGCGGGGCGAGGCCGGGGGCGGAGGTCACGGGCAGCAGCGTGCCGGGCGCCCCGCGACCCAGCCCGCCGTTACGCCTGAGGCGTAAGCCCATGAGCGTGTCTGCCGGGGCTCGGGACAAAATTCAGGACAACAGTCCCATCGGTACGGGACGCGGGGTGCCGGAGAATGACGCATCCGGGCCGGATGTCATCCGCCCTGCCCGGGCCTGCTCCGTCCACAGACGACCGAAGGGACCGGACATGCTGGTAGACCTCATCGAGACCCCCGACCTGGCTCCGCAGACCTACCTCGACGACGAAGCCCCCGAGGTGGCTGTCGACGCACCGGAGGAGCGCGCCTGGCTCCCGTCGTACCAGGCGGTCCGGACCGCCTGACGCGCGGCGAGTCCCGTCGGCACCGGGCCCAAGACAGGGCCCGGTGCCGATGTCTTACGTCCACGTCCGCCGCCCGACCCGAAGGACGGTCCTCGTTGCCCGCTTCACCTTCCGCCGCCGAGCCGGTCACCGACCTGGTGGCGCAGGCGGACACCATGCTCTGCGCCGATCGGCAGTTCGGCGACTCCGCCGCCATCGGCGAGCGCAACCTCGCCCGGTTCCGGCTGGGCCTGACCATGCTGGCGCGGCATGACGGCGAAGCAGCGGACGTGCTGCGGACAACGGCCGCGGCGGCCGACGAACGCCTCCGCCCGCTGCTCTACGACCCGGTGCTGCGCAACTGCTTCGAGGTCGACCTCGCGCGACTGGAGAGCGGCCGACTCGGACACAGCTCGTTCGGCGCCTACGTGAGCGGTTACGTGCCGACCCCGGCGGCGGACGCCCCGTCCTCCATGTCCTCCATGGGGCCCTGCGAAGCCCTCATCCGTCCGCACCGGAGTGCCTGGCCCGGTCTCGGGGACGCCTGGGTGCTGACCGAGCCGACGCCACACGGCAGTTCGCAGGAGAAGCTCGCCGGGCGCCTCATGGAGCTGTACCGTGGCGCGCTCGGCGACAGCCGGGCGGCAGCCCCGGTCGATCCGGCGGACAACGTCCGCGCCGTCCTGCGGGAGGGCGCGGAACTCCTCGCGACACTGCTGCCCGCCGCGGGAGCCGGTGTACTCGGGCACGTCACCATGGTGGGCTTCACCCAGAGGGAGAGCGAAGAGGGCCCCCTGCAGTCCATGTCCGGCGGTGACCCGCTTCCCTCGACGGTGCTGCTGGCGCCCGAACGCTGCACCTCTCCGTGGCTCGCCGCCGAGAGCCTGCTGCACGAGGGCGCCCACCTCAAGCTCTTCGACGCGCTCCGTACGGGCTCCGTGGTCAAGAACGCCACCGAGCGCGTCCCGATCCCGTGGCGGATCGGTTCGTGGACGGTCATCCGGGTGTTCGTAGCCCTGCACTTCTACGTGCACCTGCTCGTCTTCCGGGCTGCGGCGGCCTCCGCCGGTGAAGCGGTCCGGGAGAGGTTCGGCCCGCCCCCGTCGGTCGAGGACCTCGACGAGCCCAGCCCGGGCACCCCGGCCGCCCGCAGCGGGCAATACCGGACCAGTGCGGAGCGGGCCCGCTACCTCGCCGAGTGCGTGCTGTCGCTGCCGGAGCAGGCGCTCACCGAGCACGGGCACCGGTTCGCCCGCTGGCTCCTCACCGCGCTCCCTCTGGTGGACGACGACGCTCCGCGGCCCCATGACCGTGCCGAGGCGACGACTCGACGGGCGGAACCGTGGCAGCCGCCGGAGAATCCCTCAGGAGGCGTCCTCCAGCGGATCACCCCGGTGGACGCATGCGCCCTGCCCGGCCTGGGACAACTCGTCGTGAGTCCCACGCGGTCGGCCCGAATGCACTGGCTGAACGCGCGCTCGTGGACGGTCTACTCCTTGTGCGACGGGCGTGACCTCGGCTCGGTACGCACGGCCTACGCCCGAGCGGTCGATCTCCCGGCCGACTCGGAGGAGGTCAACCGGCAGGTGAGTGACAGCGTGCGCCGGCTTGTGGCAGCCGACCTCATCACCCACGACATGTGACACTCCCCGCTCTGGGCGCCGGTTGCGTCGGCCATGGCTGTTCGGCTGTTCCGCTGCTGCGCCTTACGTACTTGCGGTGCCGGTGCCCGTGCTGGGGTCGGCCGTTTCCAGGCCGGCCAGCCGTGCGGACACGATGGCCTCCAGCCGACTGGCGACATGGATTTTCGGCAGGATGGCCGAGACGTAATTGCGTACGGTCTTCTCCGATATGAACAGCTCCTGCGCTATTCGGCGGTTTCCGTAGCCGAGCGAGACCAATCGCAGCACGTCCCGTTCCCGGTTCGTAAGCGCCGGGAAAGGGAGCGTGCCGTCGGCTTCCGCCAGGCGCACCAAGAGGGCGGAGAGTTCGCCGCCGGACCGCGGTCCCAGCGTGACGTACCCCCGCTGAACGGCCCGCACGGTGCGCAACACGTCCGCCGTCTCCGTGTTCTTGAGCAGGTAGCCCGTGGCCCCCGCCATCAGCGTGGTGAGCAGCAGGCTGTCGTCGTCGTGCTCCGGGGACACCGCGGCGATCAGCTGCGGCGCCGGGTACTGGCGACGCAGTTGCTGGAGCAGCCCGATTCCCGCGCGGCCGGGCAGGTCGAGGTCGACGATGACCACATCGGGCTTCTCCTCCCGGACCGCCCGCACGCCGGCGTGCGGGTCGTGAGTCCCTGCGGCGACGGTGATCCCGCCATCTTCTAACGCGGAACGTAAGCCGCCCAGAATCAGGGGAATGCTCTCTATTACCACTACACGCGTATCGCTGTGTCGGACCGCATTGGCCATTCTGGCCCTTCCTCACACCCGGGCCGGCGTGAGGCGCAACGAAGCGTCTTCCCCACACCGCCATGATCAACGTTCGAGTGAAAGCGTAGAACCCCCGTTGATCGGCAGCCGGTACAGCGCATGTGCGGCTCCGGCGGCGCGTCGGGGGACGTCACCGGAGCAGTGTCGTGTGGCCCTTTCCCGTTGCCCGAGAGGGCCGACTGGTCGTGCGTTGGGCAAGCGGGGGACCCTGCCGGATTGCCCTAGGGCCCAAGAAGACCGCCACCAGGGGCAGTTCGGTTAAGTTGACGCCGCCCGTGAGTTGGGTCGGAGTGTTGTCGCCGGCGGTCCGGTCTGCCGGGCCCTGACCCGTGAGGGATGGTGACCTCCATGTCGACCGCGACGATCGGCCATGTCACCCGAGAGCGTGATGAGCAGATCATCACCGGGGACCGGGAACTGGTCGGGCAGATGCGGCGCATCCAATTCACCATCGGGGACCAGGCGCTGGAGATCGAGCCGATGCAGTCCGTTGGTGGGCCCATCCGGCCCCTGGCGAAGAGCCGTTCGGCGTCAACGTGTCGTTGGAGATCTACGCCGATGACCTGGGACTGTCGCTCAGTACGGACCGCAGCTACCGGTTCGCCGCAGTCGGACGTCTCCTGCAGGGCCTACGACCAGGTGACGAACACCGCAACGGCCACCGGGGGCGGCGACACCACGACGCACACCGCCACCGACCTCACCAAGATCAAGCGCCACGAGCACGACGAGCACTGCGAGCGCCACGACCACTGGTAACCCAACCGACCTGTGCCAACGGCGGGGACGTCCATGAGGACGGCCCCGCCGTCAAGCACGCGCTGCTGATCAGTAGCGGGAGCTTCGCGAGCGCCAAAGTCGGCACCGGTTCATCAGCGGAAGGAAACAGTCACACAGATCGTCCACCGGTCGGCCCACCAACCAGGACCATCACAGCCCTGGACAGACGGACCGATTCGCAAACTGGCGTTGACCGCCCGCTGGAGCTCGTCAAGTCCTCCCCGCGCAGGCGAGGGTGAGCCGCAGCGAACCGGGAGGCGCTTACCGGCGGACCGCCGAGATCAGTCCGCCGGGCCGCTCCTCGCCCTGCGGCGGTGTATTCATCGGGCGTCCGTAGGCGGCAGCGCGCTCGCGCAGGGTGTGGCTGCCGGCCTCCCAGCCGTGCCCGGCCAGCCAGCCCACCGGGTCGTCGGGCATCTCCGAAACCCACATGGACGCCGCCGATCCCGGCCCGGCGTCCGCGCCGAAGCGCTCGATCACGCCGCGCGAGCCCAACGTCAGCCCCATCCGACTGCCTGCCGCCGACTGCGCGCTGATCCGGGCCAACAGCAGCTCCACCGCGTCCTCGGGCAGATAGATCAGCAGTCCTTCGGCGATCCACACGGTCGGCACCGCCGGGTCGTGCCCTGCGGCGGCCAGCGCGCCAGGCCAGTCCTCACGCAGATCCACCGCGACGGTGATCCGCTCGCAGCGTGCGACGGCCCGCTCCTGGCGCAGTACCGAAGCCTTGAATTCCAGCGGCGCGGCGGTGTCGACCTCGAACAGCCGGGTGCCCTCGGGCCAGTCCATCCGGAAGGCCCGGCTGTCCATGCCGGCTCCGAGCAGCACGACCTGCCGGACCCCGGACGCGGAGGCCTGCTGCAACAGGTCGTCGAGGAACTTCGTCCTGATGACGATGGAGAACGCCACGCCCAGCCGGCGGCGTTGCGCGGCCTCGTCACCGGGCTGCGGCGGCGAGGAGGGCCCCAGGCCGCCGGCGGTGGCGAAGGCCTGTGCCAGTGGGTCGCGGAACAGCGCGTTCTCCCGCTCGGTCTCCCGCGCCCGCACCCTGGCCACCCCCACCGCCGTGGCCCACACTCCCGACGGCTGCACCCGCCCCTGCTCATCAGTCACCGTGCCAGCCTAGATGATCGATTCCAAGGAGGCCTGACGAGTGGAGCCAGGCTCATGCGCGGCCAGCCGGTCATGCGCGCACTGACCGCCTACGACCACCGAACGCCTTGGAATCGATCACCTGGATCCGTCACACCATCGAACATGTCGGCTCAACGAGTCGTCCACCAGCTCGTCACCGGTCCCGGATCAGAAGCAGGTACTGAGCCTCGGCGACTCCTGGTGGACCTGTTACGGCAGGGCTGCCGAAGCCCCTCGGGCTCGATCGACGGCGCGAGGGCCGGCTGACGGCCGCGGGACGGGGCGCCGGAGCCGGCCATTCTCGGCGCCACTGACGTTCACTCTGCGATCCGGGCAAACTGCGACCGAATCGTCACTCGGGAGACGCCAACGCATGAATACGCCACCATCGCCGCCTGTAGCGGAGCGGACTGACGGATCATCCGTCCGGATCGGCGCTCTCGTTCCGCTGACTCGGCCTGGCTGGGTCGAGGCAGGCCAACACCTGCTCGCTGGACTTGAGTTGGCCGTTCGTGAAGTCAATGACGGCGGCGGGATCGTCGGAAGACCACTCGAGCTGGTGGTCCGAGACACCGCGGCCGATCCACAGAGAGCCGCGGCGGCCGTGGATGAATTGGCTCGCCTGGGTGTGGCTGCCTTGGCGGGGGAGTATCACAGCGTCGTCGCGCGTGCCGCTGCCGCCAGGGCCGACACCCTCGGCCTGCCGTTCCTCTGCTCGTCAGCGGTTCTTGACGCGCTCACCGAACAGCCGACGGAATGGGTCGCGCGCCTCGCCCCGGCACAGTCCCACGGCTGGCGGATCTACGCGGACTTCCTCCTCAGCGCGGGCCACAGTCGAATCGCCGTAGCAGCCGAGCCGGGTGTCTACTGGGCATCCGGGGCTCGCATTCTGCGGGACTACCTCGCTCCACGCGGCGGCACCGTGATCGAACTCGACATGCGCGCGCTCGCCCCCACGGCCGTGTGCGACGAACTTGTCGGCAATCGCGCGACAGCCCTCCTTCTTCTGGTCGGCCACCCGGAGCCGGCAGTGTCGATCGTCAAGTCCGTCCGCCGCGACCAGCGCCTCGCCGCGATCATGATCGGTGCACCGGCCGGGCAACCGGAGTTCGCCGAATGGGCGACGTTGCTGGGCGAAGACAGCACCGCGATCCCGTTCTTGCGCTACCTGCCCGAGAGCCTCAGCCCACTGGGTGCACGAGTCGAGACGGCCCTCCGCGAGCGACTGGCCGAAGCGCCCTCGTTCGTCGCCTTCGAGGGTTACGACACGGTCGCCGTCCTCGCCGATGTGCTGCGCTCTCACGGCGCGGACCGGGCCCGCACTGCCGCATCCTGGCCGCGCGTCGCAGTCGAA
This sequence comes from Streptomyces diastatochromogenes, assembly GCA_001550305.1. Classification (GTDB taxonomy): domain Bacteria; phylum Actinomycetota; class Actinomycetes; order Streptomycetales; family Streptomycetaceae; genus Streptomyces; species Streptomyces mirabilis_D. Next base: position 31,353 of record LRTP01000302.1, read on the forward strand.
GGCACCCGCGGGCAGATCCAGTTCTCCCGCACGCCGGGCATCAGCGTTTGGCAATGGGCTTGGACGCCAGTCCAAGTCGTTGATCGAGATCCGGCGCAACCCGATCGCTTTCGGATCCTGCACGCCGGCTGAGAGAGCACGGAAGTCCGGCTGCCCAGATCCGTCCGAACCTGCTGATCGCGTATTCGACGCGGGCGAGCTCGGGGTCGAAGGCCGTTTTCGGGGACTCCTTCCCGGTTTTCTTACGCTGGAAGGAGATCCTGCGGCAGCGCTGTAAGCAGTGCTGGGCCTCCCGGCCGATCGTGATCGGCCGGGAGGTGTTCCGACGCATGTGATCGGCGAGCTTGCGGATTGACCAGCGGCGGGTGAAGGGCTTGCCGAGAACGTGCAACCCGGCAAATGTTCCCGGTCACAGCGCTGGCTGAGGATGCGCCCGTTCTTGATCAGTGATTGACGAAGTCCGGGCCCGCCGTGCGCCCCGCGCTGAACACGGGGGACACGTAGGGGGGTCCGGCCGGGGCGAACCCCCACCGGACCCCCGTCCCCCCGTTCCCCCCGTCCCTCGTGGCGGAATCTCAGCTCACGGTCCACTTCTGGTTGGCGCCGCCCGAGCACGACCAGATCTGCAACCGGGTGCCGTTGGCCGAGCTGTTGCCCGTCGCGTCCAGACACTTGTTGGCCTGCGGGTTCACGATGTCGTGAGCCGCACTGACGGCCCACTTCTGGTTGGGGCCACCCGTGCAGTCCCACAGTTGTACGGTCGAGCCGTCCGCCGTGCCGTTGCCGGTGACATCCAGGCACTTGCCCAGCGCGCGTATGGTGCCGTCGGAGGAGACCGTCCACTGCTGGGCCGTGGTGCCGTTGCAGTCGTAGAGCTGTACGGGCGTGCCGTTGGCTGCGTTCGCCCCGGCCACGTCCACGCACTTGCCGGCGAGGCCGGTGATCGGCCCGCCGGTGGACCCCGAACCGTCGCTCGTCGTCACCTTCACCTCGTCCACCACCAACTGCTGGGGGAAGACGGTGGAGCCGTCGGGGTCGCCCGGCCAGTAGCCACCGACCGCGAGGTTGAGGATCATGAAGAACGGCTTGTTGAACACCCAGGTCTTGCCGCCCAGATCGGCGGGCGTGCGTCGCTGGTACACCGTGCCGTCCACCGACCAGCTGATCGAGTCGGGAGCCCAGTCGACGGCGAAGGTGTGAAAGGCGTCGGCGAAGGCCTGGCCGCCCGGCAGGGAGTAGGCGGCTCCGATGCCCCCGGATCCCGAGTACCCGGGCCCGTGGATGGTGCCGTGCACGGTCGAGGGTTCGAAGCCGACGTTCTCCATGACGTCGATCTCGCCCGAGTTCGGCCAGCCGACCTGTCCGATGTCGCTGCCGAGCATCCAGAAGGCGGGCCACATGCCCTGCCCGCGCGGGATCTTCATCCGCGCCTCGACATGGCCGTAGGTTCCGGTGAACTTCCCGGAGGTGTTCATCCGGGCCGAGGTGTACTCGCAACGCCCGTACCAGCACTGGTAGTTGCCAGGATTCTCGCGACGAGCGGTGATCACCAGGTGACCCTGGCCGTCCAGCGCCGCGTTGTTGCTTCCGGATGTGTAGTACTGCCGCTCGTGGTTGTTGACGTTGTCTCCGGTCTCGATCTGCCACTTCGAGGTGTCGACGCCCGCGCCCGCGGGACCGTCGAACGTGTCGGAGAAGGTGGTGACGGCCGCGGCCGCCGTGGGGGGATCCGCCTGGGCGGGAACGATGGCGGCAGCGGTGACGAGCGCTGCGGACAACGCTGCCAAGAGGCATCTGCGGAGGAGACGTGGGGAGTCCAAGACTCTCCCTTCCGTACGGTGCCCTGAGAAGGGGGCGCCGACTGAGGTGGGGGGTGCGTACATCGCCTCTTGATTTAAGGAGTGAGGTAAGGGGGTGTCAATACTTTGGTCCGGACCAGCACTTCGGGTTCGGCTCAGGCTTCCTCTGAGTCGTGCCGGCCGCGGACGCGACGGCGGGGGCGCACCGCCAGGCCCCAGCCACCGGCCCAGCAGCAGACACAACCCACCAGCGCGCCAACGGTGTTGAGGATGACGTCGTCGATGTCGAAGGCGTGCCCGTTGGTGACCGCTGCCGGGACCAGTGTCACCAGCAGCATGATCGTCGTGGTGACACCAGGTTCTGTCCGGCGGACTTTTGTTCGAGTGTCACGGCTGGATCACCGTCATGGGAACCGCGGTTGATGACGACGACGACGTCCGACTGGGGCAGATCGTCGATGTTCGCGATGACGAGGACCCGGGCTATGAGAATGAGGTAGGTGTCTTCAGACTCGCTCGGGGTTCGGTCACGGAGCACACGGAGGTGGGCTGTCCCCGTGCACCCCGACGCTGAAAGACCCCGAGGCCGTGTTGGTCTACTACTGCACGAATCTCACGAAGTCGACGGGCTGGAGCCGTTGTGGATCGTGGCCGACACGCTGATTCCGGTCCGAGACCGGAAGGTCGGTACGCCGATGCGAAGGCCCGGCGGGACTCCGTGCCGGCCCAGACGTGCGAGCGCAAGACGTGCTGGGTGATGGCGCCCACCTCAACACCGGGCTCGTCGTGCCACATGGCACATACCCGGCAGCGGCCCCCAGCACGGTTCAGACCGTGGCCCACCTACACAACCCCGCCTCACGTGTGATGGATGGTGAACGTACTGCCGTACGCACCGTACGAGGCCGAGGGCGTGTCGTTCGATCCCGAACGCTGGAGTCATGCGTAGAGGGCGGACGCATTGCCGACAACCAGCGGAGAGCTTGAGACGTAGCTTCCGATCCTCGTCGACGCCGATGTGCCGGCGGATGGCGTGGAGCAGTCCTTTGTACGTGCCCTCGGCACCGGGCCGGCCACGATCGACTGGCACGGCGTCTGGCCGGACGCTCCGGGACTCGGCCTCCTGGCGAACTCGAAGTACGAGGGGTGCAGGCCGTGTTCAACACTGATGACGTGGACTGGGAGCGGCCTGCCGGAGACCATACGGTCTTTGTGTACACGACCAAGTTTGGCAATCTTCCCCCAGCTCAGTGGTTGGCGGGTCAGGTCCGTGCACCAGTACTGGTGGGGCCCGAGGGGCGGGTGGTGAACGAGGCGGGCAGGGCCGCGCGATGCCCGACCGTCAACCATGCACGAGATCGTTCAGGCTGTTCGGTAATTGCGGAACGAGCCCAAAAGCCCCTCGTGCCTACGACGTGAAGGGAAGCCGGACCGTGACGAGGAGACCTCCGGCGGGGCGGGGGAGGAGGTCGAGGGTCCCGTCGTGGGCGCGGACGATGCTGTGCACGATGGCAAGGCCGAGACCGACGCCGGCGTGCTCGTCGGTGCGTACGCGTTCCGTTCCGCGCTGGAAGGGTTCGGTGAGGGTCGGTACCAGTTCCGGTGGGAGCTGACGACCCGTGTTCTCGACCCGCAGCACGCTCGTGTCGCCGTGCACCTCGGTGTGGACCGTCACGGTGCCGTCGGCGGGGAGGTTGTGGACGATGGCGTTCTGGACGAGGTTCGTCACCATCCGCAGCAGGAGCTCCGCGGAACCGCTGGTCTGGGCCGCCCCGCCGGTGACGTCGAGCGTGATCCGGCGCTGTTCGGCGAGGGGAAGCAGTGTTTCGGCGGCTTCTTCGGCGATGAGGGAGAGGTCGACGCTCTCGCGGCTGAAATTTCCGCGGTCACCGCGGCTGAGCAGCAGGAGGGCCTCGGTGAGGTCGATCGCCCGCGAATTGACGACGTGCAGCCGTTCGATGAGTTCGCCCTGGTCCCGCGCGGGATCCTTGCGGGCGACCTCGAGGAGCGTCCGCGAGATCGCCAGCGGGGTGCGCAGTTCGTGGGAGGCGTTCGCGGCGAACCGCTGCTGCTCGGCGACGTGGGACTCGAGTTGTTCGAGCATCGAGTCGAACGCGTCGGAGAGTTCGCGGAATTCGTCCTGACGGCCCTTCATGCGGATCCGGTGGGACAGCGACCCGTTCCCGGCCATCCGTGCCGCATCCGTGATCTGGGTGAGGGGTGCGAGCATCCGGCCGGCGAGGAGCCATCCCCCGACGAGGCCGAACACGAGCAGGAAGACCATCGCCACGGCCGCGGCGGGAGCGAAGGTGTGCACAAGGAGGTAGCGGTTGGGCGAGATCCCGAGAAGGCCCTTCGGATTGTTGGGCACGTAGCGCAGCAGGAATACCCACACCACGGCCAACAGGAGAGCGCCGGCGACGGCGAGGAACCCGGCGTAGCTGAGGGTGAGTTTCAGTCGGGCGCTGAGCCCTGGGCGTCTATGCATGCGTACTGCCGGGGCGGTGGGTGTCGATGCGGTAGCCGACACCCGGCACCGTGGCGATGATCCATGGTTCCCCGAGCCGTTTGCGCAGCGCGGAGACGGTGATGCGCACGGCGTTGGTGAGAGGGTCGGCGTTCTCGTCCCAGGCCCGTTCCAGCAGTTCTTCGGCGCTGACGACCCCGCCCTCGGCGGCGACGAGGACTTCGAGGACGGCGAACTGCTTATGGGTCAGCGCGACGTAACGTCCGTCGCGGAAGACCTCCCGGCGGAAGGGGTCGAGCCGCAGGCCCGCGATCTCGCGGACCGGAGGCCGGGCGTACGCGCGTCTGCGGTCGAGCGCCCTCAGCCGCAGGACGAGCTCCCGCAGTTCGAACGGCTTGGTGAGGTAGTCGTCTGCGCCGAGCCCGAACCCGGAAGCCTTGTCGTCGATCCGGTCGGCAGCGGTGAGCATGAGGATCGGGATGCCGCTCCCGGAGGCGACGATGCGTCGGGCGACCTCGTCGCCGGAGGGGCCGGGGATGTCGCGGTCGAGGACCGCGAGGTCGTAGGAGTTGACGCTGAGCAGTTCCAGGGCGGAGTCGCCGTCGCCCGCGATGTCGGCGGCGATCGCCTCCAGCCGCAGACCGTCACGGACGGCTTCGGCCAGGTAGGGCTCGTCCTCCACGATCAGTACGCGCATGTCCGAACCCTAAGCAGCACAACATATCGCCGACGTATGCAATGACGTAGGCACACCGGACCCCCGACTCAGCCTGCCGGTGCCGGCGCGGGGCCAGGCTGGTCCGACGGCGCTTCCGCCGTTGTGCGCCACCAGCGGCGCGACGCCATCGCGGCCAGCGCGGCGCCGGTGGCGTTGACCAGCACGTCGTCCACGGAGGACACCCGGTCCAGCCGCAGGACGTACTGTGCGGTTTCGACCAGGACCGAGCAGCCCGCCCCGAGCGCCAGGATCCGCGGCACGGAGGCCAGCGCCGCGAACCGCATCGGGGCGAAGAACCCCAGCGCCGCGAAGATCAGCAGGTTGCCGACGATCTGGCCCGCCCCCATCGTGACCAGGTCCCGCAGCGGTACCAGGCTCACCCGGGCGGGGACGGTGCCGGCCCCGGGGCCCGGCATCATGGTCATCCATATGAACGGCACCGTCCCGTGGACCATGCCCACCTCGGCCAGCGACATCCGCCACGCCGATGGGACACCGGCGGCCCGCCGACGGCGCGCCAGAGCCCACACCACCAGCGCGGCCAACGGCAGCGCGACCAACGTCATGAGCACCACACCGTTGAACGCGTCGAAGCAGCCGTGCCACCGCCCGGCCATGCACATCGGAGCGGACATCATGAGCGGCCGCCGTACGACGAACGCGGCGCTCGCGATGCCGAGGATCGCGAGGCTGAGGAGCACGATCCTGCGCGCGCGGCGGGGCGGCGCTGACAGGGATGCGTTGTGGTTCATGCCCCCATTGGAGAGGGAGGGCCGTTGCGGTGGGGTATGCGATTTTCGATACGCCCGCGATACACGGAATCCCCGGTATCAAGGAACTGCGCAAGCCGGCGGTGAGATGGTCCCGCCGCTGGTGATCGCGCCGGCCCAGCTACTGCAGGTGCTGGACGACTCGTCCGTGAACATGGCACTGCCGAGCATCCAGCACGAGCGTGAAGTCGGGCGGTGCCGAGCATGGCCTGGTGGACGCCGTTGTCCTTGGGCCGGCAGTCCCGCAGGATCTTCCAGCTCTTCAGGCGGGACAGGGTGTGCTCGAAGCGGGCACGTGCTTTGCGGTGAACCCTGTTCTCGGCCTCCTGCTCGGCACTCAGGTGTCGTTGGTTTCTCCGTCTGCGGTGCGGGATGAGCGCACCGGTGCCCCGGTAGCCTCCGGCGGCGATGATCGGAGCTCCGCGACTGGCCCGGTCAACGCCGGATGGGGTGAACGCCCTGCAGTCGTTGGGGTTGCCGGGCAGTGGGAGGCCGATGGCCACCACAAGGCGGCTCTTGGTGTCGATGACGACCTGCAGGTTCGCCGAGCGAGATCACCCCTCCCATGCCCACCCAACGCCACAACACGCACGGCAGCTCCATAGCGCCTCGCGCACCGCCCTCGTCAGCACTGCCCGCCGACTGCCCGCCCGGTCAACTCCAGGTGTAGATCGGCAGCGAGTTCCTCGGCCGCGTCGCTCCAGAGACCCGTCTTCACGCGGGCACCCCGGCCTCGTCCATGACCACGGCCATCTCACCTGAGGGAAGGGGCGGGGTTGGCACCCGCGCTGGAGGCCAGCTCGGGCAGGGCGAGGGCCTCGAGGAGCCGGGGGAGCGGCAGGCGTGGGTCGAGGGTCGCCGCTTGGCGCGTCCAGACGTCCGGGTCGTGGCTGAGTCGCTCGATCAGGTCGGGGCCGGCGGCGGGGTCGCGGACTACCAGCTGTCGGTAGATGCCGTCCGGATGGTCCGCGTAGCGGGCGGCGAGCCCCTCGCGGGGGAAGCGGGGGTGGCCGGTCGCCATCCAGGCGGAGAACGTCCCGCCGAGCCGTGCGTACACGCTCATCAGGACCTCCTCCGGGGTGTCGGGGTGATGGATGGCCAGGTGGGTGCGCACGAGGATGTCCGTGTCCTCGGCCAGCAGCCGCAGGAGATCGGGTGGCAGATGGGGGCTGCGGGCCGCGGCGCGGCGCAGCAGAGGATGGGCGGAGGTCGCGGCCCGGTGCAGCACGTCCTGATCGGCGATACCGGCCGCCACCCAGTCCACGTCACCCCGTGCGTGCGGGGCCACTGTGAAGTCGATCGCGGCGCGTCGGGCTTCGGCCAGCTCGGGCCGGAGGGAGACGGCGAGCCGCACCCCGTCGTCGGGGTCGACGGCGAGACGGTCCACGAGGTCGGCCGGCAGCGACGGATTGCCGGCGAGTTCGATCAGGTGGACGCCCTCGGCGAGGAACCGCTCGGCGTCCGCGCGGTCGAGGAGCCCCCGGCGTAGCGCCTCGGGCAGGGCGGCGGGGTCGCGGAGCAGCGCCGCCGTGAGTCGTGCGTCGTGAGGACACGCGCACAGCGCAGCCGATCGCCGTACTTCACGGTCCGGGTCGTCGAGCAGCGCGGCACGCCCGTCCGCTGTCAGGTCGTCCAGACCCGCAGGGCGGCACGTTGTGCGGCCGGATCGGGATGCCGGACCAGGGAGGCGAGGAAGGACGGCACCAGGTGGCGCGAGTGCAACAGTGCGCTACGTACGGACGGTTCGGGGTCTTCCAGGAGACGCCCACACACGGCGTCCGGCAGCGGACGGACCTTCGTCCGGTGATCGTGGGTCCACTCGGGTCCGCTTGCGACGGCGGCCCGCACCTTGGGCGACGGGTCGTCCGCGAGCCGGGCCCGCTGCCCGGCATCCGCCTGGCCGCTCGTCGCGAACTCGACTCGCGCGTCCAGGACCGGGTGGGTGAGGATAGCCGCCACGGCCGACTCGGGCATCCTCGGCCGGTGGAGGGCCTGGAAGGGCGGGCCGTGGCTCCCGCCGTCGAAGGCGATCAGTCGCAGCAGCAGCGGTGTGGGAAGGGCCGGGTTGGAGGCGACTCCGTCCAGCGCGGAAGAGTAGAAGGCGACCACGTCTCAGCTCTCCGCCCCGTCGCTTTGCACGCAACCCCGACACCTACGCGGCATCGGCCTTTCGGGTCAACGGCCGTCATCCTGCCACGGCCGGGGCTGCCTCCGCACGCGATCACCGAGAGCCCCGACCACGTCCGGTAGATGTCTTCCGTACCGCGTCAGCCACAACAGCCGGGACCTTTCTGTGGCGCTCAGGCCGACTCGGATAGGTATGAACCTCCCGCGCGAACGCCACAACGATACGGGGCCGGTGTGAGGGCTGACTCGCCATAGCGGGGCGCGAGCCAGTGCAGCCCCTGCCGAATCGGACAGGTCACCAGCCCCTGCTCCTGTCCGCGTTCCGGAACTCCGCATGCTCGCAACCACGCCCACGCCACGGCCATCTCCGCCTCGTTCAGACAATCGCACGGCGACACCCGGGAGTCGGACGCGACGGGCACGCTCGCCCAGAAACCTGATGGACGTCCGTAGGCCCGGCATGACCGGCGTCGAAGCCACGCGGCGCATCGCCACCAGCTGGCCCGGGCCGGGCGAGGCTCCGCGTGTCCTCGTGCTCACCACATTCGAGCTGGACGAGTATGTGCGCGCGGCGTTGCGGGCCGGGGCCGCCGGTTTCCTGTTGAAGAACAGCCATCCTGACCAGCTCGCCCAGGCCATTCGCGCGGCCGCAGGCGGCGAGGCCGTACTCGCCCCGAGCGTCACGCGCCGCCTCATCGACACCGTCACCGCGTTGCCTGCCGCTCTGCTGCCCAACGCCCGTTCACGCCGACCTCGCACGGCGCGAGGGCGGCCCTGAAGACGGGCTGGAGGGGCTGAACGCGCTCACCGCACGCGAACTTCAGGTCCGTGTCCTGGTCACCCGAGGCATGTCCAACGCCCAGATTGCCGCAGCCCTCGGCCTCACTGAGGGGAACATGAAGAGCTGCGTCAACCGCATCCTCACCCGTTCTTACATGGAACGACGCGTCACCAAGGGCCACACACGACGCGAAGCCATCCGATACCTCAATCGCTGCGTGCACGCGATACCTACCAGGCCCTCATCGCAGGCAGGAGGAATCTCCTGGAGCCAACACCACCGATTGACGTTCATAGGAGCGTCTGTGTGCTTCTTCTCCGTACTGATGAGGGCTGTACGGAGCTGAACCGCAGAGGTGCTCAGCTGCTGTCCCAGGTTCTGATCGAGCGTGAGGAGAAGAACGGTGTCGCGATCGCCTTGAACGAGAGTTCAGCGGCTGGACCAAGTCCGTTGCCGATCCGCGGCTCTGCGTGGCCATCGTGGAGCGTCTGGCCTTCGGCGGCAACCTGATCCAGACCGGCACCGACTTCTACCGCCTCGCCATCGCCCAAGCCCGGGCCGCCCGCGCAGGACACCACAGGTTAGTCGCGGGTCGATTGACGTCGCAGTCGCGATTCTGCTGTTGGCAGACCGACTGGACGGCACATCGCGGCCTGTCAGGATGGCCGCATGGGGAAGAACACGGCGGTGCGTCGACTCGACCTGGGATACTTCATCCGGCCGGCTTCAGAAACAGGCGGCCCGCAACCGCGAGTTGAACCCGTACTCGCCTATCTGGTGCAACACGACCAGGGACTGATCCTCTTCGACACCGGCATCGGCAACGCCGATCGCGAGACCGAAGCGCATTACCGACCCCAACGCCGTGCACTGCAGGAGGCACTGTCGGCGGCTGGAGTCACTCTCGGCGATATCTCTCTGGTCGTGAACTGCCACCTCCACTTCGACCACTGCGGCGGGAATCCTCTCCTGGGCGGCAAGCCGATCCTCGTCCAGGAAGCCGAGCTGGCCGCCGCCCGCCGGGGCAACTACACCATCGACGAGCTTGTCGACTTCCCCGGCGCGGCCTACGAGGAACTCGCTGGTGAGACCGAGATCTGGCCGGGCGTCTGGATCATCCCGACACCCGGGCACACCCAAGGGCATCAGTCGCTGGTCCTTCGGCAAGGCGACGGCACTGTGATCCTCGCCGGACAGGCGCACGACTTCGCATCCCAGTTCGCGGCGGACCAGCTGGCCCGCCAGGCCGCACTTCACGGCGTTGAACAGCCACTTCCTGCCTATGAGCACTGGGTGGAGCGGCTTGCCGACTTCGACCCACGACGTGTGCTCTTTGCCCATGACTGCTCGGTCTGGGAACCCTCACACAGCAACTTCCAGAACTGACGTGGAGATGCCGACTCGCGTCGTCCGCATAAGCGTGGGCCGACCGGCGGTCATCGCCACGACCCCGAGGACGAGCCAGATCTCGGTGGGGTGGTGTCACTTCTCGACGACGTCTCGCGGGCCTGTGATCGACGAGTGGCTTTCAACTCGTTGACAAGAGGTTTCCGTTCACAGGCCTTCTGTGCCATTGCGTGAAGACCAACAGTCACGCTGTGCACGCGACCACAAGAAGTGGACCGGAGTCTGAGCTTGTCTTTCAACCTCGTTCGGCGCTGTTCAGGGTGTGCTCCCAGGTGAGTAGGCCGTAGGTCCGGCCCTTGTCGGTGACGGTCTCGGGGGCTGAGCTGGAGGGGTGGAAGCCGGCCGATCGTGCGACGGCGATGCTGGGGTGGTTGTCGGGTTCGATCTCCAGGATCACCCTCGGCAGGGCGACGGTGGTGTGCGCGAACTCGGTCATCGTTCGAAGAGCGCGCACTGCCAGTCGTTGTCCCCGGTGGGCGGCGCCGACGATGTAGCCGATGCTGCCAGTGGCACGGTTGAGCAGGACTTCTCCCAGTGCCTGATGCCCATTGGTGGTGATGGCTAGGTGGATCCGGTCGTTTGCGTGCCGGGCTTGTTGTGCGCTGCGCAGGTATCGCAGTGCCGCGGTCTGGCCGAACGGTGACTCCAGAGGGGTCCGGTATGCGACATCGGGGTCGTCGAACAGCTCTTGCATGACAGCGAGGTCATCGTTCGTCCATTCACGCAGCACGAGGCCGTGAGCGGTGAGCCGAAGGGAAAACGTGTCCATGACCACGTCATTCTGCCCTGAGATTGCCGACTAGTGCCGTCTCGCACAAGTTCGTGGAGGGGTGTTGGTCAGGGGGTGGGGTCGCCGAGGTAGAGGAGGCAGGCGCAGTCCAGGGCGTCTTCGGGTGAGCCGAAGGGCAGTCCGGTGGGCAGGAAGTTGTCCTCGTATTTGCCTCGGCTGGCGAGGTAGATCGCGAAGCCCCAGGTGTGCAGGACACCGGTGAAGCGCAGGCGGCACAGCGGCAGCGGCTCCTGTTCGCTGGGCAACTCGCCTGCCACGTAGGCAAACCCGGTGCGGAAGCGGACCTGGACAGCGGCCAATTGGGGCCAATGTTCCTTTGCGCGGGCGTTAAGGCGCAGGCGCAGGTGGTGCTGCATGGACTCCGGTGGGTTCTTCGGCACGGGTCCATCCTGCAGGGTCCCGCTTCGACACGCCATGATCATCTCTTGCGTCGGTGCGGGTTTGAGGGAGTGGCCACAGTGGGCGGGGCAGTCGTCGTAGAGCTGGACAGCGCGATACGCGAGCGCCTGATATGCACGGCGGTGTCGGTGAAGGCGCAGGTGCGGGCGGTACTGCGGGCGCGGATCGTGCTTGCTGCCGCGGACGGGGACAGCAACGGGGCCATCGCCCGGGACCTGGACGTTCACGTGAACACGGTGCGCAAATGGCGGGGCCGGTTCGCCGCCCGGGGCCTGGACGGGCTCAAGGACACTGCCCGCGCGGGCCGGCCACGAACTTACGACGCCCAGGTGCGGGTGGCTATCGTGGCCGCCGCGACCAGTGCGCCCCCGCACCCGGAGGTGACCTGGACGCACCGGACTATCGCCGCGAAGGTCGCCGACACCGTGTTCGCCTCGATCTCCAGCTCCCAGGTCGGCCGGATCCTGGCCGACCTGGACCTCAAGCCGCACCGGGTGCTGGGCTGGCTCACCCGCCGCGACACCCCCGACTTCTGGATCCGCGCCGCCGACATCTGCGACCTTTACCGCAACCCGCCGCAAGGCGCGGTGGTGCTGTCCGTCGACGAGAAGACCGCGATCGCCGCCCGCTCCCGCCGCCACCCCGGCCGTCCCGCAGCACCCGGTCGCCCGGTGCGCGAGGAGTTCGAGTACCGCCGCCACGGCACCGCCTCGATGGTCGCCGCGCTGGACGTCACCACCGGCGAGGTCCTCACCGAGATCATCGCCCGCAACGACGCGGCGACGTTCACCGCCTTCCTCGACCGGCTCGACGCGGTCATCGCACCCGGCCGGGAAATCCACGTCGTCCTGGACAACGGCTCCTCACACACCGCCAAGCACACCAAGAAATGGCTGGCCGGCCACCCGCGCTGGACCGTGCACTGGACCCCGCCGCACGCCTCCTGGCTGAACCAGGTGGAACTGTTCTTCTCCGCGCTGACCCGCCGAGTCCTGCGGCACGGCGACTTCCCCAGCCGCGAGGACCTCATCGACAAGCTCGACACCTACGTGATCGGGCACAACACCACGGCGAAGCCCTACCGCTGGACCTACGACGGCAGCCCGCTCAAAGCCGCCTGACCTGCATCGACCCGTGGTGCACGCAGGGCGAAGTCCGCCCGCTCACGCCACACCACGCCATCGAAGACCAGCAACTGGACCGAACTGACGCGCGTCGTGACCGGCAGCCGACCCGCCAGATCGGCTTCAACGGCGTCCAACACACCCGGCTCCTGACCGATCGCCACCGTCAGATGCGGAATGACCTCGTCAAACCGACCCCCATACGGCGGCGCCTCCGGCCACCTGTCAACAACGGCCGCAGTGAGTTCCCGAAGCTGATCATCCGGCTCCGGGGCGAGGAAGAGCACCCCGGGGAAGCGACCGCACTCCCGGAAGCACAGGCCAAAAGCACTGTTGGATCCGAACAGTTCACCCAGGACTGCCAAGACCTGATCGTCGATGTGGTCCTGGTTCAGAAACGGGTAGAGCAACGACACATGCGCCGGGACCCCAGCCCCGACCGACACATCGAACCGCTCACGCCAGTCGCCCACGACCGGCTCCGCCTCGGGCACCTTAACGATCAGCGCCGTTTCGCCCACCCCGTACTGCCCCACCTCGTCTGCCGCCATGGCGACATGATCCCACCCAGTCGACCTTCGCCAGCAAGATCACGACCTCCACGAACTTGCGCGGAGCTGCACTAGGGTCTGACCTCGAACAATGCACTGAACATGATCGTTCGTACGAGGATTCCCCAAACGTGAACACGGCCTTCAGCTGATCCCCATCCACCCCGGTTGACCACCCGCTCCGCATGGATCGACCACACCGGCGAACTCCCCATCACCGAAGGCACGTTGATCCGCCTCCAGGTCGACCGTCTGCCCGGCGGCAACGACCCGCTACCCGCATCATGAGCCGCTGGCCTCGGAGACTCGCCCGGTCAGAGCGGGCTGGCCATCCTGTAGACCGAGACATGGGAGCGTGACTCCGCAGTGAATTCCTCCCCCGTCCAGTCGGCATGCCTGGACTCCCGTGTCATTCCGGCCAGTTCGGCCATCAGGTCAAGTTCAGCCGGCCAGATGTATCGGTGCGGGCTCCGGAACAACCGGGCCTCGCGGCCGGCCTCAGTGTCGAACCGGAAGTGGTGCGAGACGACCTGCTGGCGAAGGACATCGTATATTACTGACTTCGGCTCGTTAGGGTGATCTCGCTCGAAGTCCCTCATGTCGATGAAGTGTTGTCTGTATCCGTGGTGTGTGAGGTATGCGGATGGGGGTGGGCTGAGCCCCGCGGGGCGTCAGCGCCGGGAGACGGTACGGATGCAGGCGGCCGAGCTGTTCGAGCTGAACGTCAAGCCGCCGGAAGTCGCACGGCGCCTGCGGGTGAGCCGGAAGTCGGCCTACCAGTGGCATCAGCTGTGGCGGGACGGTGGCATGCAGGCCCTGGCTTCCCGTGGTTTGAGTGGATCGCGATGCCGGCTGTCCCCGCACTGTCTGGAGAAGCTGGCCGTGTACCTCGATGAGGGGCCGACCGCGCATGGCTGGGTGGAGGACCAGGTGTGGACCGCCGCGAGGGTGGCCACGCTGATCGGGAGGAAGTTTCACGTCTCCTACAGCGTCTCGGGTGCCACACGGTTGATGCACCGGCTCGGCTTCAGCCCGCAGGTGCCCGCGCGGCGGGTCGCCGAGCGAGACGAGCAGGCCGTGACCGTGTGGAAGGAGGCGACCTGGGCCGAGGTAAAAGGGTCCGGGCGGCGTGCGGGGGCTACATCTGCTTCGAGGACGAGGCGGGCTTCACCCGACGGCCGCCCCGAGGACGGACCTGGGGCCGGCGCGGCCGCACCCCGGTCGTGACGGTGAGCGGCCGCCGCTCGGGACGCTTGTCCGTGGCCGGGCTGATCGCCATGCGGCCCGGCTCCCGCACCCGGCTGTGTCACCGCCTACGCACCCACCCCGCGGGCAAGGGCAAGCGACGCACCGGCTCAAGCGCCTTCAGTACCGGCCCGACACCCTCGACGGCTTCATAGCCGGCATCCGCCTGACACTCGATGAGCCAGCGTCACCTTGACGAGCCGAAATCAGTAAGCACTGGGACGGCCAGATGAAGATCCGTATCTTGGCCACATGGTGGATGAGGGAGAGCCGAGACTCTTCGTGAACCGGTGGGGCGACACATCGGACCCGGCATCTGTAGGACGAGCTTCCTATCGGGATGAGTGCGTGTGCTTCGACCAGGCCAAGCCGCACCCGCGAGCCCGTGTCGGTTTCCACGTCGAACGCCAGGACACTTCGACCGCTGGCTGGCGACGTCTGCTGGAGTTGATCGAAGAGGCCGCGGAGGACGGGCGGGAGGAGTTCCGACCTCTGGTCGGCCTCAGTGCCGAGGAGCGTCGGCAGGTCATCACCCTGCCGCCGAGCATCGCCAGACTGACGGCGGTCAAGCACTTCGTGCTCTACGGAAGCAACCTGGTCCGAATACCGCCCGAGATCGGTGCAATGACCAGCCTGGAGGAGCTCACCCCCTACACCTCGTACCGGCTGCACTGGTTTCCCTACGAGATCACCAGATGCTCAAAGCTGGCCCGGAGCACGGTGAGCACCCGCGCGCTCTTCGGGAACTACAAGATCCGTCCTCCCTTCCCTCAGCTCCAGCCCTGGCAGGACTCAGTTGCTGATCTCGACCTGACACAGCTCGATGCCCGGCGCTGGGGAACCACCGCCATCCGCGGGTGCAGTGTCTGCGATCGGCCGATCGAGCAGGGTGGGCTTCACCAAGTGTGGATCTCGCTGCGGGTGGCCACCGATGTCCTGCCTCTCTTGGTCAATGCCTGCTCGGCAGCTTGCGTTTCTGCCCTTCCCTCCGGCGCTGAGGACTACGTGCAGCTGCCGCATACAGGCGGCAGGGTCAAGCAGCCACCGTCCGACTGGGACTGATCTCGTCCATGTGCGCACCGACGTAGTGGCGCACGGCTCCGCGTACTCTCCGTCACTGTGATTAGTACTGCAACGGTGCTTGTTCTGAGTGGTGGGCAGTTTTCAGGGGCTGTGTCCGCGTCGTTTGTAGTGGCTGATGCGGGCCTGGTGCTGGCGT
>LRTP01000303.1 GCA_001550305.1 Streptomyces diastatochromogenes
GATCTTCAGCCGTGCCTCGGTGCGGGTGGCGAAGGCGCGCCGGTGGACGTACTCGACCTTGAGCACGCTGTTGAACGCCTCGCTGACGGCGTTGATGCCCCTATGGATGTCAAGCGGCGTCTCGGGCTGGTTCCGTGGGCTGTGCCGCGGTGTTTGCGGGGACGATGTGCCGGTAGATCTCTCGTGCGACGTACCGTTTCAGGCAGCGGATGATCTCGCGTTTGGTCTTGCCCTCCGCGAGACGTCGCCGCAGGTAGTCCTGGGAAGGGCCCGCCCAACGCAGGCGGCTGAGGACGATCCGGTAGAGAGCGGCGTTGGCCTGGCGGTCGCCGCCGCGGTTGAGTCTGCGGCGCTGAGTCTTGCCGGAGGATGCCTCGACCGGGCTGGTGCCACACAGGGCGGCGAAGGATGCCTCGCTGTCGAGGCGTTCGGGGTTGTCACCGGCCGAGATGAGCAGGGCTGCCGCGGTGTCCGGGTCGACGCCGTGCACGTCGAGCAGACCCGGAGTTCTCGCTTGGATCGCTTCTGTTATCCGCTTGTTGAGGTCGTTGATCTCCTCGGTCAGGTGCTGGATGCGGCGGGCCAGCAGTCGCAGGGTGTGCCGCGCGGCCCCTGCCGGCCCGGAGACTTCCGACTCCGCGAGCAGAGCGCACTGTTGGAATAGTTTCGGGTTGCTCAGCCCTGCCAGAGACTCGCGAAGTTCGGCATCAGCGCAGACCAGAACGCTCTTGAGCTGGTTGATGGCCTGGGTCCTGGACTTGATCGCGGACCCCTTCGCCAACTTGAACAGCCGCAGCATCTCCACCGGGCCGTCGCTCGTCTTCGCTGCGGCGGTGGCGCGACCGGACAACACGGCGCGGGCGGCGGCTTCGGCATCGATGGCGTCGGTCTTGCCGTGGCGCCGTCGGGCGGCCTTGTCGGGCTGGTTGACCTCGGTCACCTCGATGCCCTCGGCCTGCAGGTGCCGCGTCAGGGCTGCGCCGTAGGAACCGGTGCACTCGACCCCGGCCCGCCGCAGCATCCCGAACGAGCGTGCCCAGGACAGAAGTTGATGATATCCCTCGGCGGTCGCCGGGAAGCTGCGGCCGTCCAGAGCCACGCCGAGCGTGGTGATGACGGCCGCAGCGTGGACGTCTTTGTGGGTGTCAACACCGAGCAGGATGTCCTCCTCGGCCTCGGCTGGGACGTGACATGGGGCCGTGGGCTGCGTGATGCTGGGCAAGGTCGCTGGTCTCCTGATCGCCTCGGGTGCCGGGTGCCGGGTGCCGGTGGCCGTCGCCGGGCCGGGGCGGTCAAGACTGTGACGGTGCCTGTCGCGAAGGCCCCTAATCCGTTGTGAAGGTTGCTCCAGAGGGCCGCAGTTGGGGCCTCTGGGCTGTCTGGCGTGACGGACGCCTGTAAGGCCCCTGGCTGACGAGGCCTCCCGATAGAGCGGCGCCGTCACGGTGGTGGGTTTCACGGGGCATGCGGACGCCGGGCAGATGCCTGGGAATCTCCCCGGCCGTGAGGCCTCACGAGAGAGCGGCGCGGTTCCGGCGTCTCCACGTCCCGTGAAACCCACAACCGCATGCCGTCCGTTGTCGTCGTGGCGCGAGCCCGCCGCAGGGCGACCTCCTGTCCACCTCCGCGAGCCGCGAGCTCTGGCGCAGACAGAGGCCCCTGGGGTGCGCTGGTGTCGCGAACGGCTACCGAGATGGCGGACCGATCGAGTCCTGGGATTAGGACGCCGCGTGACCCGCATGAGCTCGTGACCTGGGAAAACAACTCGAGGATGGGAGAACGTGTGACTGTGTACTGCGGGATCGACTGGGCAGAGAGGCATGTGCGCCACGAGGCGCTTGAAGTCGAGCGGGGGTGAAAGACCTTCGACTCCTGGTCGTCGCAGCGGCTGGGTGAAGCTGAGGGCAGCCTGAGCCGGGAGACGCCGGGGAGGGTGGGAGCAGCCCTGACAACGCCGGGACGTGCCAGTACTGCCAGATGGCGCGGGTTCGGTCAGCGAGACGGGAAGGTGCACGCGAGGAACCAGTGTCTGACGCCCCTTAACGGCCCACCAGCTCAAATCTGGCAGATGTGGGCTGGTCGCGGCGCGCACCTGCTGTCTTCGGACGGCGGGGAACTCCTTGGTCGGCATGTGATTACTGGCCGGGAGGCCACGGTGAATGTCTGCGGCGTAACCGTGGCGATGCCGCAGGGGTAGAGCTGGGCACCTCACCCGTCGATCGACTCTCAAGTGAACGTGGGAACCGTCCGGTGTCGTCCTCACTCTGTGCAGCCAGCGCGGCGGAAGGACAGGCACGTCGTCTGCTGACGGTGCCGGGCGGGGCGGAGGCTCCGTAGTAGTCCGAGGCCGGGAAAGCCGGCCGCATGGCCAAGGGAGCCAGCAAGTCAGTAGTGGAAGTACTGGAAGACCGGGAGAACACTGGTGAACACGAGTGAACTGCCGCTTGGTTCTCTGCGGACCGAGCGGTGGGTACTGGAGATCCAGACCAAGCTGCACCCTTGGGCGAACGACGATCCTCATCGTCGGTTCGACGATCTTTACAACCTCGTCTGCGATCCCGGCTTCCTCGCGATGGCCTGGGAGCGGGTCGCGGGGAACAAGGGCGCACGCTCGGCCGGAGTCGACGGGATGACCGTCGCCTTCGTCCGGGAACGGATCGGTGAGGAGCGGTTCCTCGCCGGGCTGCGGGACCAGTTGAAGTCCCGCAGTTTCCGCCCGGTCCCGGTCAGGGAACGGATGATCCCCAAGCCGGGGTCGCGCAAGCGGCGGCGCCTTGGGATTCCGTCCGTGGCCGATCGGGTGGTCCAGGCGTCTTTGAAGCTGGTGCTGGAGCCGATTTTCGAGGCGGACTTTGTGCCGTGCTCGTACGGCTTCCGCCCGAATCGGCGTGCGCACGACGCGATGGCCGAGACACGCTTTCTGGCATCCAAGACATACGAGTGGGTGCTGGAGGGTGACATCACGGCCTGTTTCGACGAGATCTCGCACTCGGCCCTGATGGACCGGGTGCGGGCTCGGATCGGGGACAAGCGTGTGCTCGCGCTGGTGAAGGCGTTCTTGAAGGCGGGCATCCTCACTGAGGTGGGCACCTCCAAGGAGACCGTCACCGGCACCCCACAGGGTGGGATTCTTTCGCCACTGATGAGCAATGTGGCTCTGTCGGTCCTGGACGAGCACTTCGTCAAGGCTCCGGGCGGGCCGCAGTCCACGACGAAGCAGCGGTGGACACGGCGCCACAAGGGGCTGCCCAACTACCGGCTGATCCGGTACGCGGACGACTTCGTCGTTCTGGTGTCGGGCACCCGAGCGCACACCGAGGCGCTGCTTCCGGAAGTGGCGGACGTCCTCTCCACCGTCGGTCTTCGGCTGTCGGAGGAGAAGACGCTGATCACGCACATCGACGAGGGCCTCGACTTCCTCGGCTGGCGCATCCAGCGTCACCGGAAGCGGGGAACGGACCGGCAGTATGTCTACAACTACCCGGCCAAGAAGGCACTTCGGTCCATCAAGGCCAAGACGAAGGCGATCTGCCGGATGAACGTCAGCCTGCCGCTGGCAGTCCTGCTGCACAAGCTCAACCAGGTGCTGCGGGGCTGGACCGCCTACTTCCGCCCCGGGGTGTCCGCCCGGGCCTTCCAATACCTCCGCATGATCGTCTGGCGGCAGGTCTTCGGATGGCTCCGGCGCAAACACCTCGGCACCGGGTGGAAGGAGCTCCGTCGCCGCTACTGCGACGGCGGATGGTGGCCTCACGACGGGAACGTCGTCCTGTTCAACCCGGGCTCGGTAGTCACCACGCGATACCGGCCCCGAGGGACGACCATCCCGTCGCCCTGGCCCAGCACGACCTGAGGAGAGCAACTGCTCAACGGGGCTTGTGGAGAGCCGGATGCGGGGCCAACTCGCACGTCCGGTTCGGGAGGGCGGCGTGGAGAAACGGGCTGGGAGGAATCCCAGTACCGCGCTCCGCGCCGACCCCACCACGACGTCGCGCTGGTCGACGAGGCCGGCGAACTACTGGCCAAGCGGCGGATCAGCGATGACGCGGCCGGCTACCGGATGCTGCTGGAGCTCCTGGCCGCGCATGGAGACAGTCACGAGTCGCCGATACCCGTGGCCATCGAAACCAGCCGTGGCCTGCTCGTAGCAGTCCTGCGGACCGGCAGCCGCAAGGTCTTCGCGATCAACCCGCTTGCCGCCTCCCGCTACCGTGACCGCCACGGTGTGTCCCGCAAGAAGTCAGACCCGGGCGATGCCCTCGTGCTGGCGAACATCCTCCGAACCGACATGGCCGTTCACCGGCCGCTGCCGGCGGACTCCGACCAGGCCCAGGCCATCGCGGTGCTGGCTCGGGCTCAGCAGGACGCCGTCTGGAACCGCCAGCAGATCGGCAACCAGATCCGCTCCCTGCTGCGCGAGTACTACCCCGCTGCCCTGGATGCCTTCCTGGCCAAGCAGGGCGGGCTGGCCCGCGAGGAGGCCCGCATCATCCTGGCCAAGGCGCCAACGCCGGCGGAAGGCTCACGGCTGTCTCTGAGCCAGCTGCGCTCCGCCCTCAAGCGCGCCGGTCGCGTTCGAGGTGTTGAGGAAGAGGCCGACCGCCTGCGCGGCGTCCTGCGGGCCGAGTACGCTCACCAGCCCGCGGCCGTGGAGAACGCCTTCGGCAGGCAACTCCTCGCTCTGCTGAAGCAGTTCGAGGCAGCCTGCCAGGCCAGTGACGACCTTGCCGAAGCAGTTGATGCCAGCTTTCACGAGCATCCCGATGCCGAGATACTCCTGAGCTTCCCGGGCCTCGGTGTCCAGCTCGCCGCACGTGTTCTCGCCGAGACCGGCGACGACCGCAACCGCTTCTCCGACGCCCGCGGATGAAGGCATACGCCGGATCCGCACCGATCACCCGCGCCTCCGGCAAGAAGCACTACGTGGGACGCCGCATGGTCAAGAACAACCGACTCCACCACGCTGGCTATCTGTGGGCCTTCTCCTCCCTGCGCTCATCGCCTGGAGCGCAGGCTCACTACCGTCACCGACGCGACGTCGGCGACTGGCACGCACAAGCTCAGCGACACCTGTTCAACCGCCTGCCCGGACAGCTGTTGTCGGCGACGGGTGAATCGTGACCCTCTGACGGCGGATCAAAACTGACCCACTTCGTGGTCTTCTGACCAACCTGATCTTGATCGAAGGTCAGGAGAAGAGGGTGATTTCCGTGGAGGACTGGGCAGAGATCCGCAGGCTGCACCGGGCCGAGCAGATGCCGATCCGGGCGATCGCCCGGCAGCTGGGCATCTCGAAGAACACCGTGAAGCGGGCGCTGGCCACGGACCGTCCGCCGGTCTACTCCCGGCCGGCCAAGGGCTCGGCGGTCGACGCGGTCGAGCCGCAGATCCGGGAACTGCTGAAGCAGACCCCGACGATGCCGGCGACGGTGATCGCCGAGCGGATCGGCTGGGAACGCGGGATGACCGTCCTCAAGGAACGCGTGCGTGAGCTGCGGCCCGCCTATCTGCCCGTCGATCCGGTCTCGCGCACCACGTATCAGCCCGGCGAGCTGGCCCAGTGTGACCTGTGGTTCCCGCCGGCCGATATCCCGCTCGGTTACGGGCAGTCCGGCCGTCCGCCGGTGCTCGTGATGGTCTCGGGCTACTCGCGGATCATTGCCGCGCGGATGCTGCCCACCCGCACCACCGGCGACCTGATCGACGGGCACTGGAAGCTGCTGACCGGCTGGAATGCGGTTCCGCGGATGCTCGTCTGGGACAACGAGGCCGGTATCGGCCGCGGCAAGGTGACCGGCGACTTCGCCGCGTTCGCGGGCCTGCTTGCCACCCGGATCTACCTCTGCAGACCCCGTGATCCGGAGGCGAAGGGGCTGGTTGAGAGGGCCAACGGTTATCTGGAGACCAGCTTCCTGCCGGGCCGCACCTTCACCGGATCCGAGGACTTCAACACCCAGCTGACCGCGTGGCTGGCCATCGCCAACCGGCGCCAGCACCGCATCCTGGGCGCCCGGCCGGTCGACCGGTGGGAGGCTGACCGGGCCCAGATGCTCACTTTGCCGCCGGTCGATCCGCCGCGCTGGTGGCGCTTTGCCACCCGCATCGGCCGCGACCACTACGTCCGCGTCGACACCTGCGACTACTCCGTGCACCCCCTGGCCATCGGCAAGAAAGTCCAGGTCCGCACCGACACCGACGAGGTCGTCGTTACCCTGACGCCCGGCGGGGCGGAAGTCGCCCGCCATCCGCGGTGCTGGGCCAAGCAGCAGACCATCACCGACCCGGTCCATGCCCGCGCCGCCGCCCTCCTGCGCGGCGACTACCGCCACCACCAAGCCTCCCGGGCCCTGGCCGCCCGCCAGCAGAACACCGCCACCGCGGCCGATCTCGTCGAGGTCGAACAACGCCAACTCGACTCCTATGACCGCATGTTCACCCTCATCGAGGGCGGCGGCGGACAGGACGAGCCGGAGGTCTCCTGATGCCTGCCACCGCCAAGACCGCTGCCCCGGCGGGGCCCAGAACAGGCCGCCAGACCACCGCTGACCTGTCCTTCCTGGCCCGGGCGATGAAAGCCCCGGCCCTGCTGGACGCCGCTGAGCGGCTGGCCGAACGCGCCTTGAAGGAGACCTGGACGCACACCGAGTTCCTCGTCGCCTGCCTCCAGCGGGAGGTCTCCGCCCGTGAGTCCCACGGCGGCGAGGCCCGCATCCGCTCCGCCCGCTTCCCGGCGATCAAGACGGTCGAGGAACTCGACGTCACCCATCTGCGCGGCATAACGCGCCAACAACTCGCGCATCTGGGCACGTTGGACTTCATCGCCGCGAAGGAGAACGCCGTCTTCCTGGGGCCGCCGGGGGAAAGACACACCTGGCGATCGGGCTCGCGGTCCGCGCCTGCCAGGCCGGCCACCGGGTCGCGTTCGCCACCGCCGCCGAGTGGGTCGACCGCCTGGCCGCCGCGCACCACACCGGACGCCTCCAGGCCGAGCTCACCAAACTGTCCCGCTATCCGCTGATCGTGGTCGACGAGGTCGGCTACATCCCCTTCGAATCCGAGGCCGCGAACCTGTTCTTCCAGCTGGTCTCCAACAGATACGAGAGAGCAAGCGTGATCGTCACGAGCAACAAACCCTTCGGACGCTGGGGCGAGGTCTTCGGCGACGAGACCGTGGCCGCCGCCATGATCGACCGCCTCGTCCACCACGCCGAGGTCCACTCCACCAACGGAACGCAGACGGTCTTGGCTGGACGGTGCGGAGCGGAGGGGCCGGGGACTGGGTGGCGTGGGCTGTTGAGGCGGTTCGTCGAGTGGGATCCGTAGGTGGATCTTGACGTGCCAGCCGGTGACTTCGATCTCCTCGATGACCAGGCGGAGGAGGGCTTGTTGCCGGTTGAAGTCGAGGGCGTCAATTCCGGAGCGGGCCCGGCTGGTGAAGTCGGTGATCCTGTCGCGGAGTTGGCCTGCCTGGGCAAGTTCGTGACGTCGGGCGGCAAGTGCGTCACGTCGCTGGGTCAGGTCGTGGCGGCGATGGTCGATCGCGGTGGCGCGTCGTTGCAGGTCGGGCAGGTCGATCAGAGCGGCCTGGTAGAGGTCGGCCAGGCGGCTCCGCTCGGCTTGAGCCGCGGCGATCTTGCGGTCGAGGCCGCCAAGTTCCTTCGCCAGCAGTTCGTGGCTGGATGCCTTCTCGGCGGTGGCGTTCTGCCCGGCGAGGAGGACGTCGGGACGCAGGAGGGCATCACGGATCTGGGCGATGACGAAGGCGTCCAGGACGTCGGCACGGATGTTGCGTTCGGTGCAGCGGCGGTCGCTGCCGCCGGCGCGGATCGGGTCGTGGTTGCGGCAGTAGTAGTAGCGGTGGAAGGCGCCGTTGCGGCCGCGCATCTTGTGGCAGTTGGTGCCCACGTGGCAGGAGCCGCATTTGACCAGGCTGCGCAGCATCCACTGGCCGGGGTCGGTGCGGCGCGGGCTCCACTTGCTGTTGTCCCTGCTCACGCGGCCGACCGCGGTGAACATCTCCTCGTTGATGAGCGTGGGCACCGTGATCGCGATCCAGTCCTCCCTCGGCCTGGGGACCTGGCGGGGACGGTGGCCTGGGCGCGGGTCGGGGACAGAGGCGGTGCGGTTGAAGTAGACCCGACCGACGTATGCCTCGTTGTGAAGGAGCCGGGCGATGGTGGAAGATCCCCAGACTCCGTTGCCCTTCTTCGGGGTGGGGATGCGGTCGGCGGCAAGCCCGCGGATGAGCTCGCGCATCGACAGATCACGCACCGTGTAGTCCTCGAAGATCCGCCGGACGATTACGGCTTCCGGCTCGAAGACTTCCAGGTGAGCGGCCCGTTCGCCATCGCGGGGAAGGCGCCGGTAGCCGTAGGGGGTGCGCCAGGAGATGACCTCGCCGGCGCGAGAGCGGAAGAGTTTGCCGCGCCGGTAGCGTTCAGCGATCTTGGCGCGTTCGTACTCTGCGATTACGCCCTGGACCTGTGTCAGCAGGATCGCCTGCGGATCGTCGGTGATCGGCGGGGCATCGGTGAAGCAGACTTTCACCTGCAGACGGGCCAGCTCGTCCAGGACGACGACCTGGTAGGCGTAGACGCGGGCGAGCCGGTCCGGCGACAGGCACCACACCCGCTCGAACAGCCCGGCCTCGGCCGCGTCCCGCAGCGCGTCCAGGCCCGGCCGGTCCAGCCGAGCTCCCGAGCAGCCGTCGTCGGTGAACTCGGCGACCAGCTCGTCGCCCTCGGCGGCCACCCGCTCGTGCAGCGCGGCCAGTTGAGAGCCGATGGTGCCGCGCACCTGCTGGCCCTCGGTGGACACCCTGGCGTAGAGCGCCGCCCTCATCGCAGCCACCCCCATGCCTGATCGTCCGCAAAGTCGAGGCGGTCGGCAGCCTCCAACAGCACCGCGAACACGGCGGCCAGAGCATCCGTTCGCGGGTCGTGGTGCGGTGTCCAGGCAGGGCGACGCGCTCCGGAGAGTTCGGCCCGGAAGTCCGTCTCACCGGCCGGCCAGGAGATGAGTCCGGCCAGTCCGCGGCGGGCGAAGCGCGCTGCAGCCAGCGAGGACGGCATCCTGCCGTGCTCGAGAACGTGGCCCCGCAGCATTTCGTACTCGGCCTGCGCGTCCTCGCCCGGCAACGGGAACCAGCCCGGCCTCGATGGTGCGGGAGTGGTCATGGCCGCTGGATCCGTTCCACCGTGCGCCGGTGTAGTAACACGCCGAAGACCTGCTCGATCTCGGCGGCCAGCACCGCGCCAGACGTGCCCGCTGGCGCCGCCCGGATGAAGGCGACGATGTCCGCGGTGACCTTGACCGGGCCTCGTCGCCCTGGCCGACCATCCATCAGTCCGGTCATGCCCTCCTGCGCGAAGGAGGCTTTGACCAGGTAGAACGCGGAGCGGGAGTATCCGTGGGTCGCCGCTGCGGCACTCACGCTCCAGCCCTCGACCGCATGCGCACGCAGCATCTCGTACTTGACCTGGAGCTTGTCCTGGGGCAGGAAGAATCCGCCCTCGAGAAACAGAGGCGCGGTCACCATCTCCGCGTGCGGGTGCAGCAGTCCGGAGACTTCCAGGGCCTTCAACCTCGGCGGTTCGTTCATCGGCCCCGCCTCCTACTTCGGATCGTAGGGCGGCCGCCAGCCTGTGTCGACTGTTTCCGGCCGCAGTCCTCCAACACGCTCCGACTACCCACGGCGTACGCCCCGTTGGCGGCCCCAGATGCCGACATCCCAGGTCCTGGGGCGGTGCACCTCGCTGGACACAGCGACAGCGATCACTACACATCGGGAACCCTCTCGACGGTCGGCCGTCGAAGACGCCGACGGTGCTCAGGACGCGAATACAGCCCTTCCACCGGCCCGTCAGATGCCAGCGTGACCGTCAAGTACAGCTTTGCGTTCCGTTGGTGTCCATCAACGGCCCCAGCTACCGGCTCAAGAACCGGCTCGCTGCCATCGAGCGAGACCAGGAAAGCGCAGCTTAATAGTTTATGTGGTCGACAATGAACGCATGGACGTCCCTGAGCTGCTCGAAACAGCTTCCCTGCTGGTTCCGGAAGAGACCGCCACCGAGAACGACATCACGGTGCGAGACATCTGGGACTACCTCGTCCACGACGAGTGGGAGATAGCCCTGGGCCTGCTGGAGGAACTCGGGGACGGTCGCTCGCTCCCTCTGGCGTTTTGGGAGAAGCTCGCCGAAGTGGCTGAGCAGCTCCGGCTTGAGCGGAGCGCGGCGTGGTGCCATTGGCGGTGCTCCGAGATCCACCACGGTGTGATCCGGGCGAACCTGACGCTCCGTCCCGCCGCCGAGGCGCGACGCACGACGCCAATCTCCGGCGCCGGTGTTCTGCGACCTATGTGGGACATCGGACACCTCTCGCCCACCGGTGAACGTGCGGTCAGCATCGCTTCGCTCTGGGTTGAGAACATGCCCGTTCTGGAGCCCGGCGGGCGAGCCACGGTTCGCCTCGTGCCCCTCACTCCCTCCCACTGGTCGCACGTCCAGCCCGGCCAGCAGATCACCATGCACGAGGACCGAACCGTGGCCGGCACCGCAATCATCCTGGAGGTTCACCGCCCTGCCACCGCCATCCCCGCGGGATGACATGACTGGCTCACCGCCTCCCTGCTGGTGCACGTATCTCCGTACTTGGTGGAGCACTCACAGGAGTACGCCGACAGCCAGCGGCGGAAGAAGTCGTAGACCGCCCGCCAGTACGGGAAGTCGACCGGCATGGGCATCCACTTCACGCCGTTGTCGACCAGGTAGCGCACTGCGTCGAGCATCCAATGCCGCGTAGTTAGGGCTCGCAGAGCATGAACCCGTAGCTTCCCGCTGGCCGACTCGTTGGCGTGGTATGGGCGCATCGGAGGGGCAACGGGCAGCTCTGGCAGCCAAGTTCGAGGCGATCTTCCCGCATCTGGATGAGCGGCAGCGGCGTCTGCTGATAGGAGCGGAAGCCCGGTCGATCGGCCATGGCGGGATCAGGCTGGTCGCCCGGGCCGCCGGGGTGCGGGAGGCCACGGTGTCGCTGGGTGCGGATGAACTGGAATCCGGCGAGGCCCCGTTGGGGCGAGTGCGCCGGGCGGGTGGAGGCCGCAAGCGGACGGTCGATCTGGACCCGGGACTTCGTCCGGCGCTGCTGGCCCTGGTCGAGCCGGATGTGCGGGGTGATCCGATGTCGCCGTTGCGGTGGACGACGAAGTCCACCCGTCATCTGGCCGCCGAACTCACCCGCCAGGGTCACCGGATATCCGCCGACACCGTCGCCGACGTGCTGCGCGAGGAAGGCTTCAGCCTCCAGGGGAACGCCAAGACCATCGAAGGCCGGCAGCACCCCGACCGGGACGGCCAGTTCCGCTACATCAACGAGCAGGCCAAGAACCATATCGACGCCGGGGACCCGGTGATCAGCGTCGATACGAAGAAGAAGGAAATCGTGGGGCCGTACAGGAACGGCGGCCGCGAGTGGCGGCCCACAGGCGACCCCGTGCAGGTCAGCACCCATGACTTTCCCGGACAAAGAACTCGGAAAGGCCGTGCCCTACGGCATCTACGACCTGGCCGCGAACACCGGCTGGGTCAGTGTCGGCACCGACCATGACACCGCCGCCTTCGCCGTCGAATCCATCCGCCGCTGGTGGAAGGGCCGCGGCCAGGAGGACTACCCGCAGGCCGGACGACTGCTGATCACCGCCGATGCGGGCGGTTCCAACGGCTACCGGACCCGCGCCTGGAAGGCCGAACTCGCCGCCCTGGCCCTGGAGACGGGCCTGGACATCACTGTCTGTCACTTTCCTCCCGGTACTTCGAAGTGGAACCGGATCGAGCACCGACTGTTCTCCCACATCACCATGAACTGGCGCGGCAGGCCCCTGACCAGCCACGAGGTCATCGTGCAGTCCATCGCCGCGACCACCACCCGCACCGGCCTGAGAGTCCACGCGGAACTCGACACCACCGCCTATGAGACGGGGATCCGCATCGGTGACGGGCAGATGGAAGCCCTGCCCCTGACCCGCCACGACTGGCACGGCGACTGGAACTACACCCTCCGCCCCGAGGCATACGCCCAGGTCAATGACGCCCCGGACCCCTTCGACCAGCCGAGCCCCGACCTCTCCTGGCTCTGCCACCCGGCCCTGACCGGGCTGCCGGCGCACGAGTGGGACACCCTCATCACCACGCTGACCACCCTCCACGAGGCCCAGCGCGAGACGCACCTGGACAAACGACGCGGCCACCGGCCACGCGCCAAAGGCGAGGGCAACACCGGACGCCGCCCGATCCTCACCCTCGCCGACCGCCTCCTGGCTGCCGTCCTCCATTACCGGCACGGCCTACCCCAGATCGCCATCGCCGCCCTGTTCAATGTCCGGCCCGAGACAATCAACCGGCGCCTGAGGGACATCCGGGAACTGCTGGCAACCGCAGGCCACGACCTCCACCCCGCCGAACGCCAACTCGCCACCCTGAACGACCTGTTCAACCAGGCACGCGAGGCAGGCATCATCACCACGCTAGAGATCAAGACTGCGAGTTAATGCTCTGCGAGCCCTTAACTTCGTGGCATTGGTCCAGCATCGCCCGGTGGCAGTACGCCTCCGGACGCCCGCCCTGCTTGAGCAGCCAGGTCGGCACCGGCACCGCGGAGCGGACCTCGGCCCACTCCGCATCCGTCATGTCACTCGGATAGCACCTCACCCGCTGTCCCGAAGCGATCGAACCGAACCTGTGCACGTAGCATTCACACTCCGGGGTGACGGTGGTGGACGCGGGTACAGCAGGGATGGTCAACTCGTCGGACAACGGGTCTCCTTGCTCGTGACTGGCCTCAACAACCACGTCACTACCAAGGGGCCCGTTTCTTCATGCCCACGACCACACTGGCATCTCTGTCCGAATGATCACCCGCACGCAGGCTTCGAACAAGATCCGGCTTGCCACAACGCACTAACGGCCGCAAGAGACACATCGCGGTCGACACCCTCGGGCTGCCCGTGATGATCACGGTGACACCCGCCAGCACAACCGACCGCGACGCGGCCCGCGAGCTGCTCTGGCGCCTGCGGGTCATGCAACCCCAGATCACCCAGGTCTGGGCCGCCTCCCGCCTATGCCGGCCAGCTCGTCAACTGGTCCGATGACTTCCTGAACATGACGCTCAAGACGGTCTCCCGTCCCCGTGAGGCGAAAGGCTTCGTGGTCCTTCCCCGCCGCTGGAAAGTCGAACGGACCCTGGGCTGGATCATGAAAGCCCGGCGCAACGTCCGCGACTACGAACGCCTCCCGCAACACTCCGAAGCCCACCTGACCTGGGCACTCATCACCCTCATGACCCGCAGAATCACCCGGCGGGAGCCTCAGCCCAAGTGGACGAGGAAAGTTTGAACGTCAGCTCCGTCTCACCACCCTTCGAGGTGTCCGAGCTCCGCCCCTGACGTGCTGGAGCCATCGGAGGCGGCTCCAGCACGTCCGAACGGCACCCTTCGATTACGTCCGTCCCCGGCGGATTCGAGTGGCCTCTGCGAGATATCGTTCTGCTTCTGCCTCGCGCCCCAGTTCGGTGAGCCGGTTAGAGAGGTTGGCAAGGCAGTCGAGCAGGTCCGGGCGGTAGCGTTCGGGAAAGGCCGCGTGGAGTTCGCGAAGGTAGCCGACGGCTTCTTCAGCGTGGGGAAGCGCTTCGTGAGGGCGGCGAGCTTCGGCGAGGCGGGTGGCGAGGTTGTTCAGTGCGATCCCGAGATCACCGCGGAAGCCGGGATTGGTCTCGGCCAGGTGCCTGCTGAGAGCCACGGCGGCCTGAGACGCCTGCATAGCGTCAGCGGGTCGGCCGGCCGCCGCACGGTAGACGCCCAGGTTGTTCAAGGCGGTCGACAAGTCTTTGAGTATGCCCGGGTTGGTCTGGGCCAGAGCCTGATACAGCGTGACGGCTTCTTCGGCTGCCGATGCTGCCTGCGAGGCCCGCTGGACCTCCCATTCACGCTTGGCGAGGTTGCTCAGAGCCGTGGCAAGGTCTGTCACATAGCGCCCGGGATATGCCTGTGCCAGCGCCCGGTAGACGCCAGCAGCCTCGGTGCTCGCCTCGCGCGCCGGCGTGGGTTGCCCTAACACGGCCAGGGCCTCACCGAGATTGTTCAAGGCCGCGGCCAGTTCCGCCTCCTCGGTATCACGCGCGCGCTGATCGTGCGCGGCGTTCACCCGGACCCGCCTCAGGCCGATAGCTTCCTGGCCGTATTCGACGGCGTCCTCGTGACGGCCGAGCTCCTTGCACCGTACCGCGAGGTTGTTCAACGCCGCGGCGAGATCACCCGCGTATCGGGCCGGAGCCACGGCGAACAGATCTCGACGCAGTGTGACGGCTTCGTCCGTGACCGCCAGAGCCTCGTCCAAGCGACCCACCACCGCCAGGCGACTACCGAAGTTATTCAGGGCCGAAGCCAGGCTTTCCCAGTAACGGCTGTCGCGCTGTGCCACCCGGCGGTATGAGTCGACAGCCTCCTGGGTCAGCTCCAGGGCTTCTTCGTGCTGGCCGTACACGAAGAGGTAGACCCCGAGATTGCTCAGGGCCGTTGCCAGCCCTCCCTCGTAGCGGGAAGCGTCGGCTGCCGACAGCCTCCGGCGGATCTCCACGACGTCCCGGGTCGGGCCTATCGCCTCCTCTGGCTGTCCATCGCGGTACCACTGCTGGCCCACCTCGCTCAGCTGCGACGCGACATCAGCCAGGTACTCGAAGTCTGCCGGAGAACCAGCCGTCTCCAACCGGCGTCGCACAGGATCGGGCAACCCTGTCCAAGGCATTGCTGTCAGCTCCATTCCATCGATCTGATCCAACTCGACCGTCCGACCGGCCCACCGCACGTGGGGAACTCGACGAGCTCCCTGGCAAGCGGACGAGTACCTGCTGGGAAGCACCAGACCACAAGGATGAGCAGGTATCAGCGCCGCCACCCGTCGCAAACGAGGAAGAAGACTCCTAAACGCGGTCGCTCCAGCCTCTGCGAGGACCTCCCTTCCCACCCCCACCACCGGGTCGAACGCACCATCAAGCAGCGCATCAACCGCGCGCCGAAAGAAGCTGTTTCTGATCCGAGCATGACAATTGATGCGAGTGTGTGAGTAGCCGCCGTACAGCTGGGAGGCTCTCGGCCGGGTAGCCGGGAGCCTGTCACGTGGTGTCTGGCCAATGGTTGGTGTGGCATCGGCGTGCCCGTGGGTCGAGCACCCGCTGGGCTAACGCCACGCCGACGCCTACGCCCGCTCCGCGGAATGTTGCTGTGACCGTGCGTATATCCAGTGCTTCGTCGAGAGAGCCGCCGAGTAGCCGGCTTGCTGCCAGGTAGCGGAATGCCCTTGTGGCGAGTTCCTTGTCTGCACGCGGCAGATCCGAGACGCCGGGATCGAGGCATCCCTGACACCACACGGCCCATTCCACGTCGTCGGCTACCAGCGTGCGCAGCACGCCGGGCTGTGCCTGGCTGACGTTGAGCAAGGGGGCGTCTCGCCCTGCGAACAGCAGCGTCAGGGCCAGGACGTCATGTACGGCGCGGTACTCGAACGACGCCTGCGGCCAGCGTGCGCCGCTGTGCGCGATGAGCCGACTGGCGCCATCCTGCGCGCGCAGCCAGGCCACCGGTACTTCGCGGACGTCGTCGTGCGGGTTCACTGAAACGAGTCGCCGCAGGCGCAGGAACCCGTCGCATTCGGGTTGTCGATCGTGAATCCTGACTTCTGCAGCGTGTCCTGGTAGTCGATGCTCGCCCCCGTGAGATAGGGGCCGCTCTGCGGATCGATCACCACGGCGAACCGGTCGTACCACAGCACCGACATTTTGTCCGCGGCCAGAGCGGCGCGCTGGGCCGCCGTGTCGGTGTCGTCCTCTTCCGCGAACCCCTCGTCATCATGTTCTGCCAGCGTCTTGGCGAGAACCTTCGCATACGTGCCAGTGAAGAACAGTTGGTAGCGCAGCCCTGAGCAGCCGCCCGGCTGTACGGAGATCTGCAGTGCCAGTCCGGGCTCCTCGCGGCGCAGTAGGTCGGTGACCTTGGCTATCGCCGCGTCCGTGAGCTCGACCGAATACGTCGGCCTGTCCACCGTCTCCTGCACCATGCAAGACCCCTTCGTCTGTCCAAAGCCCCGTATGTATAGGGCATCCGTTAATAACTACGGGGTCCACCCGGACGGGGTCCACTCAACGTGCCCTGGTCTGGTCTGATGTGCTCAGTTCTCTGCACAAATGGACAGTCGCGGTTTCCGAACCTGTAGAAACATTGAGCCCATGGCGGCTGATCCAGGCGGTCACGCGCTGGTCGTGGTTGAGCGTTCGGCCCGGTCGTACGGTGGCGGCATGGGCAGGGGTAGAGGCGTCCGTCTGAGGCTGGTCGTGGTCGAGGACCCCGATGTGGGGCCGCGGATGTGCCGTGGGTGCAGGGCGGCGTCGTTCAGTGGGTCTGTCCGGTTTGATCATGTGATGCCGAGGGTGGCCAGTGGGCGGGTGGGGTTGCGCGCGTGGTGGCGGAGTGCGGCGGCGATGCTGGTGTGTCCGGCGAGGAGGTGGACTTGGGTGGCGTCGGTGCTTCGGGCGCCCCGCACCGTCTTGCCGTCCACGGCCAATGAGGCGGGTGGCCGTCCGGCCTCGGCCCGGCCGGGTTGCGGACGGTCGGGGTCACGGGCGGCGGGCCAGGTGCCGATCGCCTCGTCCA
Source organism: Streptomyces diastatochromogenes (assembly GCA_001550305.1). GTDB lineage: Bacteria > Actinomycetota > Actinomycetes > Streptomycetales > Streptomycetaceae > Streptomyces > Streptomyces mirabilis_D. Next base: position 16,703 of record LRTP01000303.1, read on the forward strand.
GTGCGTCACCGTTGATGCGTTGCAGGGCCCGGCGCACGGTGGCCTCTGCAGGGGCGGTCGGGCCGGTGGGTTCACGGCTCGGGCCGCCGAGGGCGGCGGCACCGTGGCCGGTGCGTCCGCGGCCCACTCCGCGATCGCAGTCAGAGACTTCGCGCCGGCCAGCACCGCGCAGGCAGCCAGGGCGAGGACGAAGGCGATGGCGGCGGCCCTTCGCCCGACGTGGATCGGGCACCGCGGCGAAACAGTTGAGCAGATCCGGATGTTCGTCGGGCGCGGGAGGCCACGCAGCAGCGAGTTGGCCCCAGCCTGCAGAGATGAGCGATGATGAGCGGCCAGGCACGGTCTTCCGTCGCGGTGATCAGGGACTCGACACCTCATGATCACCTGGAAGCCGTGCCTGCTCTTTTCCGGCCTTGCCCATGGACATCACGGCCAGTACAGCCACTTGAATCACCATCAAGTCGGTCAGACCGACTGAACGACGCCGCCCTGGCCGTGGGTGTGGTGAGCCATTGATGCCGAAGATGAAGGCGACGGCGCTGTTCTGCTCGTCCGCGTGCCGGTCGCGGCACTGGCGCCGGATGCGGCGGGCGCGCGCCAGGACCGAGGCGGTGACGGCCGGCGAGACGTCCAGATGCCCGGAATGCGGGATGGCCTGGAGGACCGGAGTGGAACATCCTG
>LRTP01000304.1 GCA_001550305.1 Streptomyces diastatochromogenes
GGCGGGGTTGCGGCGGGCGCCGGTGCGGCCGCGTTCGAAGAGAACGGCACCGATCCTGCGCTCGCTGCCGCGCACCGAGTGGGAGACCGCCGACTGGGTCAGACCGAGTGTGCCGGCCGCGGCCGAGAAGCCGCCGCTGTCCGCGACCGCCACCAGGACGCGCAGTTCCTGCGGGGTGAGATCGGAGTCGGTCGTGCGGGTCACGGGGCGCTCACCTCAACGTATGAGAACTGCTCATGGAACGGTGTGTCGCATGAGCCCAACCGGCTGCCCGGGGGGCGCATTCCCGCCCTACGGTCCGGGCATGAACGAGACCGCGCTCACCGTCCACCAGACCGCCCGCCCCCACGGCTTTCCCACCGCCGGGCACTTCGCCTTCGTCGAGTCCGCACTTCCCGGCCCCGCGGCCGGCAGCGCGCTCGTGGAAAACCTCTACTGGTCCGTCGACCCCTACCACCGCGAGATGATGGACGACGTGCCCGGCGGCTTCGCGCTCGGCGCACCGCTGGAGGGCCGCGCCATCGGGCGGGTCATCGCCTCGCGCACGCCCCGGCTGACCGAGGGCGAGATCGTGTTCCACCGGCAGGGCTGGCGCACGCACGCGGTGGTCACGCCCGAGGAGATCCGGCAGCTGCCCCGCTTCGACAAGGTGCCCCTGACCGCGTACTTGAGCGCCCTCGGCGGCACCGGCCTGACCGCCTATGTGGGCCTGACCCGGATCGCCCGGCTCCAGGAGGGGGAGGACCTGTTCGTGTCGGCCGCCGCGGGCGGGGTCGGCACGGCGACCGGGCGGTTCGCCAGACTGCTGGGCGCCGGACGGCTCGTGGGCAGCGCGGGCTCGGCGGCGAAGGCCGCCCACCTCACGCGGGAGGTGGGCTATGACGCCGTCTTCGACTACCACGACGGGCCCGCCGCCGACCTGCTCGGCAAGGCCGCGCCGGGCGGCATCGACGTGTTCGTCGACAACGTCGGCGGCGCCCAGTTGGCCGCGGCGGTGGGAGCGTTGCGGGAGTTCGGGCGCATCGTCCGCGTCGGCACGATCAGCCAGTACAACACCCCCGACGCGCCGCCGCCGCGCTTCAACTACGCGGACATCGTGGAGAAGAGCCTGCGCATGGAGGGCTTCCTGGTCAGCAACTACCGCGACATGCAGGAGGAGTTGTACGAGTTCGCGGTGCCGCATCTGCAGAGCGGCCGACTCGCTCTGGACGAGACGGTGGTTGACGGCTTCGAACACATCGTGGACGCGTTCCTGGGCATGCTGCGCGGCGAGAACACCGGAAAGATCATCGTACGAGACCGCACACAAGTCCACCCGTAAGCCGGCACCCACACTCCGGTGTCATGACGGGAATCCGTGCCCCCAGTTCACCAGAGAACTCGGTATCGCGGAGCGGCGCCGCTTCCAGACTTCGGCACTGCTGCTGCCCCGCGACCGGCTTCAGGGACTGGAGGGCGCCGGCGATCTCCGGGTCGATCAGTCCCGGCCGCTCTTATTGACGCCGTGTCATCAACAGTGGTTCAGTGGCTGAGCCACTGAACCACTGAATCATTGGGGGCCGGGGTGGAGGCACTGCCACGCGAGACGATCGTCGACGTGCTGGAGAAGCGGCTGCGCGAGGACATCCTCGCCGGGCGCCATCCCGCCGGGAGCTACCTGCCTCCCGAACGTGAACTCGCCGACGGATTCGGGGTCACCCGCACCTCCCTCAAGCACGCCTTCGGCCGACTGGCGCACGCCGGGCTGCTGGAGACGCGCCACGGAGTGGGTACCCGGGTACGGGATTTCCTGCGGCTGGGCGGAGCGGACCTCCTGCCGGTGCTCGTGCGCCACAGCCCCGACTGGATCGGTGAGATCTTCGAAGTCCGGCGCAGTATCGGTGAGCTGATCGTGGAACGCGCGGCGACCCGTGCCACGTCGGCCCAGGTCGCCGAACTGCGTCTGCTGCTGGCGGCCGTCGGGGATGCGGCGGGGGGCGAACCCGTGCAGCTCGCGGACGTGGAGGTGCACCGAGCGCTGGCCCGTGCCACGGGCAACCGGGTGTACGTCCTGCTGACCAACACCCTGTTCAACGCGTACCTGCCGGTGCGCGGGGCACTGGTCGGGCCCTTCGAGGATCCCTCGGCCGCACATGACCGTCTGGCACCGATCGTCGAGACGGTGGCCGCCGGCGACCAGGAGGCGGCTCGCACCGCCGCGGGCGACTATCTGTCGGCAACGGAACGCATCATGCTCAAGGGGCTGGCACGCTCCGGCGGACGCGGGGAAGGTGCCCTGTGAGCGCACACGGGACGGTGTTCAAGGAGACCATGCTGGGCCGTGTGCGCCTGGCCGACGAGGACGGCGACCGCCCCGTGCGGCTGGACCTGCTGGCCCGTGCCGACGCCGTGCTGCTGCCCCACCGTACGACGCGGGCGCACGTGAGCGGACGGGTACGCATAGCGGGACGGGCCGACGACGCCGAAGCCGAGGGCGAGCTGGAGATAGCGCCCCTGTCGCGCCGCAGGATCCGCTACCGGATCACCTTCGTGATGGAAGGCCGGCGCCTCACTCTGGACGGCTGGAAGTCGGTGTCGCCCAAGCGTCCGCTCGCCTCGCTGACCGTACTGCCGTACACCCTTTACGAGGACGGTGACCGCGTGGGCGAGGGCACGCTGCGCTTCCCGCTCGCCACCGGCCTGCTGCCCTTCCTCGCGAGCTTCCGGTTCCCTCGTGCGGCCGCGTCCCCTGCCGACAGGCATCTGACGACGCGCTGGGACGGCACACCGGGGCGGACCGAGGTCTGGTACACGACCCTGACCGATCCGGCCACCGGCAGCGGGATCTGGCTGCACCACGAACTGGTGGCGCCCTCCGACGGTTCCGCTGCCTACGCGCACGGCTGGATCGCCGTCTTCCCCAAGGACGGCCCCGCCGAACACACACGTTTCGGCCCCGTACCGTGGACGGCGCATCCGGAGGGCTTCACCGCCGAGGGCATCTGCGTCCGACCCGGCCGCCTCACCGGCTCCGCCGGGACGTTCACCTGGGCACTCACCGAGAGCCCCGAAGGTCCGCCGCTTCACACCTTCCCCCGCTGGTCCTGGCGACGTCCCTGGCTGCCGGCCTCGCACATGCTCCCCGCCGCCCGCGCCCGCTACAGCGGAACCATCCGGTACGGCACCGGTGAGCTGCGGCTCGACGACGCTCCGGGAGCCGGCGCCCGCATCTACGGCCACGGCAACGCCCGCCGCTGGGCCTGGCTCCACGCCGACCTGGGTGGCGGCGACGTCCTGGAAATCATCGCCGCGGTATCCATGCGACGCGGACTCGACAGGCTGCCGCCCCTGGTCTTCCTGCGCCTGCACCGAAACGGCCGTACCTGGCCTCGGCGCGCGGAACGCTCTGCCGTGGGCTGGGCGGGCATCGGCCGGTTCCGCGCGGACATCCGCCTGCCCGAGTGGCGGGTCGAGGGCAGGGCGGGCCTGAGCCGCATACAGGTGACGGTCACCCAGCCGCCGCAACAGACACTGACGCTCGGCTACACCGACCCCGACGGCTCCACCGCGGTCTGCCGCAACAGCGAGAGGGCGGACGTGGTGGTCAGCCTGGAACGCTGGTGGGGCACATGGCGGCGGGAGGCCGTATGGCGGCTGTCGGGCACCGCGCACGCGGAGGTCGGCGACCGATGAACTCCCGACGTCCCACCGCCTTGTCGGGACTCGCAGCCGCCCTGCTCGCGGACGACGGCACCTCCGCGTGGACGCGGGCCGTGCCCCGCAGGGCCGAGACGCTGCTCGACACCATGCCCGCTCCGGTACGGACGGCCGTGCGCGCCGCGGCCGCGGCGATCGACGCCTACACCGTGGCCCGAACGGGCAGGCGGCTGTCCGCGCTGAGCGCGGCGCAACGGGAGCAGGTCATGGGCTCACTCGGTTCCCACCGGGCCCTGCTGCCGCTCCTCGACGCGGTCAAAGTACCGCTGCTGCTGGCGGCCGGCACCGAACGGACGCTGCATCAGCACCGCCCGGCGCCCCCTGCGCCCGGCCCCGACGACCCGCCGCTCGACTGTACGCCGTCCCGCGACTGGCCCACGCGTTCAAGCGCCGACGCCGTCGTTGTCGGCTCGGGCGCCGGCGGAGCCATGGCCGCCCGGACACTCGCCCGCGTCGGGATGAGTGTCGTCGTCCTCGAGGAGGGGGAGCACCACACCAGTGCGTCGTTCGGGCGCCGGGCCCCGCTCGACCGCTTCACCGACCTGTACCGGGACGGCGGCGCGACGATCGCCCTCGGCAGCCCCCCGCTGGTCCTGCCCGTGGGCCGCGCGGTCGGCGGCACCACTGTCGTCAACTCCGGAACGTGCTATCGCACACCGGACCACGTCCTCACCCGCTGGCTGGACCATCACGGCTTCGCGGCGGCCGAAGGCTTCGACGTCCACCTCGACGAGGTGGAACGCACCCTGCAAGTAGCACCCCAGCCGCTGCAGGTACTGGGCAACAACGGGCTGCTCGCACTGGCCGGAGCGAAGACGCTCGGCTGGGGTGCGGCACCCTTGCGTCGCAACGCCCCGGGTTGCAGGGGCTCTTGCCAGTGTGTCGTCGGCTGCCCCACCGGTGCCAAACAGAGCGTCCAGCTGTCCGTGCTTCCCGAGGCCTGCGCGTCCGGCGCCCGTATCGTGACGGGCGCTCGCGTCCGGCGGATCCTCGTCGACCGCGACCGGCCGGGCGGTGCACGCGCTGCCGGGGTGCTGGTTCGCCGCCCGGACGGCAGCGAACTGGAGATCCTCAGCCCCTTGGTCGTGGTCGCCGCGGGGGCCCTGCAGACCCCGCCGCTACTGCGCCGCTCCGGCCTCGGGGGACACCCGCGGCTCGGCCGCAACCTCAGCGTGCACCCGGCGATCAGCGTCGCGGGACGCTTCGGCCGCCCGGTCACCGGCTGGAAGGGCGTCCTGCAGAGCGTCGGGGTGGAGCACCTGCGCGACGACGGCATCCTGATCGAAGCCACCGCGGCGCCGGCAGGCATGAGTTCGTTCGTGCTGCCCGGCCTCGGACGCGAGCTGCGCCGCGAACTGGAAGGGACGGATCAGCTCGCGACACTCGGTGCCATGATCGCCGACCGGCCCTCGGGGCGTGTCCTCGGCAGGGACCGCACATTGCTGCGCTACGACCTGACGCCGCGCGACGCCGGCCGCCTGCTCCGGGCCCAACGGGCCATGGGCCGCCTGCTGTTCGCGGCGGGCGCCGAGGAGGTGCTGACCGGTGTACCGCAGGTGCCACGAGCCCGCACCCCGGCCCAGCTCGAGGCGCTGCTGGACACGGTGACCGCGCGCCATCTGCATGTGTCCGCGTTTCACCCCACGGGCACGGCGGCTGCCGGTGCCGACCCCGAGCGGTCACCCGCCGACCCGGACGGGCGCCTGCGCGGCGTCGACGGCGTGCTGATCTCGGACGGCTCCGTGCTGCCCAGCTGTCCGGAGGTGAATCCCCAACTGAGCATCATGGCGGCCGCCCTGGCCGTCACCGAACGCTTCGTGACGAAGGCGTAGTGCCCAGCCGTCGCCCGCCGCCGCTGCTCCGACCTGCGCTTGCCGTAAACCCTCGCCGCGCGGTCCCAGAACGCTCCCGACGGCAAGGGCAGCTACCAGACGCTCAGCGGTACGTCGATGGCGGCCCCGCATACGGCCGGAGCCGCGGCCCTGCTCGCCGCCGCCCACCCCGGACTCACCGGCGACCAGCTGAAGGACCTGCTGGTCAGCACCTCGAAGCTGCTTGGGAACACCAACGTCTTCCAGGTCGGAAGCGGCCGAGTGGATGTGCCCGCCGCGCTGAGCGCGACCGTCTTCGCCACGGCGACGGCGTTCGCGGGGGGTCCGACGGACGGGAGCGGCAGTGCGGTGCAGCGCCCGGTGACCTACACCAACACCGGTGACGCCCCTGTCGCTCTCGCCCTGACGGTGGAGGCCTCCGCCCCGGCGGGGAACGCGGTCACCCACATGGCGGTGTTGCTGGCGGACCCGACGCACAAGCTGACCGTGCGCATCAAGGACGCCCAGGGCAATCCCACACGGGGGATCGCCTATTTGTTCAAGTCCGGCATGGACGCGGCGATGACCATCTACGTCGACGACACCGGCGTGGCCGAGGTCTGGGTGCCGGGCACGGCTCCATAAGCCGTGCTTCGTTCGAGTGATGCTCTCGACGGCCCGGACCGAACAAATCCCCAGCATGTGAGGTTTCTTCACCGTCACCCGGTGCCGGCGTTACGTGAGCTGCCGACGTGAGTATTTCGGGATCATGCAGTGCGTGGCGTCAGTGGAACGCTCTGTGGTCCCTGTTTCACGCACCCGAGCACTTCTCGTGAACTGCACGCATGAGGCGCTCACGCAGGATTCGGCCGAAGTGGCGTGGATGCGGACGACGCCGCACGGACGACCACGCGCCGGGCTGGTCGACGTCGTGGATGTGTCCGGGTGACCGTCGGCCGGCGCGGGAGGCTCGCCGACCGAGGGCATCTGCCCGGAGCAAGGGAAAGAAGGTACTGATGCAGACAGGTCTGCCATTGGCTGCTGTGACCGAGCCAGACCCGCACACCTCGCCATGGCCGTACGTTCCAGGTGGGCAGGCTGTGGCAGGGACCGCACGACGGGCGGCCGAGGCGGCCCGTGAAGCCGGGTTCTCTTCGGGATCCGTCCGCCGAACGGCTCCGCGAGAGCTGCGCGCGGGCCGTGGTCCCAGCGCCCCCCGCCCGACCGGAGCGTTGCTGTGATCCCGGCTCAGAGGACGCGGACCGACAGGGACCTGCGGGCCGTGGTCGTCGGAGCGGGGTTCTCCGGGATCGGCGCCGCCGTCCGGCTTCGCGAAGCAGGGTTCAACGATGTGCTTGTTCTGGAGAAGGGCACACAACTCGGCGGCACCTGGAGGGAGAACACCTACCCCGGCTGCGCCTGCGATGTGCCCTCGACGCTCTACAGCTACTCCTTCACCCCGGATGTCGCCTGGAGCAGGGTCTTCGCCGGGCAGCGGGAAATCCTTGCCTATCTACGGGCGACGGCGAAGCGGTACCGGCTTGATGACATGCTGCGCTGCGGTGTTCAGGTGCTGGGGGCCCGGTGGGACGGGGCGGCCGGCCGCTGGCTGCTGGAGACCAGCGACGGGCCCTACAGCGCGGCGGTACTGGTCCTGGCCACCGGCCCGTGGCACGTCCCGCGCCGCCTGGAGGTCCCCGGGATCGAGGACTTCAACGGTCCCGTGTTCCATACCGCCCGGTGGGACCACAGCATCGACTTGACCGGGCGGCGAGTGACCGTGGTGGGGAGCGGCGCCTCCGCCGTCCAGGTCGTCCCGGCCATCGAAGCCCAGGCGGCGTCCGTGGGCCTCTTCCAGCGCACCGCCCAGTGGGTGCTGCCCAAGCCCGATCTGCTGCTACCCGCGGCGTTCAACCGGCTTCTGGACCACGTACCCGGTGCGCGCGGCGCCCTGCGTGCCGGGCAGTACGCCCTGCAGGAGGGCTTTGGCTACGCCTTCCGCCACCCTCAGGGCGCCCGCCTCCTCGAGGCAGGCGCCCGCGCACACCTGCGGCTCGCGGTCCGCGACCGGCAGCTACGTCGGCAGCTGACACCGGATTACCGGTTGGGCTGCAAGCGTCTTCTGACGTCCAGCACCTTCTACCAGGCCCTGTCTCAGCCGCACGTCCGCCTGCATCCCACCGCGGTGACCGCCGTACGCGGCAACGAGGTCGTCGGCGCCGACGGCACCACCGTCCCGACCGACGTGCTCATCGAGGCCACAGGCTTCCGCGTCGGTGAGCTGCCGCTGGCCAAGAGTCTGTACGGCACGAACGGCCGGACACTCGACGAAGCATGGAGCGGTGAACCGCAGGCGTACATGGGCACCACCGTGAGCGGCTTCCCCAACCTCTTCCTGCTTCTGGGACCCAATCTGCTCGGCGGCTCCACCTCCGCGATCACGGTCCTGGAAGCCCAGTTGACGTACCTCATCGCCGCCCTGGCCCACCTCGACCAGGGCGGCCACCGTGCCCTGGACGTCCGGTCGGCCGCACAGGCCGCCCACAACACCGCCGTCCAGGACGCGCTCGCGACCACGGTCTACAACACGGGCGGCTGCACCAGCTACTACTTCACTTCCACCGGGCGGAACACCTTCGCCTGGCCATGGTCCACCGGGCGGCTCGTGCGCCGACTGAGCCGATTCGACGCCGACGCCTACACCTCCGACGTCCCTGCCCGGCCCCTTCCCCTTCCCGCTCAGACAAGGGGAGCCGCGAACGCAGAGCAGCCATGACATGGTGCCCAATGCCGCGGCCCCACCACTGGGAGCTCCACGACCACTTGCTTCCCGGCACAGGCCCGGTCCGGTCACTGCCCACTGGATGACGCTTCGCTCGCTGCACCAGCCTCCGGCCGCGCGGAGTCTCGCGAAGGCAACCCGAGGTACGGCGGATCGCCGGCGAAGTCGCCGACTGGATGCTTCCCTACGACCGCGAGCGCCGGCCGAGCGTAAGCTGACGCAACGGGTGGCGAACGTCTAAGGGTGCAGACATGAAGTACATCAGGCTGGGCTCGACAGGGCTGAAGGTCTCGCGGGTCTGCCTCGGCATGATGAGCTACGGCGACCCCGCCCGGCGCGCGTGGTTCCTGGACGAGGAGGCGGCCGAGCCCATCGTGCGGCGGGCAGCGGAGGCCGGGGTGACGTTCTTCGACACCGCGGACATGTACTCGCACGGCGTGAGCGAGGAGATCACCGGACGACTGCTCGACAAGCTCTTCCCCCGCCGTGACGACTACGTGCTCGCCACGAAAATCTATTTCCCGATGGCCTCCGGACCCAACGACAGCGGCCTGTCGCGCAAGCACATCCTGTCCGGCATCGATGCCTCGCTGCGGCGACTGGGGACCGACCACGTGGATCTGTACCAGATCCACCGGTGGGACTACGAGACGCCGATCGAGGAAGTCATGGAGGCCCTGCACGACGTGGTGCGCTCCGGCAAGGCGCGCTACATCGGCGCGTCCAGCATGTACGCCTGGCAGTTCGCCAAGGCCCAGCACGTCGCGGAGACGCACGGCTGGACGAAGTTCGTGTCGATGCAGAACCACTACAACCTGACCTACCGCGAGGAGGAGCGCGAGATGATCCCCCTCTGCCTGGACCAGGGAGTGGGCTGCCTCCCGTGGAGCCCACTGGCGCGCGGGCTGCTCGCCGGTTCACGCGAACGCGGCGGCAAGCAGCTCACGGTCCGCGCGGGCAGCGACCAGTACGCCGAGGAACTGTACGGGGACGCCGACTTCGACGTGGTCGACGCGGTGCGCGAGGTCGCCGGTGAGCGGGGGCTGCCGCCCGCACAGATCGCCCTGGCGTGGTTGCTGGGCAAGCCGGCGATCAGCGCACCGATCGTAGGCGCGACCAAGCTGAACCATCTGGACGACGCGGTCGCGGCGGTGGGGCTGTCCCTCAGCGAAGAGGAGATCGCCCGCCTGGAGGCCCCGTACCAGCCACACCGAGTCCTCGGCCACTCCTGACGTGATGACGTGACTGCCCGTCGGCCTCCCGGCGCGGCCTTTGGGTCCAGTCAAGGCATAGCTGCCGATCTCGATCACGCACCGCATCTATTACGGCGTCATAGCGGTCCATCTTGGAGAGCGGCACGAACCAGCGACATGCCCGTGCTGTCCCGTCTCACTCAATTTCGCTCGTTGTCACAGCCGATCTGGTCCGCCAGGTTGTTCGAGGGCGGGTCTCGCTGTTCCACGCTAGTGAGTGCAGCGCTGGGACAGCCGGCGGGAGTGCTCGTGAGCGAGGCTGAGCACCACCGCCCGCGCTGGTCACGCTCGTTCGCCGCAGCTGGGAATCACCCCGCGTACTGGTGGGCCGAGTAGGTCAGGTAGCCCGCGTCACCGCCCTGGTAATACGTCGCCTCGTCGACGGGGGCGATCGGAAGTCCGCCCCGCAGCCGCTCGACCAGGTCGGGGTTGGCGAGGAAGGCGCGGCCGAAGCTGATGAGATCGGCGCCCAGACCGAGCCAGTGCTCGGCGTCGTCCCGACTGGTCTGCTTCGGACCCATCGGAAGGACGGGGTTCATGACGAGGGTGCCCGGCCACGCTCGCCGCAGGGCGACGAGCACCTCTTCGTCGGCGGTGGCTTCGAGGTGCACATAGGCCAGCCCGAAGGGGGCCAGTTCGTCCAGCAGCGCGGCGTAGAGCTCGCGGACGTCGGTCTCCTGAACTCCCCAGAACGTCCCGCCCGGTGACAAACGGATGCCGGTCCTGTCCCCGCCGACGGCCTCGACGGTGGCGGCGACGGCCTCGACGGCGAACCTGATCCGGTTGACGATCGGGCCGCCGTAGCGGTCCGTGCGCAGGTTGGCGTTGGACGAGAGGAACTGCGAGATCAGGTAGCCGTTGGCGCCGTGGAGTTCCACGCCGTCGAAGCCCGCGTCGACGGCGCGGCGCGCGGCTTCGCCATACGACCGCGCGTGCTCGGGCACTTCGGCGGTGTCCAGCGCGCGCGGCGTCGGGGCGGGCTGGAGTCCGGTCGGGGTGAACACGTCGCCGACGGCGGGTACTGCTGAGGGCCCGACCGGCTGCAGGCCGATGGTGTCGGAATGTGAGACCCGGCCGCCGTGCATGAGCTGGGCGAAGATGCGGCCGCCGTTGGCGTGGACGGCGGCGGTCACGGGGCGCCATGCCTCGACCTGCTCGTCGGTGTGCAGTCCCGGTGTACCCGGGTTGGACTGCCCGATCGCGCTCGGCTGCACGCCCTCGCTCACAATCAGCCCGGCTGTGGACCGCTGGGCGTAGTAGGTCGCCATCGACGACGTCGCCAGGCCACCGGCGGCGGCCCGGACCCGGGTCATCGGGGCCATGACCATTCGGTTGGGCAGCGTGAGGCCGCCGAGCCGGTAGCTGGTGAAGAGGGTCGTCATGTCGGGACTCCTTCGCGTTCCGCCGTGCCCGCACCTCGGGCACGGCGGCTACGCTAAAACCTCACACTGACGTCAGAGGCAAGGGTCTGTGACGCAGAACTCAGCCGGGAGGGCTTTGTGCGGATCGGGGAGCTCGCGTCACGCGCCGGAGTCAGTGTCCGGTCCGTGCGCTACTACGAGGAGCAGGGGCTGCTCACCAGTACCCGTAGTCCGAGCGGGCAGCGGCACTACACGGAGGGCGAGGTCGAACGGGTCGCGTTCATCCAGCGGTTGTACGCCGCCGGCCTGTCCAGCCGCACCATCACCGAACTGCTGCCCTGCGTCGACTCGCCCAGCGAGGAGAACTCCGACTCTGCGCTGGAGCGGATGGCACTGGAGCGCGATCGGCTCTCCACGCACATCGCCGACCTCGTGCGGACCAGGGACACGCTCGACGGGCTGATGGCCACGGCCCGGGCACACCGGGAACAGCTGGGAAAGGCTGCGGTCGGCTGACTGGGGGAGGGGTTCGTAGGCCGGCACCGGCTCCTCCGGGAAGCACACAGCCCCAGTGGTTGCCGGGGCTGTCCGGGGTTGAGTCTGTATAGGGGACGGGACTCCTTGGCGGTGTGCGGGTGTTGGCGTTTGTGCGGCCGGCCGCTGCCCGCGACATCCTCGGCCTGGACGGCCTCAACCTGTTGCCCGGCGTTGAAAATGCCAACGAAGGCGGCGTTCACGATGCCAACGAACGGTGACGGCGGTGCCTCGCCGGAGGGCATCCCGGCAGGGCGGTCGTCGGAGAGGTGTTGTTGTCGTCAGCAAGGCGACTCGGCTCGAAGGAGCCAGGTCGCGACAATCGAGATGGCCAGAAGAATGATCAAGACCATCCACGAGTCCGCTACCGTCCGCCGCCGAAAGCTCGGCGTATTACCCCGGCCTTTTTCTCAGGTTTCTCAGGCGGATGTGCGGGCGGGGTCTCCTTGGCGTGGACGAGTCGCGCGACTGTGACGCGGAAATGTCCCTCACTGGTGCGGATCGCGCCGGAATATTCGCTCCACCACTCGTCGGTCACCTCCACCAGCCAGCTTGTCTCGGAGGTCTGAAAGACGGTCCGACCGCTCTTCTCCGGCTCCCATTGACTTGGGCACCAGGTGCGGCAGATCTCCTCGGCGTGGGACAGTGCTGCCGACCGGTCACCCTCGACATGGTGCTTCTTCTTCAGCTCCCCATATGAGTCGGACCCGTAGTTGGAGTTTGCCTCGACCAGCACGTACCACTGAAACAGACCTGCTGTGATCTCGCCGTTTTGCGGCGAGCATAGCTGGCCACCGGGACGGCTCCCGGCCCGCCCGACCAGTCGATAGCGTCGCCAGTCGGTCGCCCGACCAGCCGTCACGAATTCTCAGCGGACAGCCCGCGAACTGCTCAACAACCGAGCTGTGACCCCTCACGTGAAGCGGGGTTCAAGTACCGCTTCGGTCCGGCCGATGCGCAGGCAGCGGAGCTGTCGCGCACGTTCGGGTGCGTGCGGAAGGTCTACAACATGGCGTTCGCGGCCCGTACCGAGGCGTGGGCGCGGCAGGAGCGGGTCAACTACAACCAGTCCTCCGCAGGCGCTGCGGCACCTGCAAGGGGTGTTCGCGAACTTCTTCTCCAAGCGCGCCAAGTACCCACGGTTCAAGTCGAAGCGGAAGTCCCGCGCCTCGGCGGAGTACACCGGCTCGGCGTTCACGTTCCGTGATGACTGGTTGAAGCTCGCGAAGATGGCCGGCCCGCTGGACATCGTCTGGTGGTGCGACCACCCGACGGTGAAACCGCTCGCGGCCATGGATGCGGCGGTGGGGATCGACGTCGACCTGGACCACCTGCTGGCCCTGTCGACCGGTGAGAAGATCGCCAACCGCCGGCACGAACGACTCGACCGCGCTCACCTCGCCACGGCAGAGCGCCACTGTGCCCGCAAGGAGAAGGGCTCCGCGAACCGGATCACGGACCGGCGCAGGGACGGCCTGTACAAGCTGATCACTCGACTCGTGCGCGAAAACGAAACGCTCGTGATCGAGGACCTGACCGTGCGCAATATGGTCAGGAACCGGAAACTCGCCCGCGCCGTCAGCGATGCCGCATGGGCAGAGTTCCGGAGCCTTCTGGCAACTGCGGGGCATCGCCCCACTGACCGGGAGCGAGTACCTGCGGAGTGTTGACGGACCCGACAGGAGGTGGAGCCGAGTCATGTGACCTCTTGGACAGGGTCCTAGGGTGTGGTGGCTGCGGTGCGGTAGAAATCGGCTGCGGTGACGGTGGCGGGAACGCCGAGTTCGGTGGCGACCGCGGTGATCGCGTCGGCGCCGACGGCGGGGTCGGCCTGGCCGTCGGTGGTGAAGTACGGTGCGATGAAGGTCTCGTAGTGGGCCCGGACTTCGTCCTGCGTGTGCCGGCCGAGGAATGTCCGCATGTGCCGCACCGTGGTGTCGGGTTCGTCGTGGATCACGCGCAGGGCGCGCCGGTGGGCTCGTAGGACGGCCTGGACCGCGGGGTCGTCCGGGTCGGTGTAGGTGGGGTCGACGGCCAGGCCGACGGTGGGGATCCGGAAGTGGTCACCGACCCAGCCCAGTACCTGCCAGCCGTGCTCGGCGGCTATCGCCTCCGGTGCCATGGTGCTGCCGACCAGGGCGGCGTCGATGCTGCCGTCGTGCAGCCGGCGCAGGTCCATGCCGTAGTCGCCGGGCGGGCGGACGACGGGGTGGATGTCGCGGTCCGGGTCGAGGCCGGCCCGGCGCAGCACGATCCGGGTGAAGCACCCGGGTGCGGTGTGGGGGGCGTGTACCGCCAGCCGCCGGCCGGCCAGGTCGGCCAGGGAGGTCAGGCCGGGGCGGGCGAGGAACCAGAACAGCGGGCGGGTGGTGTTGACCTGGAGCGCGACCCAGGGAGTGCTGTCGATCAGTCGGGACAGCAGTGCCCGGCCGAGCCCGATGGTGGCGCCGCGGCGCAGTCGCTCCTCGTCCCAGGAGCAGCCGTCGCGCAGTGCGACGTGGACGCCCTCGTCGGCGTAGTAGTCCTGCTGGTCGGCGATGTGGGCGACCAGTTCCTCGTGCAGGCCCCGCCCGACGTAGGCGAGATCGATCGTGTGCATGAATGTCTTTCCTTGATCGTGTGGCCGCCCTGTGCCCGCGCGGGCCGCAGGCGCAGGGAGCTGCGGCTCATGGTGCTGCGGCTCATGGTGCTGCGGCCCATGGTGCTGAGGTGACGGTGTGCCGGAAGCGGTGCGGCCGACGGCCGGACCCGGAAGGTATGGCCCCGTGTGCAAAGGACGGCGGGGCGTCAGTACATGAGCATGCCGCCGTTGACCGCGGCCGTGGTGCCGGTCATGAAGGCGTTGTCCTCCCCGGCGTACAAGGCGACCGCCTGGGCGACGTCCTCCGGGTGTGCCAGACGGCCCAGCGGGGTGGCGGCCACCTGCCGCTGCTTGTGGGCGTCGTCGAACACATCCGTCATGCGGGCCATGCGGGTGTCCTCCACCGGGCCGGGCGCGACGACGTTGACCGTGATGCCCTGCGGGCCCAGTTCCTGGGCGAGGTAGCGGGCGAACTGCTCCAGTGCGGCCTTGGAGGTGCCCAGCGCGATCATGTGCTCCCGGGGCAGGCGGCTGAGGCCGGTACCGATGTAGATGATCCGTCCCCAGCCCTGTTCGGTCATCGCGGGCAGGACGGCTTTGGTGACCGCGAACGCCGCACGCATCTCGCCGTCGAGCTTGCCGCCCAGCTCTTCCCACGTCATGTCCTGGAACGACTTGACCGCATACGGGATGAGCGCGTTGTGCACGAGCACGTCGACGCCGCCCCATGCCGCCTGGACCTGCCCGACCATGTTCTCGACCGCCGCCGCCTCGCGCACGTCGGCCTGCACGGCCATGGCCTGGCCGCCGGCGGCCTCGATGCCGGCCACGATCTCCCCCGCTGCCGTGCTGTTGCGGAGGTAGTTGACCACCACGCGCATCCCCCGGGCGGCCAGAAGGCGTGCGGTGGCCGCACCGATTCCGCTGCTGGCCCCTGTCACCAAGACCACCCTGCCGGTTGTCCCGGTCATGGGCCCACCTCCTCATCGCGGGCCGTCGGAATGACCGCCTCGAGTTGTTCATCGCCGGTGCCGGGGTGCCCGGAGTGTGGCGGGCGGATCGCCCCGTAGAGCACGGTGTCGACGGTCGCCCGCAGTAGATCTGCCGCGGTCCGGTCGAGTTCGCGCGGCAGTTGCGAGGTGAGCAGCCGCTCCAGCGCGCCGCGGGTGATCTCACTCAGCAGCTCGGGCGGCGCCGGCAGCAGTCCCTGCCGGTGCCCGTCCCGGAACAGTTCGTCGAGCCGCCGGTAGACCACCGTGTCCACGCGCTGCTCCACGTACTGACGCAGCATCGCATCGCCCCGCCCCGCCGCGAGCTGGGCCGCGCCGATCCGCCCGAGCTCACTGCCCGCCGCGAGCAGAAACCGCTGGACCCGCACACCGAACGGCTGCCCTTGCGCGTCCTGGGCCGCCGCCGTCAGCGTGCGCTCCACCGCCGCGAACTGCCGGTCCAGCACTGCGGCCAGCAGACTGCGCTTGTCCGGGAAATGACGGTAGATCGTCTTCTTGCTCATACCGAGTTCACGGGCGAGATCGTCCATGCTCACCCGCACGGAACCCGGCGCGAAGAACAGCCGGCCGGCCGCCTCCACGATCACGTCAGCACGCTGCCCGCCATGCTCGGAAACTTGCGAAACTGATTTAGTTTCCATAGTTTCCATGCTGGCTTCCTGCCCCTCCACTGTCAAGGCGTGCCGGGTGTGCGGAACTGCGTGGCCGAAGTGGAGGTAGCCGAAGCGGAGGAAGAGGACGTGCACGGCGTGGACGCGTGGCTTCTGTGCGCGCCGGCCGGAGCGGATCGCCCGGGTGTGCCGACCAGGGTGATCGACGCCGGCCGCGTGTCCTGCGGCTGCCGGCCCCGTCGGCTAGGACCTGTCCGGTGGGTCGCGTGAGCTGGCCTGTGCTGTGCCTAGTGTCTTGGTGGTGAACGGGGGGTGCTTGTCACGGGATACGGCCGAAGCGGAGGCAGGGATGAAGAGGATCACGTTCAGGGGGAAGCCCCCCACCCGTCCCTCGCTCGACGTCGACCGCCCGGCGTGCCCGGCCGCCCCTCGGCACGGAAAGAAGCCGCCCCTCGGCACGAAAAAAAAGATCTTTCCCAAGCTTGCCTCGTTCGGTACGGTCGCGGAGTTGTTTTCGCTGCTGAGAGCCCATGAGCTGCGCCCGTGGCCCCGGCGGCCCGCCGACTGAGGGAAGGTTTCTTTATGGCATGTCGTATCGGTGAGCTTGTGCTCGGTTGCCGCGACCCCGAACTGTTGGCGCAGTTCTGGTGCGAGGTCCTGGGCTACGTCGTGGTCGGCCGCGAGGAGGGCTGCGTAGAGATCGGTACGCCGGAAGGGTGCGGCGGTCCGCAGCCCACGATCTTCTTCAGCGTCCGGGACGAGCCGGAGCAGGGGAAGTCCCGGCTGCACATCGACGTCAACCCCACCGACCGCGACCAGGACGCCGAGCTCGAACGCCTCCTGAAGCTCGGTGCCCGCCGGGCCGACATCGGCCAGACCGGGGACGAGCAGTGGCATGTCCTGGCCGACCCCGAGGGCAATGAGTTCTGCCTGCTCAAGGCCCGCATCAAGCCGCTCTGACGCTCGTCCGAGGCTCATCGGGTCACGCCGCGGACTGCGGTGACTCCGGATCCGTCGGGGTAGAGCTCGAATGCGAGCCACCGGTCCAGCGGGGGCATGGCGGTGCAGCCCGTCCAGATCGGCCCGGCATACCGACTCGGCGGGCGGAGGGGGCGGGGCCCGTAGGGCTGTGCGGCGCCGTCTTCCCGTATGGCGCACATACCAGCGCCCTACGTCCGCACCGGCCGGCCCCGCGCGGGAAGCCCGGCTGCCCCCGCGCGGGAGGCCCGGTCGCCGGGCCCGTCACCACATTCGCCGTCCCCGCAACAGAGTCACCGGCCCCGGCTGCGGCATGGCTTCCCCTTGCTCCTGTGATCCAGGCGGTGCCCGTGTGCGAGTGCTGTCGCACAGGCACGTGGCGGACGGCTTCGACACGCGTCCCCGTACTCCAGGGCGAAGAACGACCAGTCCCCGTGCTCTTCGACCCTCACCGCACCGTCACCGTCCGCGCCCGGTCGCCACTGTTCGCTGAGACATCTCACGATGCCAAGTCGGCAAGCTGTTAAGGCCAGTTGGGAGGGAAGTGCGATGTGTCCGTCGAACAGGTCGCTGGTCTGCAGGCAGTGGTAGAGCTGCCGCAACCGGAACCGACGCCGATGCGGGCGAATCCGTGTCAGCGATCGAGGACGAGGGCGAGGCCCTGGCCGACGCCGATGCAGAGGGTGGCGATACCAACTCCCGTTCCTTTGCGGGCGAGTTGGTGGGCGACGGTGCCGG
>LRTP01000305.1 GCA_001550305.1 Streptomyces diastatochromogenes
GCGGTGGCCGGGGCCGCCGCGCTGCGCCGCCGCCAGGGCGGTGGTGATGTCAGGTGGGGGACATCGGCGGGGGAGAGGTCGGGGCGGGCGCGGTGCCAGCGTGCTGGTTGTCGCCACCGGCCGGAGGTGTCGCGGGCGACGTCGGCGCCGACTTCCACCACCAGCTCAGGTTCCACAGCGTGACGTTCAGCGTCTCCCTGGTGCCCCACCCGGCGGAGAAGGACCAACCTGTCCATGGATGCCCGCGCCGTCCCGGAGCGAGCAGGCCGGCGACCGCATTACCCGTTGCCCGGGCGGGGGTGGTGGTGCGGCCGACGTACTGAAGGCGACCATCGGTGTCGTGCCTGCCGAGCAGCAGCGTGCGGGGAGTGGCCGGGGAGCCGGTGACCGCGCAGACGATCGCCTCGCTCGTCTCGCGGACCTTGTATTTCTGCCAGCCCCACACCGACGGGCGGTAGGCGTCGTTCAGCTGCTTGAAGACCACGCCCTCCATTCCGGCCGATGCCCACGTCAGCCACTCGCGCGCGGTCTCCTCCTGGGTGATCGACGAGCACAGCGCCCACGGCGCCGACATCTGGAGGGCGGCGAACACGGACTCCAGCGTGGCCCTGTGCCGCCGGTACGGCCACCCGGTCGTGTCCGTAGTCAGGGCCATCACCGCAACAGGTTGACTCTGGGTGGTCGAGGGTCGGAGGTCTTGATTCCGGTTACTCCGTGGCTCCGTCGTCGCGTCCAGAACTCGGGAGTGCCTGGGGCCGGGTCCCCGGACAATGATCGTCATGACGTCCCTCCACTCCAACCCACTCTTCACCCGGCTCGCCGATGCCGAACGGATCCTCGTCGCGGGCGCGGGTGGCGGCTTCGACATCTACTCCGGCCTGCCGTTGGCTCTCTCCCTCCTGCATCAGGGCAAACAGGTATATCTCGCGAACCTCTCCTTCAGCGCACTTGACGGTCTTCCGATCGATGACTGGGTTGCCCCGGACCTGGCCGCTGTCACTCCCGACTCCGCTTTGCACCAGAGCTACTTCCCGGAGCGGACCCTCGCTCAGTGGCTGCGTCAGCACGGCTACCCGTTCACCGTGTACGCCTTCCCCCAGACCGGGGTGCGCCCGCTGCGCGCCGCCTACCAAGCACTGATCGAGCTGCACTGCGTCGACGCTGTGGTGCTGGTCGACGGCGGTACGGACATTCTGATGCGAGGCGATGAAGCCGGGCTCGGCACTCCAGAGGAAGACCTGACGAGCGTGGCGGCGCTGGCGGCGCTGGACGGCGTACCGACGCGGCTCGTCGTGTCAGTCGGCTTCGGGGTAGACGCGTACCACGGCGTAAACCATGTGCAGGTATTGGAGAATATCGCCGCGCTGGAGCGCGACGGCGCGTACCTCGGTGCGTTCTCGATACCGCGGGCCACCCGTGAGGGGGCTCTCTACCTTGACGCGGTGACGCACGCTCAGCACCACACCCCGGAGTACCCCAGCATCGTGAACGGTTCAATCGCGGAAGCCGTGCGCGGCTCGTTCGGCGATGTCCGGTTCACTGACCGCACCCGGGGCAGCGAGTTGTTCGTGAACCCGCTGATGTCCCTGTACTTCGCCTTCGACCTCCCAGGCCTGGCAGCCCGCTGCCTGTACCTGGATCGGATCGAGGACACCCACCTGATGCGCCAAGTCCACTCGCGGATTGCCGAGTTCCGCGAATCCATAGTCACTCGCCCACCCCGCCGCTTCCCGCACTAAAGCGTGTTGCAGAAGGCCGTGATGTTGCAGGTCAAAGCCCTACCACGGGTGTTCTGATCACGCGGCGAGGTTGTGCATGTGCGCGACGGCTTGGACCGCGTGGTGGAGGGCGTCGCCGTGCTGCCGGCAGTCGCGCAGGATCTTGTAGTTCTTCAGCCGGCCGATCGCATGCTCGACCCGCGCACGGACCTGGCGGTGCTCCGCGTTGTCGGCTTCCTCGCCGGCCGGCAGGGGCCGGCCGGGTCGTTTGCGGTGCGGGACGACCAGGCCGGTGTTGATGTAGGCGCCGTCGCCGAGCACGGTGACGCCCTGGCAGTGTTGCGGCAGGCCGGAGTCGCGCCACACATGGGCGTCGGCCCTGTTGCCCGGGGCCGGACTGGCGGTCGCCACGACCAGGCGGGTGTCGGCGTCGATGATGACCTGCACGTTCGCGGAGAACCGGTAGTTGCGGCTCGAGGCACCGACCTTGCGGTCGCGGACCGGGACAAGTGTGCCGTCCACGATCCACAGCCGGTCCGCGGCATCGACGGGACGTGAGGCCGGCTCGGGCGCGAGGAGGGGCCGCAGCCGCTGGATGACCCTGCACACCGTGGCCGGCGACACCGCGAACAGCGGTGCGAGCCGTCGCATGGTGAGGTTCGTGCGGTAGTAGACAGCCACCACCAGCACCCGGTCCGCAAGCGGCAGACACCACGGCCGCCCGATTCGCGGCCCGTCGCCACCCCGCTCCCTCACCACCTTCAACAACCGCCCAAACTGCTTCATCCGCAGCCCGATGAACGTCTCCACCCACAACGGATCAGCCCTCAACACCCCAGCCATACAAGGGAAATGCCCTGATCACGGCCTTCTGCAACACGCTTTAAGGCTCCACGAGCTGTCCCGTGGACGTGGTCTGGCGCTGAAATAGGAAGAACGGGCCGCTGAGCTAGGACAGTACGGTGGGGTGCTCGGTGAGCGCGAGCGTCTGTTGCCGGAAACGCCGGCCTGTTCCGTACCGCGAGCGTGGCACGTCCGCGGGGTTGGTCGCCCATTCCGCCAGATGCTGGACCAGGGCGGAGAGCATCTCGCCGTCCTGCGCGGTTGTGGCCGGTGAGGCGGGAGCGTCCTGCAGGACCGCGACGATGGTGTGCGCGGTCTGTGCGCTGAGCCAGGTAGCCGGCTTTCCGTCGGCGGCGTCGGCCCGCAGCCGTAACAGGGTGTTTTCCAGCGGGTCGGTAGTCCACGGCTTGCTGTCGGCGAGCGTCGGCTCCTCGGTCAGTCACTCCAGGAGCACCCTGCACTCGAGTTCGTTCAGCCCGATCCCGTCCCCGGCGAACGGGGCGTGGAAAACGCGCAAGACCACATCGCGGCGACGCGGCTGCTGACGCCGCTCGACCAGGCGTAGGACTCCGTCAGGTCGAGGTGGATCTTGCTGACTGGTGCCTGGTCCGGGGTCGGGGCAGGGGCTGGTGGCACATGGTGCACAGGCCGGTCCAGCAGTTCAGGAGGTCTTGGAGGGCATCGAGGGTCTGGTAGAGGGTGAGGCCGCGGAAGGATCAGCGGGCCAAGGGCGATTGCTACCTGCGGGGACTGATGGTGGGCGGTCGCCGCGAGTCCATCCAGGCCATGGCCTCGCGGCTGCCGGACGCGTCGGCGCGCCGGGTCCCGGATGCCCGTTCCTGCAAGGTCGGGCTGGGTGCCCGCCGCCTCGACCGTCGTCGTCCTGCTCGTGCCATTCGACCCCTGCGACGTGCTGTGATGAGCCTCACCGCAAACATGAGGGCCCCCTCGAGTACGCTGGGCAGCGACGAACATGAGGGCCCCCTCCGGATGATCCTCGCAGTTCGGCACCCGGCCGATCCGGATTCCCCGGATCACGGACAGGACGGCCGCCCGGTCAACGGAATCGCGGCACATCACAAGGAGATGACCATGAACAAGTGGATCAAGCGCGTCTCGACCGCTGTCGCTTCTACGGCCCTGGCAGGCGGAGCCCTTCTCGGAGTCGGCGGCACGGCGTCAGCAGCGACGGCCTCGGCGCCCGGGGAGCACACGCAGTCCGCGATCACCGCCTTCACCACCGGCGGCGACCGCGCGAACGGATACCAGAGCACTCACCCCGGCGCACAGGACGACAGCTGGGGCGCACCCCGCGGCTGGTACACGAACGACGACCGCCAGGGCCACTACGGGCAAGAGCGCTGGAACGGTAGCCACCTGTACGTCTGGGACGGGTACCGCTGGGACGAGGTGACGACGTACCGCGTCAGCGCCGAGCGCTGGTACCTGGACCAGGTCGCGTGGTCTGCGGACCAGCACTGATGCGGCCGCAGGCCAGCACGGTCGGTTTGACCGGCCGCAACGACGTGGCTTTGGGGTGCGCCGTTGCGGCTCGTCAAACCGACCGCTCGCCGAGCCGACATCGAGCACGAGCCGGTGAAATCGCCCCCCGGGCGAACAAGGACAACACGCGCGAACCGCGTGGGCTGCTCGCGTCCACCGGCGCTTGCGGTCGCGCCGGCGGTACCACCACCCCCGCGCCTCGACGCACACGGGGAGCCATCGCAGTGCCGGGCGAGCGGAGACATGGAAGTGAGGGACAGTGAGATCGGTCAGAACCGTGGCACACGAGCTGCCCGTGCGGCTCGTCTTGTCGCACGACCTGTCGGTGTCGATACCTGCAGCACTGCAGTACGACGCGGATGATCCCTATGCCGTGCGTGCCGTCTTCCACCCCCTGACCCAGAGCGGAACGGTCGAGTGGTTCCTCAGCCGCGACATGCTGGCTCAGGCTCTGAGCGAGCACACCGGTCACGGAGACGTGCGCATGTGGCCGACCAGTGACTCGGGACGCGATGTGGTGCGCATGGTTCTCAGTTCACCTGCGGGATCGGCCCTGCTCGAATTCCCCGCGCAGGGCGTGGAATCCTTCCTGCGCGAAACGCGGTCCGCGGTGCCGCCGGGAACCGAATCCAGCCGGTTCGACCTGGACGCCGAACTGGCACAGCTGCTGGCGGAAAACTGAACGCCATCCCCCTGGACGGTGACGCCCCTCGTAGGACTGAGGGCCCGGTGCCGACGGCGGCACCGGGCCCGCCACATGTCCCGGTGCATGCCGCGTTGCACGACGTCGTATGCCGTGTTGCACGACGTCGTCAGCCGCGGCTCATGCCTCCTCGCGGCACTCGCGGCACTCCTCTTCGGGGCACTCGAGAGTGGTGAGGGTCTGCGCGAACTGCTGAGGGGTCAGCGCGGGTTCGGGCAGCTCGTGGGCGCACTCGGCGCGGAAGGCGTCGAGTAGCAGGTGGAGATGGCGGCGCCAGGCGTTGGGAGCGACGGTACGGGTGGCCTGGATGATCCCGACCTGGGACCAGATCACGAAAGCGATGTCCTCCGGAGTGACGTCGTCACGCAGGACGCCCTGCTCCTGGGCGTTCCGGAAGATCTGAGCGACCCGTTCCTTCGTGCGCTCGAACATTCCCCTGCCGAGCGCGTGGACGGGCAGGCGGGCCGAGACCAGGTCGTTGAAGGCCCGGTCACAGGCCTGCAGTTCACAGAGCTTTTCCAGGTAGGAGCAGAACCCCTCCCAGGCGTCGTCCATGGCCGCGGCCTCTTCGGCCGCAGCGAGCAGATCCGTGAACTTCGCGGTGAAGAGCTCCTCGACCAGGTCGAGCCGGCGCGGGAAGTGCCGGTAGACCGTGCCGATCGCGACACCCGCCTCGCGGGCAACACCCTCCAGGGAAGCGTCCAGCCCCTGCTCGGCGAAAGCCTTGCGGGCAGCGGCCACGATCGCGTCCCTGTTGCGCTGCGCGTCGCGGCGCAGCGGTTTGGCCGGCGCCTGGGGCGCGGACAGGACGTGCTGGTGACTCATACATCCAGAGTAACATGAGGGGCCCCTCGAATTAGGCTGTGATCGTGCTCACGGTACCGACGGAACGTGGTCCAAAAGCACGCACGCAGGGCGTGCCGAAGACGACGACCCTCCGGCACAGGCCGCCAGGCCGTTTCGTTCGGATCACTTTGCTGACCGGAGGACGATGGCGGCGAGGTGATCCGAAGGAAGCAACCTACGAGTCGTTCCAGATCCCGGTGGATTCTCAGCTGCGGGCGAGGCACAATCCCCGTGGATTCGGGGCGAGGGGGAGCTTGTTTGGACGTGTTCGCGTGTGCCGGGTGCGGCACGGAGGTTACGGCGCCGGTGTCCCGGGTCGCCCTCCCCGTCCACGTCCACCACGGAGGATGGGAGGAACTCCACCCTCCGCTGATGGAGCCCGCGACGTATGCCGTCGACCCCCAGCCCACCGGACCGCCCTGGCGGCTGTGGAAGGAGGTCGGAGCTGACGCGGCTGCTCGGCAGGGCGTGTTCGCGCCGGTGTACTCCGTCTCCTTCGGCGCACGGAACAGGATCGTCATCGCCCCCGGCGACTCCCGGTCAATGACCCTGATCCCCGACAAGTGCGAAGGCTACTGCCAGGGTGTGGATGGCCGGGCCGGTCCCAACCTGGCGTGCGAGGGATGCGGACGGGCCGTGGCGACCCGCAAGGACGACTGCGGAATGTGGCAGACGGTGTGGCTTGAGCCCGACGCGGTCGCACGCCGCTCCTCGGGACTCTCGGCCGGTCCGTCTCCGGACTGGGACGATCTGGAACGCGCTGAGTATCGCGTCCCGCCTGTCGAACCCGACGGTTCGTGGAGCCGCCGCTGGGAGGCGGCGGTCGGGGTCGCACTGGCCCATCTCGTGGCGGTCACCGAGGACCGCCCGGTGAGTCTCCCCGTCGGTCTCGTCGCCGAGTTGCTCGGCCACGCCGTCGGCCGGTACCTCCCCGCCGGTCCCGGGGTCCGGTCCGTGGGGCTGGCCGGCCCGGGGATCCACCTGCCCCGGCCCCGTCCCGACGTTCTCCTCGTCCCCCGCCACCCCCTCACGGGGGCGCCCTGGCGTCCGCCAGGCGATGAGGGAGCTGTGGTGCCGCTGGACAGCGGGGTCTGGGCGTACCTCGCCCACCCGGGCGAGGCCTCGCCGCTGCCCGCGACCGGGGTCCTCCCGGAGGGCGTCCTGCGCGACGACTACCCTCTGCCGCCGCGCCCCCGGTGCCCACTGACGCCCCACCACCGTGCCTTCGAGGACACCTTGGTCCGGCTACCCGCCGTACGCGCCCCCAGGCTGCGCAGGTATCGCGAGGCCTACCGCCAGGCTGTTTCGCCTGCATCAGCGGGCTGACCAGAGGAAGATGCCCGCGACGTGGAGGCCGGCCAGGTAGATGGTGGCGGTCTTTTCGTAGCGGGTGGCGATCCCTCGCCATTGCTTGAGGCGGTTGATGCACCCTCGGCGCCCGGATGCTGGCCGAGCTCGGCGACGACCGCCATCGCTTCCCTGACGCCCGGGGACTCAAGGCATACGCCGGATCCGCCCCGTCACGCGGGCCTCCGGCAAGAAGCGCTACGTCGGCCGCCGCATGGTCAAGAACGACCGGCTCAATCACGCGGGATATCTGTGGGCCTTCGCCTCCATCACGGCCTCCCAAGAAGCTGACGCTCACTACCGGCGCCGACGAGACCACGGAAACTGGCACGCCCAGGCTCAGAGGCACTTGTTCAACCGCATGATCGGCCAGCTCTATCACTGCCTGAAGACGGGCGAATTGTTCGATGAGCGCCTCGCGTTTTCTTCCCCGCTACAGGCGGCGGCGTGACACCTTAACGCCGTGCGAGGTCTTGCAGTCATTGCGGTTGCCGGGCATCGGCTGACCGACGCCGACCACGAGCCGGGTGTCAGCGTCGCTGACGACCTGTTGATTGGTGGAGTACCGGTAGTTCTAATAGCTCATCGGTGAGCCTGAGCGCGTGAGCGCAAGGGCTGCCGAGCGAGGTGGAGGCCTGCCCCACTTCCGGGACGAGATCCCCGTGGTCAGACCGGCTCTGCCTCGCGCCCGCCCTGCCGGGCGGAGACCTTCGGTAGTTCCGGGACCTTCGATCTCTTGTCTAAGACCGGTCCCACCCGGCAGGAGCGGGTCAGGTTTCATGTCGCCAGCCCGCCGACAGGGGCCGACCTCTCAACAGTTCGCGAGCCCAGAGCTCTCCAGCAGACCGAGGTCCCTGCCGGTCGCTGGAGACACGAACGGCTCATGAGATGGCGTGCCCCGAGCACTTCTATTAGAGCGCCGCGTGCTCCGCCCGGGAAATGACGTGCATGACGAGACGGAGGTAGAGAAGTTGAGCGCGATCTTCTGCGGCATCGACTGGGCGGAGGGGCACCATGACGTAGCCCTCGTCGACCAGGACGGCAGCCAGTTGGCCAAGTTGCGGATCAGCGACGACAGCTCCGGCTTCCACGCCCTGCTGGAACTCCTGGCCCGCCACGGCGACAGCGCCGAGTGCCGGATCCCGGTCGCCATCGAGACTCCGCGTGGGCTGTTGGTCGCCTCTCTGCGAGCCACCGGCCGCACGGTCTATGCGATCAACCCCTTGGCCGCCGCCCGCTACCGCGACCGCGGCAGCGTCTCCAGGGCCAAGTCCGACGCCGCTGACGCCCGGGTACTGGCCAACATTCTCCGTACCGACCGGCACGCCCATCGCCCGCTGCCCGCAGACAGCGAAGCCGGGCAAGCCATTGCCGTCCTCGCCCGCGCCCACCAGGACGCGGTCTGGGATCGGCAACAGATGGTCAACCGGCTCCGCTCCCACCTGCGCGAGTACTACCCGGCCGCCCTCACCGCCTTCCACGGACCGGGCAAACTGGGACTCGACTCCGCACACGCACGCGCGGTCCTTGCCGCTGCCCCCACCCCGGCCTCTGCGGCCAGACTCACCCGCAGCCAGCTGCGCATGCTCCTCACACGGGCGGGTCGCCTGCGGCGCGGCATTGAAACGGAGGTCGAGCGGCTCCGGGCGATCTTCCGGGCGGAGCACCTCCACCAACTGCCCCTGGTCGAAGAGGCCATGGGGCGACAGGCATCGGCACTCATCCAGCAGGTCAACGCTGCGTGCAGCAGTGGCACCGACCTCGCGGCGGCGACAGAGGAAGCGTTCCTCGCGCACCCGGACGCCGACATCATCACCAGCTTCCCGGGTCTGTCCGTGCTCTCCGGGGCCCGACTGTTGGCCGAGATCGGCGACGACCGCTCCCGGTTCGCGGACGCGAGGGCGGTCAAGGCATACGCCGGGGCGGCATCCGTGACACGGGCGTCAGGCCGCAGCCACGTCGTCGTGGCTCGGACCGTCAAGAACCAACGACTCGCCAGCGTTGGTTACATGTGGGCCTTTGCCACACTCCGCACCGACGCTCCACGCGCCCATTACGACAGGCGACGAGCCGGCGGAGAACGCCACACCGCCGCACTGCGGAACCTGTTCAACAAGCTCCTGGGCTGCCTCTACCACTGCCTGCAGAACCGAACGACGTACGACCCCGACCGAGCCTTCCCAGCCCCTTTGCCCCTCGCCGCCTGAGCGCGGACTTGACCTCTCAACGACATGAGATGTCTTCGACTGCTCGGCCACCTGGTGGTCGCGGGCGGGCACCAGTGTTCCGTCCACGATCAGCACCGTGTCTCTCCGGAACCGTCTGCGGGGCTGGAGTGCGAGCAACGGCCCGAGGTGGCCGATGATGCGGTCGGCCGCGGACTTCGAGATCCCGAACAACGGGGCGAGCTGGCGCAGTGTCAGGTTCGTCCGCCAGTACGCGGCGACCAGCAGAACCCGGTCCTCCAGCGGCAGGCTCCATGGCCGGCCCTTCCGCACCGGATCCGCACCTTCGCGCCGCAACGCGGTGATCAGCGTGCCGAACTGACGCGGGCTCAGCCCGGAGAACGGGGCTATCCAGACACCTCAGAGGTCCAACTCGTCAAGTGGCAGCGGGCTTCGGGTGGTTCGGTCGAACATGACGGTGGTCAGATGCTGAAGAATGCGGTCAGGAGGGTGTCGGTCCGGAGTCGGAGTTCGGGGCTCTCAGCCCCCGCGACGCGGATGGACAGCACCTCGCTGCCGACGGAATTGGCCAGGCTGATCTCCAGCGTGGC
The DNA here is from genome assembly GCA_001550305.1 of Streptomyces diastatochromogenes. Lineage (GTDB taxonomy): Bacteria > Actinomycetota > Actinomycetes > Streptomycetales > Streptomycetaceae > Streptomyces > Streptomyces mirabilis_D. The sequence continues at coordinate 9,737 of LRTP01000305.1, forward strand.
ACTCGAGCCCACCAGTGAATACGCGTACCAGCCGTCGGGCTTCTCGTCGTCGGTGTCGAAAATGCCGAGTTCGATCGTGTCCCAGTCGGTCTCGTCGAAGGCGTAGTCGGCGTAGCTGGACAGCAGCTCCAGGAAGGCGCGCAGGTTTCGGCCCATGATCAATCCGGCGATCGGCTCAGTCACGTCTCTCCCGTCCTTGCGAGATGGTCAGCATGGCAGAGGCGCCGCCGCGGTCATGCGGCGACAGCCACGTGGACTGGGAAGGCGGTGTTTTCGTCAAACAGCTTGCGGTGCTGGAGGCAGTGGTAGAGCTGACCGATCATGCGGTTGAAAAGGTTGCGCTGTGCAGCGGCGTGCCAGTCGCTGTGCTCATCGCGACGGTGGCGGTAGTGGGCCTTGGCGCCCGGTGAGGCGGTGATCGCGGAGAAGGCCCAGAGGTAGCCGACGTGGTTGAGGCGGTCGTTCTTCACCCACCGGCGGGTGATGGACGACTTCTTGCCAGAGGCCCTGGTGATGGGTGAGGAGCTGGCGTACGCCTTCAGGCGGCGGGCGTCGGCGAACCGGTTGCGGTCGTCGCCGATCTCGGCGAGCACCCGAGCGCCGAGCTGAACGCCGAGACCGGGGAAGCTGAGGATGGTCTCAGCGTCCGGGTGCTGAGGGAAAGCCTCTTCGACCGCCTCAGCCAGGTCATCGGCAGCAGTGCAGGCGGCTTCCAGCTGGATGAGGAGAGCGAGCATCTGCTTGCCGAGCGCGTTCTCGACGGGCAGAGGCTGATGGGCCCAGTCAGCCCGGAAGACGTCGCGAAGCCGTTCGGCTTCGGCCTCGACCCCGCGCTGTCGGCCAGCCCGCTTGAGGGCGGCCTGGAGCTGGGTGCGGGTCAGTCGGGCCGCGCGGGTCGGGGGCGGAGCCGAACGGAGGACCTCGCGAACCTCGGGCCGGCACAGACCGTTCTTCCACCCGTCGGCCGCTGCCAGGGCGGAGGGGTAGTACTCGCGCAGCAGGGAGCGGAGCTGGTTGGCAATCTGCTGCCGGTTCCAGGTGGCATCCTGCTGGGCCCGGGCGAGGACGGCGACGGCCTGGGCAAGGTCGCTGTCGTTCGGGAGCGGCCGGTGGGCGTGCATGTCGGTGCGAAGAATGTTCGCCAGAACCAGGGCGTCGCCGGGGTCGGACTTCTTGGTGTGTCCTGAACGTGGAAGAGGGTTCGGTGTAGGAAGAACCACTTTGATGCGGTGCTGTGTGGGAGATGAAGGTTTGTGGCCCTTCGGAGTCGCCCTACGGGGGGAGGCTCCAAACCGCGTGTGTCACGAACGCAGAGGGAGTTCAGGTAGGGAGAGCTTCTTGATGCGGTGCTGTGCGAGAGATGAAGGAGGGTTGGCCCTTCGGTGCCGTCCTGCGGGGGATGGTGCCAAACCGCCACATGCTGCGTTGGTTGACGACCGTCGTGGTGAGCGATGTGGAAAAGGCGGCGGTAGAGCCGTCAGGTAGGGATCAGGAAGACGAACGCAAGTGAATCGCTGCTGAAGTGTCGTTAGAAGATAGGCGACATCAGAACCGGAGATTTGTGGTTGCTCCGGGATAAGTCTGGCGGGAGTCCCGTCTACTGGCCAGGCGGTGTCCGGCACGGAGGCGACGTGAGCCTGATCTGCGGCTTTCGCATGGAACGTGAGAAGGCATGCCTCGATAATGCCGCTTGAGTAATACGGGTGGCGAGAGGGAGTGGCCCAAGCGGAAGAACCGTGAGGGCTTGAGTACCGACGCGGGGCGTGCTGGCGGACCGGCTCGTAGTAGTGAGGAACCCTTTGTAATGAAGGGGGAGCGAAGGGGCCGGGTCATCCGTGACTGATTGTTCGTTCGGTCAACCGGAAGTTCTCCGGGAGGAGCTGGGTGGACCAGTTGAAATCATCAGACAAGCCGTTTGAGATCTCGAAGTGGGAGGTTCAGGAGGCGTATGAGAAGGTCAAGGCCAACAAGGGTGCGCCAGGGGTGGACGGACGCTCCATCGAGGACTTCGAGAAGGATCTGAAGAATAATCTCTATCGGATTTGGAATCGCCTGTCCTCGGGGAGCTACTTTCCTCCTCCGGTGAAGGGTGTGGAGATCCCGAAGTCGCATGGTGGCGGGGTTCGTTTGCTCGGTGTGCCCACTGTGGCTGACCGAATCGCTCAAACGGTGGTAGCCCGGCGTCTTGAAGAAAAGGTCGAACCGATCTTCCATCAGGACTCCTATGGCTACCGTCCTGGGCGGTCAGCGTTGGACGCGGTTGCGGCATGCCGGAAACGCTGTTGGAAGTACGACTGGGTGATTGATTTGGACATCCAGAAGTTCTTTGACAGCGTGCCATGGGATCTTGTCGTCAAGGCGGTTCAGGCCCACACCCGCCTCCCCTGGGTAGTGCTGTATGTGCGGCGGTGGCTTGAGGCGCCGTTGCAACTGCCCGATGGGACCTTGCAGCAGCGCGATCGCGGAACCCCGCAGGGTTCTGCGATTTCGCCTGTGCTGGCTAACCTGTTCATGCACTACGCGTTCGACATGTGGATGGCCCGGGAGTACCCGGGTGTACCGTTCGAACGGTACGCAGACGATGGTGTTGTGCACTGCGTCAGCGAGAGCCAGGCCCGGAGACTACGGGAGGCGATCGCGAACAGAATGCGGGAGGTCGGGCTGCGACTGCACCCCGACAAAACCAAGATCGTGTATTGCCGGGACGGTAAACGCCGACGGTCCTTCGGGCAGACGGAGTTCACCTTCCTGGGGTTCACTTTCCGGGCCCGCAAGGCCATCGACAGGAATGGAGAGAGGTTCACCTCGTTCCTGCCGGCGATCAGCAAGGAAGCCTCGAAGAAGATCAGCGGTGAAGTGCGGCAATGGCGGCTTCACCGACAGATCGGCCGGACCTTCGCCGAGCTCGCACGGGCGACCAATCCGATCGTTCGGGGCTGGATGCAGTACTTCGGCGCGTTCTACCGGACAGCACTGCTTCCCCTCCTGGAGCGCATCAACGCCTACTTGATGCGCTGGATCCGCAAGAAGTTCAAGCGGCTGCGGACCTTCAAGAAGGCCCATGCCTGCTGGCGGCGTATCACCCGCCAGTACCCCAGGCTCTTCGCCCATTGGGCATGGATTCCCACGTTCTGGTGATCAGGATGACAAGAGCCCGGTGACGGGAGACTGTCACGCCGGGATCTGTGAGGGCCGGGGGGTGAAATTCCCCCCGGCTACTCGACCTCATGCTGCGTTGGTTGATGACCGTCGTGGTGAGCGATGAGGAAAAGGCATCTGAGAGGTGTCAGGTGGGGACCGGGAAGGCGAGCGAAAGCGAATCGTTGCTGACGTGTCGAAATCCGAATAGATGACATCGAAACCGGAGTGTCAAGAAGACTCCGGGACAAGCCTGGCGGGAGCCCGTCCATTGGCCAGGCGGTGTCCGGCATGGAGACGACGCGAGCCCGGTCTGCGGCTTTCACACGGAACAGGAGAAGGCGTGTCCCGACACTGCCCACTGGTAGGTGGGCGACAGGGAGAGCGGAGCTTCCAGATGGCAGCTCTGCGTCAGAGTACCGTCGCGGGACACGCTGGCGGACCGGCTCGTAGTAGCGCTGAAGTCCCTGTAATGGGGGTCGAGCAAAGGGGCCGGGTCGTTCGTGACCGTTCATCCGATCAACCGGAAGTTCTCCGGGAGGAGTCGCGTGGATGAGTTGAAAGCACTGGGCAAGCCGTTCGATATCTCGAAGTGGGCTGTCCAGGAGGCGTGGGAGAGAGTCAAGGCGAATCAGGGTTCGGCCGGAGTGGACGGTGTGTCCATCCGGGAGTTCGAGAAGGATCTGAGGAACAACCTCTACAAGATCTGGAATCGGATGTCCTCGGGGGCGTACTTCCCGCCGCCGGTCAAAGCGGTGGAGATCCCGAAGGCTCACGGAGGAGGCACAAGAGTTTTGGGTGTGCCGTCCGTGGCCGATCGGGTCGCGCAGACGGTTGTAGCTGGGGTGCTGGAGGCGAGAGGCGAGAAGATCTTCCATCCGGACTCCTATGGCTACCGGCCGAAGCGCTCGGCGCTGGACGCGGTTGGGGTGTGCCGGCAGCGGTGTTGGAAGTACGACTGGGTGGTCGAGTTCGACATCCGGAAGTTCTTCGACTGCGTGCCGCATGACTTGATCGTGAGGGCTGTCGAAGTGAACACCGATCTGCCGTGGGTGGTGCTGTATGTCAAACGGTGGCTGGTAGCACCGCTGGTACTGCCCGACGGAACCTTGCAGGACCGGGATCGCGGGACCCCACAGGGTTCGGCGATTTCACCCCTACTCGCCAATCTGTTTCTGCATTACGCGTTCGATGGCTGGATGGCCCGGGTGTTCCCGGCCATGCCGTTCGAGCGCTATGCCGATGACGCGGTCGTGCACTGCTCCAGCCGTGGGCAGGCCGAACGGGTCCTGGCGGCGATTGCAGAACGAATGGGTGAGGTGGGGCTGGAGCTGCACCCGGACAAGACTCGGATTGTGTACTGCAAGGACGGCAAGCGGTGCGGCTCCTATGAGCGCACGTCGTTCACGTTCCTGGGGTTCACTTTCCGACCTCGTGGGGCACGGACGAGGACAGGGGAGATGTTCCTCTCGTTCGCTCCGGCGGTCAGCAAGGACGCCTTGAAGAAGATGGGAGCGACGGTGCGAGCGTGGAAGCTGCATCAGCGCTCTGGTCTGTCCGAACAAGACCTCGCTCGATGGATCAATCCGGTCGTGCGAGGTTGGATGCAGTACTACGGAGCGTTTAGCCGTTCCGCCCTGTATCCCCTCCTGGCCCGCATCAATGCCTACGTGATGCGGTGGTCCCGCAACAAGTATCGGAGGCTTCGGGGCCGAAAGAAGGCCCAGGCCGCGTGGGAGCGGGCCGTGAAGCTGCGGCCGAAGTTCTTCGCACAATGGGCCTGGGTGACTTGGGTCCCGGCTGCCTGGTGACGAGAGCGACAAGAGCCGTATGACGGGAGACTGTCACGTACGGATCTGTGGGAGCCCTGGGGTGCGATTCCCCAGGGCTACCCGACCGCGAAACGGAGTGACGGTCGCGATAGCGGGCGGCGGCCATCGGGTTGATCGCGAACACCTGCCGCTTGCCGGTCCGTAGCACGGCGACCAGCAGGCCGCGGGAAGTCTCGATCGCGACCGGAATCGGGTTCTCTTCGGTGTCGCCGTACTCGGCGAGCAGGTCCACCAGGATCTTGTAGCCGGAGGCATCGTCGGTGATGTGCCGCTTGGCCAGGAGCTGGCCGGTGTCGTCGACCAGAGCAACGTCATGCGTCTTTTCCGCCCAGTCGATGCCGCAGTAGATCAAATTTTCCCTCCTCATGGACTGTTTCCGCTGGTCACGAGCTCATGCGGAACCACGCAGCGACCTAATCCCAGGACTCGACACGGGGCCGGTCCGCCACCTCAGTAGCTGTTCGTGGCACCAGCTCATCCCACGGGCCCCGGTCTGCGTTGGAGCTGAAGCGGCGCGGGCATTACGAGGGGTCACCGTGCGGCAGGCTCGCACCAAAGACACCAACGAGTGATCATGTAACCAGTGTTGACGATGGTGGTGGTCGCGAGTACGCCGGACATCGCCGCTCTGGATAGAGGGATCAAGTGCCCGGACGGCTCAAGGCGTCAGCCCGGCGCCCACGTGACCGCCACCGCGATCATCGTTCACTGCTCGAACAGCCCGTTGGGACGCACGTCCAACGAGCTGTCGCTATCACCGGATTAGGACGGCTCCGAAGCCGTGATCACACCAGCCACGCGAAGATCATTACAGGGCGGTTAGGGTACGCATCGTTGAGCCAACAGACTGGAGAGGCATGATGGAGCAGGAAGACGCCATGCAACTCGCGGTGGCGTTTCTGGCGCGCAGTCAGCGCGATGACGAGCCGCCCCTTGTCATCGATGCGGAGCGAGTCCGTGAGAGCAACGGACTCCTGATCGTGCCCTACAACTCCGCGCAGTACCTCGCCTCGCGTGACCCGATACAACAACTGCTGGACTGCTGGCCCATCCTCATCGACCTTGATCGCGGAGACATACGCTTCGGGACCCTCGACGAGCGGCACCTATGGAAGAACCCAACCACCTGACACCGCTGGGGCCATCCACGACCGCACTTACGGGACATCGCTTAGTGCTGGATTCCTCAAAGGAAGTACACATAGCGGCGGCGTAAACGCCTGGTGGGCGGTGCGGGTCTGCCCCAGATCCAGGGTCGGGCGCGGGCGTTGAGCTGGGCTGTGGCCACTTCGGTGGCGTGGGTGATGTGGTCGCGGTCGCCGAAGGAGCGTCCGGCCAGGGCGGTCTTGCGGAAGATGCGCCACCAGCCCTCTTGGAGGTTGAGCCAGCAGGCGCCGACCGGTATGAACACATGCTGGATGCGGGGATGTTCCTCAAGCCAGGTCCGGGTGGACACGCTGTTGTGGGAGGACAGATTGTCGGTGATCACGTAGATGTCCCCGACGGGGTTGGCGTCCTCGACCAGCTGAAGGAACTGCTGGTAGAAGGCACTGTTACGGGAGGTGGCCGTCATCGTGAGCTCCTGGCCGTCCCGGACGCGTAAGGCGCCGTAGACCCAGGTTTTCTCCGGTCCGCGGGAGTAGTCGAGCTCGTTTTTGATGCGGTGTCCGTCCGGCGACCAGCCCGGTGCCGGCGGGAAGGTGCGTGGGATCACCGGGCCGAGTTCGTCGGCGCAGACCACCGTCGCGCCGTCGGGCGGGCTGGTGTACAGCTCGACGATCCGCGTCCTTTTCCCTCGAAGTCCACATCTCTCGAGCGTGTCCACGAGCGCGTGCGCCGCCAGCGCACCCCCTCGGCCAGCAGGATCCGACGTACCTGGGAGCGGCTGACCTCGATGCCCAGGTCCCGGGCCGCGGCGGCCAGCGCGTCCAAAGTCCACTCCGAGGGCCCCAACTCGTCCGCGGCCCACATCTCGTTCGACGGCTGCACCTCCAGCCGACCCGGCGGCGTCAGCCTGACCAGGCCGACGATCCTCGAGCGCTCGGCCTCGGTGATCCTTCGCTTGCGTCCCTGCCCGCCCAGATCCTCCAGTCCCTCCAGCCCACAGCGGTTGAAGCGGTGCAGCCAGCGGCGCACCGTCTTCTGACTGCACCGCAGCTCGTCGGCTATCTGCGGGACCAGCCAGCCGCCCCAGCTCAGCTCCACCATCCGGCAGCGCTCCACCACAACCTTCGGCGCCTTTCTGGCCGACGCCAAGCGGTGGACCACCGCTTGCTCACCCTCGTCACGGCCCGGCCGTGCCCTCAGCACCACTACCCAGCACCCGCCCCCGAGCACCCGCAACTGCCCCGCTACCAGCAGCTATACCCACCGAAAGAGGAATCCAGCATTAGTACTGCAACGGTGTTTGTGCTGATTGCTGGGCAGTTTCAGGGGCTGTGTCCGCGTCGTTTGTAGTGACTGACACGTGCTTGATGCTGCCGTCTGC
>LRTP01000306.1 GCA_001550305.1 Streptomyces diastatochromogenes
CTTGTCGAAGCACTCCTGGCGCTGCGTATATCCCAGACGTCTCGCTCTGGCCCCTGCCGACCGACCCAACCGGCCAACCCACATGCCTATTAGGCGTATCAGGGCGCCGGCCGCCATGTTCGCGTCCCGTTCCGCGGCCGTCGGCTCAAGCGGTGGCAGCGCCGGCACAACACCACCCACGCCAAGATCCGCTGCGTCGGCGAGCAGGCCATGGCCACCATCAAAGGATGGCGCCTGCTGCGGAAGCTCCGCTGCAGCACCAACCGCATCACCGACGTGGTAAAGGCCGTCCTCGTCCTTCACCACGCGACAGCATGAGGATGGAAAACCCTCCATCTTTCAGAGTGAGGTCACGTGTCGCGAGGCCCCTCTCTGTGCTGTGAGGGCGGCTACAACCCGTTGCGAGCATCTCTCCTCCCCTACCGGGTCAGGGCGCGGTCGATGACCGTGAGCCGAAGCACGGATCTGCGAGACGCGGACCTGACCGGTGCTCAGGTGTGGGACGCCGACTTCACACGTGCCGATCTCAGCGGCGCCGACCTCAACGACATCGACGTAGGCTCTCAAGGTCTGCACGGCCGCACACGACTCCGTCTCGCCGGAGCCCAGTGACGACAGCAACCCGGTGGCTGCCCGCACTGCATGCCACCATCCAAGCCCAGTCCGTCAAGACCGCCGACAACGCATGGTTCCTGCGTCTGCCGGTTTCGGCGTCGCGGAGCTGCAGCTGGACATCGATGACGCGGAGCACGAACGGCGTCGCGCCGCCGGCCTGGGCGTCGCCACCGGGTACGGCTTCGGCGGCCTGAACGTGCTGATGGCGCTGCCCCACGGGCTTCCCGTCCCGCTCGCGACCCTCACCGATCACCAACGCGCCTATATCCGCGAGGCCCCGGCCGGAATCTGCACCGTCACCGACGGCCAGGTCGTCCGGCACGTCACGCGTCCCTGTCGGGTGCGGCTCGCCACACCGAACGCTCCGAAGGCGGCCCGCCCTCCAGCGCCATGCAGGAACTCGGCATAACGCTCCCACTGTGACGGGCCAGCCCTGGAGCAGACACGATGCGCGTGCGGGAGTGCGGCTGGCGTTCGTGACCGCTTTAGAGCTCGTTACAGAATGAGCCGTTCGCGACCGGCCGGGTTTCCGGCTCCGTCCCTCTTTCCCGGGTGCGGCAACCTACCCATCGCCGACCGTTAGCCGCTTGGATAGGCTCCGCGGGAACCCTTCAGGAGGTGTCATGGCGAAGGTCACCATCAGCCTGGACAGCGATTTGGCCATCGAGGTCATGCTGTTGGCCGGCACCAGGAGCCCGCAGGACGCTGTCGAGTTGATCGTCCGGGACTACCTGGCACGGGGTCACCGCACCGAGGCTCGTGCCGGTAACGCCGCCGACCAGGATCGCCTCGCCGACCGGCGGACAGCGCCGGAAGAGGGCCGATGAGCACTTCAGGTGAGACCGGCGTGTCGGCTGGTGGTTGAAGGTCCTTCTGGGCAGGGTCCGGCTGGTGTCTATCGATCTTGTCTCCGACGACCTGTGGGAGCGAATAGCTCCACTGCTGCCAGAGCGGCCGCCCCGACGTCACCGTCATCCCGAACGGCGGCCGGCACGTCGCCATGGCCGGCGGGGGCGGCGCTCTGCGGAGCCTGGCCACCGCTGCCCAAGACCTCAAGAGCGGCCGGGGAACCCGGCATCCCGGGCGCAGGGTCACCCACTACATCGCCCAGGTTCCCGATGAGATTGGTGAGGCGGTGAGCGACAGCGCCGCTGTTCATCCGCGGCCGGGTCCATGCACGCTGGACGGGTCGAACCGCGTACGGATGCCGGGCGGCTATGTCAGGTCGTTCTCGAACGCAGCGGTCTGTTGCTGGTCGTCCGCCCCGCCTGCGGGTCTGTGCTGGGGTAGGCGCCGGAACCCGGATGGACCTTGTCGATGAGATCGCGGTATTGCGGGTTGCGGGCGATGAACTCACCCACGACCGGGCAGATGACGGTGATCTTCTTTCCGGTTGGGCGAATCTCGTCCAACACGCGCGCGATGAGCTCCGTGGCGACCCGGTGGTGGCGGTAGGCGGGGTCGACCCAGGTCGTCAACAGCACGACGCGGCCGCCAACGAACCGGTACGAGAGTTCCGCGATCGCTTCGGCTCCGATAGCCGCGAACCATCGGCTGCGCTCCGTGTCATTGATGACATCAAGCTCCCAGCTCGACTCCACCTCGCCGAGACCTGTCTTGTCCAATGCGGCGATGAGCGTCGCGTTGTTCTCTTCCTGGGCAGCTGCCTCGGCCTCGACGCTCGTCGTCACTGTCATACCTTCTCCCCGGGGAAGCCTGAAGGGCTGGTCTAGGACCGGTGTGACTCTCTTGGCTCCCGGGTGCTCGGGGTCGATGAGGTCGGCGTACGCCGGGTTGCGCTCGATGAAGGTGCGCACGATCGGGCACGTGATGGTGACCGTCTTTCCTTGCGCGCGCACGTCGTCCAGGACGCGTCGGATCAGCTCGGTGGCGATCCCCTGGTTGCGGAACTCGGGGAACACTGAGGTGGCCAGCAGCACGAGTCGGTTCTCGCCGGCGGCCTTGTAGGTCAGTCCTGCCACCTCTGTGTCCCCGGCCTTGGCCTCGTAGACACCGGTCTTCTCGTCGTTGACAACGTCGAACGCGGGAGCAGGGGGATTATCGCTGGCATCGTCGATGACGACGGCCTGGTCCTGAGCGGGGAGGCCTGGGTCTGCCCTCTCGACGTCGCCGACGGTCGAGCGGTTCGGCTCGGTTGGGCTGGTCATGCGGGGTGGTCCTTTGCTGGTTGTGTCCGGGCATGTGCGGTGGCCTCATGGGCGAACGATGGTCTTGCCTTTGACCCGCTCGGCCGGGTTGAAAGAGGAAACGGCGTCGTCGAGAGTGACGACCTGGCCGATGTTCGTGCGCAGACGTCCGTCCCGGACTCGTTGGACGATCTCAGCCAGCTGTGCGCGGTCGGCTTCGACGACGAAGTCGACCGCCAGGCCGTCCCTAGGCTGCGTCTCGGTCGGGCCGGCGATGGTCACCAGCATCCCGCCTGCTCGCACCAGCCCCGCCGACCGCTTCCCGATATCGCCACCGATCACGTCGAAGACCAGGTCGACGCCGCCGACGTCTTCCAGTGCGTCGTTGCCGAGGTCGACGAACTCCTGCGAACCGAATTCCATCGCGGCCGGCCGGTCGGCGGCGCGTCCGGTTCCGATGACGTAGGCGCCGGCCTGGCGGGCGAACTGCGTCACCATCGAGCCGACGCCGCCGGCTGCGCCGTGCACGAGAACGCTCTGCCCCTCTTGGAAGCGGCCGTGCACGAACAGTCCCTGCCAGGCCGTCAGGCCAGAGATCGGCAGACTCGCACCCACCGTGAAGTCGACATCGCCCGGCAGCGGCGCGAGGTTACGTGCCTCGATGGCCACGTACTGCGCGAGAGTGCCGTCACGCGTCCAGTCCGCCAGTCCGAACACCCGCTGTCCGACCGACAGCCCCCTCGTGCCATAGCCGAGAGCGCTGACCACCCCGGCCACCTCATGGCCGGGGATCGATGGCGTCCGGTCACGGCCGAGACGATCGACCCAGGTCGAGGGCCACTCCAGCTCACCTGGGGTGAAACCCGACGCGTGAACCTCAACGAGCACGTCGTTGCCCGCGGCCTTTGGCTCCGGACGCTCGGTCAGCGTCATCCCGGCCGTTCCCGCTGCCTGATCCGTCACCACAATCGCCTTCACGAGACGCCTCCCTGTCTCCGGTTCCCTGCCTGCGCGGCTCGGTCCGTCCAACCAGAGCCGGCCAATCCAACGGGCCGCTGCGATCTCGGCTCGGCCCTCGAGTCACTACCTTCACCCTAACCCCAAAGTGGACGTCAGAGTCCAAAGATGGGAGGGCGGAAGCACTACGGGGTGATGGCAGGTAGTCCCGCGTACAGACGCACCCGATCACCATTTGCCCAGTTCAACAGCGACATTAATCGAGCCTGACGCGGAAGCGCTGGCGAGCGCAGAGCAAGGGGCGTGTTTGTCGGAGCGTGACGCGTGCCTCAGTCTGGACGAAACAGTCCCGATACTGCATGATCGACGGGCCAGGCGAACCTACGGGGCGAACCACAGACGCGAAGACGGAGCTCGCAGGAGCCAGCAGTCGCGGGGCCGGCTGTCACCGCCCACGACAGAAGCCGGTGCGCTGCCTGATTCAGAACGAGAAAAGGACACTGCTCGATGCACAATGTGGCCCCAGCGCCGAATCAGGATCGTCAGGGCAGAACATTCCGGCTTGCATTCCTGTCCGCGGTGCTCTCCCTGGCGGCCGCGTTTGCCGCGGTGGGCTCGACGATCCCCCTGTTCAACGTCTACCGGGCCCAGGACGGGTTCACCAACGCGGGCATCTCGATGACGGTCGTCGCCTACTCCGCCGCCACCATCAGCACGCTGCTGGTACTGGGACGGCTGTCCAACCATGTGGGCCGGCGGCCCACCGCCCTCGCCAGCCTCGGCCTGCTCGTGCTGGGCTGCGTGGTGTTGTTGAACGTGCACCACATAGGCGTCCTGATCGCCGGCCGGCTCCTGATGGGTCTGGGTGCCGGGTTGGCCAGCGGCAGCCTCACCGCGTACATCGTCGACACCGCACCCGCAAAGCCGGCCTGGCTGGCCTCCGTCGCGTCCAGCCAGACAGTCATGCTCGGCCTTGCCATAGGCGCCATCGCCTCCGGTGCCCTGGTCCAGTTCGGCCCCTGGCCACGCGACCTCATCTACCTCATTTCCGTCGGCCTGCTCCTGCTGTCCACCGTGCTCATCGCCATCAGCCCGGACACCGTAGCCCCCGTCCCCGGCGCGTGGCGATCACTGAAGCCCACTGTCCGCGTACCGGTCCGGGTCAGGCATCTGCTCGCCGTCACGGCTGCAGTCCTCTTGTCCACCTGGGCTACTGGGGCGTTCTACCAAGCCTTCGTGCCCGCGCTGGTCGAAGACCAGCTTCGCACGCACAGTTCACTCGTCCTGGGCCTGGTGTTCGCCGCTTACATGGCCCCCAGTGCTCTGGGCGCTCCCCTCAGTGGCCGATTCGCACCGGCGGGTGCTCAACGCATCGGCATGGCGGCCTTCTTCGCCGGCTGGATCGGCATCATCACAGCGATCGCCACCGGTGCACTTCCATTGTTCATCGCCGCAACTATCGTCGCCGGGGCCGGTCAGGGCATCGCCATCAGTGGCACCACCCGCAGCCTGCTGTCTGGCAGCAGCCTGGCGGACCGGGCACCGATCTTCGCCGTGGTGTATCTCCTCAGCTACAGCGGCGCGACCATTCCCAGCCTCATCACCGGCCAACTGGCCAACGCCTTTTCGCTGCCGAAGATCGCGCTCGGCTACGGCGCTTTTTCCCTCGTCGCCACCCTGTTCACCGTCATCGCGGCACGCAATCCGCACACCGACACGATCAGTCAGCACGATGAGTGCTCACGGCAAATCTCGCCGTCACCCTGACGGCACTTGACGCCGAACAAGGCCGCCGCCAGTACTCGTCCACGCCTGCCTGTCGCCCCGCGGATCGCACGTGCTGCTTCATCGGCCCGAACGGGCCTCGGTGAGGATCACATCCCCATCCGTGGCTCGGTCCGGAGTGGAATCAGCGGGCGGACAGGCTCTCGATATACCTGCCCGGTCGCGAGCTGGTCGATCGGCGCCTCGGGAGGAAGCGCGTGACTGTCTCGAAGCCTGCGCAACACGCCGGCCAGCCCAATCTGCGAGTGCATTCCTGACGGCGCACCCCAGGCAGCTGTGACGTGAGACGTCGCACCTAGAAAGAGACGCGTTCGAGTGCCCGGCCACTTGGGGGCGCGTCAGGAAAGGATCCGCATGAGCGCGGAGAGTGCCTGAGGCCACACAGCGTCGGAGGGCCCTCCGTATCCCACGACGAGGGCATCGGCCATGACGTGCAGGGACCGTGCATGGCGGTATCGAGACAGGCCAGCCACTTTGAGTCCCTGCCGGGTCGCCGACTGAAGGACGCGCTGCTCGGTCCCGGGCGGCAGACGGAGCACGGTATGCAGGCCAGCCGCTGTCCCTGTGACGCGCACCTTCGGGGCGTGCTGGGCCAGGGCTGTGACCAGAGAGTCCCGCCGATCGCGGTAGCGCCGACGGGCAGCACGTACGTGACGGCTGTAGGCGCCGGAGGTGATGAATTCGGCCATGGCCAGCTGGCTCAATACCTTGGACGAGTAGGTCTGTCCCTTGGCCGCCACAGCTTCCTCAGCGAGTGTGGGAGGCAGCGCCATCCAGGCCAGCCGCAGGCCAGGAGCAAGGGTCTGGCTGGCGGTACCCAGATAGACCACGCAGTCTGGAGCGAGTCCCTGGAGCGCTCCGACAGACTGGTGGTCGAACCGGAACTCACCGTCGTAGTCATCCTCCAGGACCAGCCCGCCTGTCCGTCTGGCCCAGTCCACGACTGCCGTCCGGCGATCGCGCTGCAGTGTCGTGCCCACAGGGAATTGGTGAGCCGGCGTGAGCAGGACCGTATCGGTGCCGTCAGGCGGGACCGGGTAGGTCCCGTGAGTATCCAGGGGAAGCGAGAGGGTCTCCAGCCCGGCAGCCGCCAGCAGGCCGCGGTGCCTGTCTGGGCCGTAGGACTCGACGGCGACATTCCTTGCCCCACGGCCGGCCAGGACTTTGCTCAGGATCTGCAGGCCGTGGGAGATGCGGGCGCAGATCAGTATGTGCTCCGGACTCGTGTATACGCCCCGGGCGCGTGCGAGATGGTCTGCGAGTGCGGCCCGTAGCTCCGGCCGGCCGCGTGGGTCACCGTATCCGAACGCGTCGTCGGGAGCCGCGGCCAGGGCGCGGCGTGTGGCCCTCAGCCAGGCTGCACGAGGAAAAGCGGTGAGGTCGGGGTTGCCTGGGATCAGGTCGTAGCAAGGTTCACCGGGCGGCTGGGCGGACGAGCGGACCGAGACCGGTCGAGTGATCGTTCTGTCTGCCACGAGTGTGCCCGAGCCTCTGCGGGCGGTAAGCCATCCCTCGGCGACGAGGTCGCCGTAGGCGTCAGCCACGGTGTTGCGGGCAAGCCCGAGGTCGGCGGCGAGTTGGCGGGAGGAGGGCAGCCGTGTGCCGGGTGCCAGGCGGCCGCTGCGGACAGCGTCGCGCATGGCTGCGGCCAGGGCGCGGCGCACACCCCGTCCAGCTCGAATCAGATCACTCTCAAAGGCCTGCCGTAGCCGCGCTGGAATGGTCGTACCGCGGGCGGCGAGGGGTTCGACGGGCATGGCGGAGGTCAGGCCCGGTGGCCGTAGGTGTGCGGATCCACAGGCTGCTCGGATTTGGGAAGTCCGCCGACCACGAGACGGTAGGAGTCGATCACGAGTTCCTTCACCAGCTTCTCGTCGACGGTGCCCCCGCCTTCCACCGTGATCCAGTGTCTCTTGTTCATGTGATAGCCGGGGGTGATGTCTGTGTGCCGTTCACGTAGGGCTGCGGCGTCGTCCGGATCAGCTTTCAGGATCACGACAGGGTGCCCCGGCATGTCGGTCATGAGGATGAAAACCTTGCCGCGCACCTTGTAGAGGTCCCAGTCGGGGCCGAAACGATGCTCCAGGTCGGCGCCGGGCAGTTCCACGGTGCAGTCGCCCGCGATCTTCTGCAGCTTCTGTCCGTCCACGGTGATCAACTCCTCTATCAATCGAGTGCCCCGGCCGACCGGCCAAGGCCCCAAGGTGGGTTCCGGCGACCGCCTGACGGCGCGGCGTTGGCGCTCCCGAGGTCCTGGGCGAGAAGGCCCGCCACGGATGCCAGGCCGTCGGCGCTGCGGGCCTTCCACGCTCTTGCCGTCACCTCCGTGAACCTGTTCAGGTCTAGAGCGTCCCGTTGGCTCTGCGGGCAGCCCCGTCTTTCAGGCTCACGGAACTGTTGCTCTGCTCCCTTAGTGCCTACCTGGGGCGGTAGACGTACGCGCGAACGTAACCGGCGGCGGCCGGAGGGGCGTCGCCGCCGGGCACGTGCTCCGCCGGTTTCGAGGCGCTCACCGGTTTGCCTGGCCTGAGCAACAGCGCAGCCAGGACAGCGCGCTGCCCCGGCTGGCCGGCTCCGGCCTCGACCCCCTGTTTGCGTAGCCGGACGGGACCGACCATTGAGCACTGGACGTCCACGTGCATGGTGCTTACCGCCCTGGAGATCCTTGTGAGGCTTGACCGCTCAGCTGTCCGCAGGAGACCGCTCTCTCCAAACGTACCGCAAGTCGGCCATTTTCCAGGACTAAATAGTCCTCTCTTGGAGAAGGCCTCCGCTTTTGACTTGAGGCTGGGCTACGCACAGGCGCAGAAGGGGCTACGCCGGGCACGGAATGTGAGGACGGACGCCTCCTTCTGCCGGCAACCCCCGTCCGGCCCGGCTACGGATGTCGGGAGGCGGTGAAGGTCCGGTGCCGGAGACTGCGACGCGACCGCCTGCGGTGCGGCACCAGGATTTCTTGGTGCCGCTCTGCCGCAGACGTCTTAGTGCCCTGAATGGCCTTCCGCCGGTGGACTGGTGTCCTCGGCAGGCACGGTATAGGCCTTGACGTGGCCGATCGCCATGTCCAGGGCGATCCTCATGGGTTTGACGTCCTGGGCTGTCTGCGCAAGGAGGTAGCCACCCTGAAGGGCGGCCATGAGGCCGGTGGCTAGCTCTTTGGCATCTGCGTCGGTCCTGAGGACTCCCGAGTCCTTCATTCGCTCGAGCCCGGCCTCGAGTAGTCCCTCCCAGCTGTCGAAGTGCCGGGCGAGCGCCTCGCGTGCCTCTTCGTCCTGATCGGCCAACTCGCTTGCAAGGGATCCGAGCGGGCAGCCGTACGCCCCGTTTCGGAGCGCGTTGTGTTCGATCAGCACGTCCCGCCAGCGCTCCAGCCCGCGGAGGGAGTTGAGCCGCTGAAGTAGCTGGTGCTGACGTTTGAGCAGTTCAGCAGCTTGCAAGGCGACAACGTCCCGCACCAGTGCATCCTTGTCGGGGTAGTGGCGGTAGAGCTGGGATTTGCTCGTTCCGCTGGCCGCCCTGACCTCGTCGAGGGTCGTGGCAGACACGCCCCTGACGTACATCATGTCGGCGGCAGCCCTCAAAATGCGCTCCCGAGTCGCCCGCCCGCGCTCAGTCAGCCGGGAGTCGTTTCTGCCGCGCGCCTGTTCCGCCACATAGGCCAGATTACCGCTGCGTAGGCTAGCAGGATTGAAAAGGGACCTCAAGGTCCTTTTTTCTGTGCGCCTCCTCCCGGGCGGCGGGACCGGCCGGGAGGCGCACCCGGCCGAGTGCGCCTGGGTCCCGGGCCGGCAGTACCACGGGACGATCCAGGCCCCCGGCGCCGCCTCTGAGGCCGAAGCGGTCCCCGCCCCTCTGATTGTCCCCTCCCCATTGACCAGGCGCACGTGACCATCGGCAACGTCCCGACCCGCGATGACGCCGCTGTCGCCTTCGATCCGACCGAGCGGATCACCGGGAGGACGATCGTCGGCGTTCGTCGATACACGCAGTCGGCCGGTGCCGTCCCAGAGTGACCGGCCGCGTGGACGAGGCCTGCTCTGCGGCAGATAGTTGATGAAGGACGACGAGGTCGTATCGCTCGACGATGAGGGTGAGCGGCAAATGGACGCCTCGGACGAACTTCTTCAGATGGCTACACCGTCGGCTCTTTTGACCCTGGACGGAGCGATCCGCAGCCTCAACGCGGCAATGGCCAGGACACTGGGCAGGTCCGTGGAGCAGTGCGTGGGTCGTGGCTTCGGTGATCTGTTGCCCGCAAGCCAGCTGACTGCGGTCAAGAGTCTCGTGGCCCACGCCGCCACGACGAAGACGGTTGCGATGCGGGTGCTGGAGTTTCCCGGGCCAGGTACAGCATCTGTCGTCTGCCTTGTCGAGGCACGACCAGTGAATGATCCCGTAGGTGGCGAGTCGCTGGTGTGGGTGCACTCATTGAACGCGGGAAACGACTTGGGCGCCCTGCTGATCCCGTTCCGTCTGGCAGCCAAGGCCGCCAACCTCGGTCTGTGCATGTATTCACCCCAGGAGCGCGAGCTGGAGTGGGCTGGGTGGTGCACCCGCCTTGGCGGCGCTGTTCCAGGAGGCCTCCATGTCGTTGTCCGAGGTGGTTCGGCGAGTCCACCCCGATGACCGCGGGGCGCTGCGGCGGCTCGTGCGTTCGACGGCCGCCCGGTCTCCCTGGATCAGGTTGCGGTTCCTGACCGAGCCCGATGACTGGCACCTTCTGGTCTGCCGGGCCCGTCGGCTCATTCTGGGGTCTGGCGGCCCTGAGCGGGTCTTCGGAGTGATCCGCGATGACACCAAGAGGGAAGCACGCAGACGCAGAGCGAAGGACGCGCTGAGTGCTGAGCGTCAGCGCGCCGACGAGATCGCAGCCTTCTCTTCCGCCGTGATGACTGCAGTCACGGAGCAAGAAGTACGGCAGGTCGTCCTGACCCGGCTCGCCGCGACATTCGGTGGTACCGGCGCCGCGCTGGCGTTCATCACGCAAGGCCGCCTACGCGTTTCCTCCGATGCCGGGATCCCGATACCGGTGGCCGCCCTGCAAGGCCTGCCGCTGGACGCCCCCAGCGCGCTGCCCTATGTGATCCGCACTGGCGAGCCGCAGTTCATTCCCAACCAGGAGGACTACATCCGCCGCTGGCCGCACGGGGCCATGGTGCCGTAGTTTGACCAGCTCGACTCCGGCTTCGCCATCTCGATCACCTCCCTCAGCCCGATCGGCGATCAGCCGCTCGGGGCCTGGCTGGTGACCTACGACAGCGAACATCACTCGTCCCCGGATGAGCGCGCCCTCATGGGTACTCTTGCCGATCTTGCAGGCCAGGCACTGAAACGCGTTAGCTTGCAAGAGGCACGAGTCGAGCTGGCCACGGCGCTCCAACAGACCATGCTCCCCACGCTGCCCGAGCACCTCCCCGGCCTGGAGGTCGCCGCCCGATACCGACCAAGCCGCGACGGGCTCGATATTGGCGGAGACTGGTACGACGCCTTCGTCATGCCCGACGGTGCCGTCGCCCTGGAGATCGGTGACGCCCAAGGGCACGACGTGGACGCCGCCGCCTTCATGGGACAGGTGCGCGCATCCATGCGCGCAATCGCCGCCCACGAACCGGGTCCCGCAACCGTGCTGGCTCGCACCAACGAGCTGCTCGTCACGATGGGCGCAGCACGATTCGCCAGCTGCACCATGCTGCGTATCGACCCAGGCGACGGACGGGTCACCGGTGCGAGCGCCGGCCACGTGCCGTTGCTGTACGCACGCGACGACGGCAGCCACAGCATCCACGAGATGCCGGGAGGCCCGGTGCTAGGAGTCGTGCTCGGCACCGAGTACGGCGAGGAGACCTTCGCATTGCACGAGGACAGCGCGCTGGTCATGGTCACCGACGGCGTGGTCGAAGGACCGGGCCTCGCATTGGAGGCCGGACTGGAACGAGCCGGAACACTGGCTGGCGCGGCCCTCCACGAGGGGCTGAATGCCGAGGAGACCGCTGACCGCGTCCTCGACGCTGCTGTCGCGGTGGACCACCTGGACGACGTGGCTGTGCTGGTCATCCGGCGCGCATGAGACTCGATGCGTCCGTGCGCCGGGCAAGGTCGTACAGGTAGCTGCTCCAGACAGGTGGCGGCGGAGCCGAACGCGCTCCTCGAACCGCGAAGGTGGGCTCAGTTGCGAGCGAAGAACGCGATGTGGTCCAGCGCCATGTCCAGCGCGACGGCCATCGGCTCGGAGCTGTGCGCGTTCTGTGCAAGCACGTAACCTCCCTGCAGAGCGGCCAGCAGACCAGTGCCCAAGCGTTGTGGGTCGGCGTCCTCGGAGAGTACGCCGAGGACGCGGAGCCGGGTCAGTGTCTCGACGAGCATCCGTTGCCAGGCATCGAATGATGCGTTGAGCGCTTGGCGGGACTGCTCATCGTTGTCGGACAGCTCAATCGACATCGCTCCCAGCGCGCACCCATACGAGCCGTCCTGCAGTGAGTTGGCGTGGACCAGGGCGTCGCGCCAGCGGCGCAGGCCGGCGAGGGTCTTCACACCGCGCAGGTGCTGTTCCTCGCGGGCGAGGACGAACTTCGACTGCACGTCGATCACGGTGTGGATCAGCGTGCGTTTGTCCTCGAAGTGGTTGTACAACTGCGACTTGCTCGTTCCGCTCGCCAGCCGGACGTCATCGAGCGTGGTGGCGTTGACGCCCCTGACATAAAACTGCTTGGCCGCCGAATCAACGATCCGTGAACGGGTCTCCAGGCCGCGTGGCGTGCGGCGAACATCGCTGGTTGCGGACACGGTGTCTCCCTCAGGCACGTTACTCACTCGTGCTGCTCAGCCGTGGAGCGCATCACGAGCGCGGTGGCCTCGATCTCCAGGCGGATCAGTTGTGGCACCAATACGACCATAAAGGCCGACTGGCGAGAGATGACGCCCTTGTGATTCTTCACGCAGGTATCCATGACGTCGCGGCCTGTAAGCCAGGACCGGGCCCAGTTCCGCGGCCGCCCGCCGCGGCGCCCCGGGGTCTGGGGCTTGCCGGGCCTCCTCGGCGAAAACCTCCTGCAAGGTTCCGTCCTGACGCAGTGACGGAGAGGGCCGGCGCGGCGCAGCCCGGGGTCGTGACGCATCGAGGTAGGCGCCGAGGCGGCGCGACACCCCGGCGTCGATGACCTGTGCTGCGACAACCATGTCAACCAGTACCTCATCGTGGACGGATGCGAGATGGAGGTGCAGGCAGAGCCAGCAGGTCTTGTCGTCGTTCCTGCCGAGCCCTCAATCTAGCTTGGACTAAATAGTCCACTCAGTCAATCGATCCGGATCGAGTCAGGCCGACACGAGCCCGCGCGGTCCGACTGGCCCAGTCGCTCACAACGAAGCTCACCTGCAGCTTTGACCTGCACATTTAATGACGAGGCCCGATCTCGACCCGCCCGCAGCAAACCTGGCGGACCCTTCCCTTCCGGGAGCGGGGTTGCATAGACGTTTCTGGTCTGTATAGTCCTTTCTATGTGGTGTCCGAAGTGATGAAGAGATCCGCAACTCGGCACCCACGGAGTCACCCCTCTCAACGCAGGCCACCGGGCGCAACCGACGCGACCGTCGAGGTTGCGGCCGGCGCAGGAAGAGCCTGCGGCGGAGCTCCGAAGCACTGCGAGCCCGGCTCGGGCTCGTCGACTATTCACACCCCGATCGGAGGTCGATTCGCCGTGTCACGACTGAACGTTCCCGCTCCAGAGGACGTGCCTGCCGGCGCACAGCAGATACTCGGCAACGTTGGTGCGCAGCTCGGCTTCGTCCCGAACATGTTCAAGACCCTCGCGTCCAATCCGGCCGTTCTTGAGATCGTCACGACTCTGCAAGGCACCCTGAGCCGGGTTCTCGACGGAAGGACGCGGCACAGCATCGCGCTGGCCGTGTCGCAGGCCAACGGCTGCGGCTACTGCTTGGCGATGCACACCCACGTCGCGACCGAATTCGGTGGCATGTCGGACGACGACATCAAGCTCGCCCGCGTCGGGAGCTCGGGCGATCCCAAACGTGCCGCGGCCGCTCGCTTCGCGCAGCAGGTGGTCGAGAGCCGCGGGCAGGTCAGCGACACCGACCTCGCGGAGGTACGGGGCGCCGGATACACCGACGCGCAGATCCTCGCCATCGTCGCGGTCGCGGTGCAGTTCCTGCTCACCAACTTCATCAACAACGTCAACCAGACCGACCTCGACATCCCCGCCGTTGACTCGGTCGATACGACCGTGCCCCAGTGAACCCGCGCCCCGAACCGCCGCCCCCCGGCGGCCCGCGGAGAGACCCACCACCGTGCTGCGGGATACATGGGAACTCCGGTGGACGAGGGCACACGCCGGACCCGCCTCGTCGAGTCCGCAGAATCGCCCACGGCCCGCGTCATCACGTCTGTTGAGGCCGGGCGGCGTCAGGAAGCGCCACGCGGCCGCCGACAACACCCCACCCGCCGGTTGTTCTTTGGAACCCTCGACGCGGCTCAGGCACGCAGTCGGCCCCCCACTGAGTCAACGATCATTCAGGAAGGCTCGACATGCCGGGCTCCGAACTCTATGAGCAATTCATGGCGCTGCACACCCGCGACGGTGGCCTCGTCATGCCCAACGCCTGGGACGGCCTCTCGGCGCTGATGCTGGCCGATGCCGGCTTCGAGGCGATCGCGACATCGTCTGCGGCGATCGCCGCCACGCTCGGCCGCCTCGACGGGCGCCACCAAGTCACCCGCGAAGAGCACCTTGAGCATGCACGGCTGCTCGGCCGCCTCACGGGGCTGTCCGTCAACGGAGACTTCGAGGACGGATACGGCGACACGCCTGAGGACGTCGCCGCGACCGTTGAGGCCGCCGTGGAGTCCGGCCTGGCCGGGATCGGGGTGGAGGACACCTCGGGCGATCCCGATATGCCGATCCGCGACTTCGACGAAGCAGTCAGTCGCGTACGTAGCGCCGTTGACGCTTCGAAGGGACGCATCGTCGTTACTGGCCGCACCGACAACTTCATCCAGGGGCGACCGGATCTCGACGACACCATTCGGCGTCTGACGGCCTTCGCTGAGGTGGGCGCAGATGTGGTCTACGCGCCGTTCCCACCCGACCGCGACGCACTCGTCGCGATCGTCACCGCTGTCGCCCCGACACCGGTCAACGTCCTGGTGTCTCCGTCGGACAAAGTGCTCACCGTCGCTGAACTGCAGCAGGCAGGAGTCAAGCGCATCAGCTTGGGTCCGTTGCTCTACGCCCACGCGATGGGAGCGGTCGAAGAGGCCGCCAAGGCACTCCTCGCGGGCGACCTCGCCTCGGCGACGACGGGCATGAACTTCGCCCGCGTCAACGAACTGCTGGCCCGCGGCAAGAACTAACCCGATCAGCACGAATCACTGACTCTTCATCTCGTGATCACAAGACAAAGGCAGGATGACATGGATCTCGGCAAGCTCATGAACAAGCACCTCACCAGGTACTTCGACCCCAGCAAGACGATCCCCGAGGAGACACTCCAGCAACTGCTGGGATTCCTGCGCTCGACGCCGTCGTCGACGAACGTGCAGCCCAACCACTTCTACGTCCTCGCCACGCCCGAAGGGAAGGAGCGGCTGGCGGCCAACCTCGGCGAACGATTCCAGGACAACAGCGAGAAGATCCTGAACGCCTCACACACCGTCATACTCACCACCAGGGCGGATCTTCCCGGAGGCCACCTCCAGGCCGTGTTCGACAAGGAGCGGGCCGACGGCCGGTTCCCCGACCCGGCAAAGCAGGCGCGGTGGGAGTCCATGACCCGCGACTTCCTCAACCTGCGCAACTACGGCTACAAGGACCTGAACCACTGGATGGAAAAGCAGACCTACCTCGCGATGGGTCTGACCATGATGGCGGCTGCTGAGCTCGGCGTCGAAGCCATGCCCCTCGAAGGGTTCGACCCGACCAGTGTCGACAAGGCGTTCAAGATCCGCGAAACCGGACACACCACGACCGTGCTGCTGGCCCTCGGCTACCCCGACCCCGCGAAGGTGTACAACAGCCCGATTTCACGCTTCGAAACCGACCAACTGTTCACGTTCGTCTGACCAACGACGGCACCGGGAACGACCGGGGCCGAAGTCCGCAGGCTGCGGACGCCGCTGGTCCTCGAGGCCGACCCACCCCGGAGAGCCAGACCGGCGGCCAGCGCCGCCGGTCACCGGTCGGCGCCCCCGGTCGTCGGTGATCCGAATGATCCAACGGTGTCGGCGGACCTCCCGCTTGCCCGGCAACGGCTTCTCCGACCCGCACCGTGAGGTCGTCGAACGGCGCAGCACGAAGCGGCGCGGAACCTGGCGCCGGCGGCAACGCTGCTGCCCGAAGCGCTGGGGACCTGGAACCAGTCGGTCGAACTGAGCGCGAGGACAAAGATCTACTGTGAAGGCGTGCGGAATGCCCCTATTCGGCACCGCTGCCGGATTTGGGTTCCCGGCCCGTACCTCCTGGTCGGCCGGACCGAGTGAGAGGACAAAGATCCACTATGAAGGCGTGCGGAGTGTCCAGGGCAGAGACGGAAGTCGCCCTGCTGGAACTGCCCGAACCGTCATCTCCCGAGCCGGGCCAGATCCTGGTCGCGGTTGAGGCCGCCGGGGTCGGACCGTGGGACGAACTGGAAATCGACGCTCGTTGGGACGTGGGGCTGCGCCCCCCGGCGGCGCTGGGAGTGGAGGGCGCAGGCAAGGTGCTGGCCGTCGGTGCGGGTGTCACCCAGTTTGCCGTGGGCGACCGGGTGCTCGCGCACGAAGCCCCGCTGCCCGGAGGAAGCGGCTTCTGGGCCGAACGCGTTCTGATCAACGCGGATCACGCGGCGCCCTGCCCACCAGGCTTGGACGCGGCACACGCAGCGGCACTGCCTGTCAACGGGCTCACCGCGCTGCAGGCTTTGGAGAAGCTGGACCTCAGCCGAGGACAGCGGCTCCTGATCACCAACGGAGGCGGGGGCACCGGAGCCCTGGCCGTCCAACTCGCCGCGGCCCAGGGCATCGAGGTAACCGCGACCGCGTCTGCTACCGCTGCAGAGCGTCTGCTCGGTCTGGGAGCGATGGAGGTCGTCGACTACCACGATCCGCGCTGGTCGACCGAGGTACGCGGCGGGTTCGACGCTGCCCTCATCATCGCCGCCGGCACAGCGGCCGCAGCCCTGCCTTTGGTGCGTGACGGCGGCCGGCTGTGCTCCCTGACCTCGGACGCGCCTCCGGAGGAACGAGGCATCACGAGTTGGGACCTCTACATCGAGCCCAACGCCGCGCAGCTTGCCCAGCTGGCGGAGCAGGCCGCAGCCGGAACCTTGAAACTCGCACCAGAACCCCTGCCGCTCAGCGAAGGACCGGCCGCTTTCACCCGAGTGGTTGCCGGACAGGCCGGCGGCAAGAAGATCGTGCTCATGCCAGCATGACGCGCCCTGCCACCGACCGATCCCGATGATGGGCCACGCTGCGCGCGGGGCACGAGCCGCGAGACTGCGCATCGGCGTGGCCATGCAGTGACGGGACTTGGACGCGTCCCATCCGTCGGCCGCGTCGACCGAAACGGAGCCGTCCCTGCGCCCGCTGCCCACTAGGCCCTGTCGTCAAATGATGATCTTGAGTGGTGGATCATGGTCGGGTGATACGTCGTCATGAACTGTCCGATGCCGAGTGGGAGTTCGTCCGGC
>LRTP01000307.1 GCA_001550305.1 Streptomyces diastatochromogenes
ACGACTGGGCGCGCCCGCTCACCGACGCCGAATGCCTTCGCCGGAACCTGGTGGGCATCGACGTGAACATGGCCTTCGCCGCCGGAGCCAACGGCCTGGTCGTCGGCCTCGGGGCGCCGACGCACGTCAAGAACCCCGTCTTCGACGCGAAACTGCCCGGCTCCTGGCTGGTCGACCTGAGCCATGTCGACCTGTCCCGCGTGAAGGTAGCCAAGGACAAGTGGGCGGAGTTGGACGGCTCGCTGCTGCCCAGCCCGTTCACACCGAAGGGCGAGCGCCCGACGGGTCCGGCCTGGTACGCGACGCCGACCGTGGCGTACGCGGTGGAGCTGGGCTACGACGTCCGCCCGATCGAGGCGTACGTCCGCCACGACAACGGGCGTTACCTGGACGGCTGGTACAACCGGCTGCGCGACGCCTACTTGGCCACGATGGCCGACCTCGGGGTGGGCGCCGACCTGCCGCCGGAGGAGTTCTTGAAGGCGATGGACGGCTACCGGCAGCGTGACCCTCAGCTGGCGATCGTGGTCTCCGTGATCAAGGCGACCGTGAAGGGCGGTATCGGCAAGCTGCGCGAGCGCCCGCGCGGGGAGGGCTGGAAGCCCGGGCAGCCGTGGCGGGCCCTTGCCCGGCCGACGTGGCGCCCGGACATCCGCGCCGCCGTCATCTCCCGGACCCGGATCAACATGCACCGCAAGATCATCAAGCACGCGGCCTTCACCGGGCAGTACCCGGTCGCGATCCTCTCGGACTGCGCCGTGTACACGGCCGACGGACCGTCGCCGCTGGACTTCCTGCCCTACCGGGACGGCAAGCCGCTGCCGGGCGGCTTCAAGCTCGGGGTGAACCCGGGCTTGGTGAAGTGGGAGGGTACCCAGAGCGTGCTGTGGGGCGAGGGCGTCCGCGAGCAGTTCAACGCCCCGGAACTCAACCTCGCCCGGTACATCAAGGACGGCACCGTCACCGACCAGGACACCGGGGAGTAGACCGCGATGAGCATGTTCGGGGACGGCCTGGACGCCGCGGTACAGAAGGCGTTCACCCGCCCGGCGCCCAAGAGCGCACCCGCGCAGATGCGGTACCTGGTCAAGCAGCTCAAGGGCACCAAAGCCGTCGCCCAGCTGCTGCGGGTCTCCCAGCGCACTGTCGAGCGGTACGTGAAGGACCAGATTAAGAAGCCCCGCCCGGACCTTTCAGCCCGCCTGGAGCGCGAGGTGAAGAGGCGGTGGCAGCCGCAGATCCGCGCCAAGGCGCGGCAGAGGGCGGCGAGCACCGGCGGCATCGTCATCGACACCCGCGCCCGGCTCGGCTACACCGCTCCGATCGGCACCACCGACCAGGACCGGATCCGCCACCTGACCGTGGCCCTGCCGCCGCAGTACGCCAGCCGCCTCTTCGATGCCCAGGAACAGGGTGCCAGCGACCAGCAGTTGCGGGAGATCGCCGCCGAAGCGCTCAAGGAGGTGTACTTCCAGGACGGTGGCCGCCGCGCCGGCAGCCTGGAAGAGGTCCGCTTCACCGACATCGAACACCTCGACTTCGAGCTGTAGCCCCCGAGCCGCGAGCTCCGTCGACCACATGGACGCGCCGGTCAGACCGTGTGGTGTGGCCCCGGGCCGGCCGGGGGTTCCGGCCGGCCCGATGTACCCCTGCCTCACATCACGGCCGGGACCAGCACGGCCAGCAGCGCGATGAACAGCGTCATGACGCTGAAGAACACGAAGCCGCCGCGGCCGATGGCCGTGGAGACCGACGAGCCCCCCTCGCGGGAGACGCTGTAGCCGATCAGACCTGCGACGGCGGAGACGGCCGCGAGGGCAACCAGGGCCAGAAGCAGGATCAGGAGGTTCTGCACGCTCACACTGCACCCCGCCGGTTGTGCCCGCGGGAGACGGCCTTCGTGTGCAGCTGTTCCGGGATCCAGATCCGGCGCTCGCGGGCCGCCTGGTACAGGGCCGTCCTGAACCGCGACCTCCGCTTGCGGACGGTGGCGCTGGTGAGCTTCAGCCGCTCGGCGATCTCGGAGTCCGGGAAACCCATGACCGTCAGGCGCACGACCGCCTGCGTCTCCGGCGCCTGTTCCTCGAGGATGTCCTCGAAGTCCGTGCTGAACACCTCCGACTCGATCTCGTAGCTGGTGGCCCGCAGCAGCCCCCCGATACCGGCCTCGTTCGCGGCGTCCTGCGTGAAGTCGTACACGGCGTGCAGCCGCGCCCAGCGGACCCGCTGCCTGGCCCACCTCACGTACGCGCGCCGGAACACCCACACGCACTGGCCGATGAAGTACGACATCAGGCTGCAGGCACCGCGCGCTCCGTTGTAGTCCGCCGTCCAGCCCCGCCCGCTCTGCAGGTCGCGGCGGAAGTTCAGCATCGCCTCGGCGAGCACGTCGACCATGATGACGTCCCGCTCCACGGGGCTGCTGCGCAGCAGCAGCATGTCGTCCTCGTGGACGAAGAACTTCCAGCCCCGGCTCTTGCACTGCTTCAGGGCGAGCCGGGCCAGCGTGCCCTTGCGGAGCATGCCGAGCAGGATCGGCTCGGCCTCCCGGTACAGCTCGACCTCGAACACCTCGTAGGCCAGACCCTCGAACCCACCGCCGGCCAGCTCCTCGATCCGCGCGGCGTCCTGCTCGATCCGGGCCGCGTGTTCCCCGCCCAGCACCGCGTCAACGGTCTCGACGATCTCTGCATCCACACTCATGGCATAAGCCCCCTCGTCGTGGTCTGCTCCCGACCCCCGGCGACTTCTTCAAGTCGCGCGAGAGCTGCGGAGCAGATCGCTTGTTGTACGGGCTTATGTGCAGGGGAAGTTGGCGAACGTGACACGCCAGCTGAAATATTTTTTCGCGAGGCTCAAAATCAACCTGCGGGCCCGCAAATGCTCCACGGACCCGCAGCCGAAAACCCGCGCCCGGCAATTGACTGGACGAGCGCAGGCCCGCGCTTTGACGACCAGCAGGCGTGCTCACGCCCACTGCATGCCGAGCTCCCGCAGCGCCTCTAGTTGCTCCTGGGTGAGTTTGTCCCGCCTCGATTTGGTGTTCGAGATCCATACGCCCAGCTTGTGCTGGTGCTCCTGGCCGTCGACGACGACGGCTTCGACGTGCCCCCTCGGCACTGCCTTCTGGGTGCCTTCGCGCTGGATCCATTGCGCGAGGGCTGCCAGTCCGCGCTGGAACGCCTGTTCCGCCTTGCTCGGGCCCTTCGTCGCACGCTTGGCTGCCGGGGCGGGAGAGGGGGCTTCAAGGGGTTGTACTCCCAGGCCGGTAAGCCGCTGCTGCTGTTCGGTGGACAGCTGGGCCCAGGTGCTCGCTTCCCGTTGCCGTGCGAGCCATTTGCCGAGGTCGTCGCCTTCGAAGGTCACGCCGGGCTGGATGGCGGGCAGGGCCCCGCCGGGCTCGGTGTCGGTGAGGTCGGCGAGGATGCGGTAGTGGCGTTGCCAGTCGAGTGGCCAGGGGCAGTTCCAGTCGGGGTCGATGGCGGTCAGCTGCGCGGCCCGCGCCGTGGCGCGCTCGGGATCCTTCCCGAGGCCGCCTTTGCGGCGGAGGTTGGCGATGTGCTGGCCGACGGGTACGAGGCCTTCGGTGTCGCTCTCGCCCCATACGGCGTCCTGCCGTGGGGCCAGGTGGCCGTGGGCGCGGTGGTAGCTGCGCAGCGCGGCGAGCTTGTTCTCCCACGCCTCGTCGCCGGGTTCCCAGACCATCCCGGCCTCTTCGGCGTCCAGGAGTTCCTTGCGGTTGTGACGGAGCATTGATCTTCAGGGGGCTTGGCTGCTCTGATCTGGTGTCTTGTCTTCTGGTTGAAATTTGGGGCTTGGGGGCTGGCCGTGTCCGGGTGTGATGGGTGTTGCCTGTGGCCTGTTCGGTTTGGCTGTTCGGGTCGCTGGCCTGGAGTCCTGTAGTTGTATAGGAATGATCTTGGGTTTCCTGTGGATGTAGTGGTGCGTCTGTGGGTGCACCTGGTGGTTGCGGTGATGAGGAGCGCGTCAGCCGGCGGTTGGCTTGGTCTTGTAGGCCGGTTCGGTCCGGTGCGGGTCTGGTTGGTCGGCATTACGGCGGAAGGCCCCCGCGTTTGCGGGGGCCTTCCTGACGACGTTCAAGGGATGGGTACTACTGGGTGGCGGCTACCCGCTCACCCTTGGTTGTCAGTTCGAGCTCGACCACGACTTCGTCGTCGCGTGTCGATTCTGTCTCTACGGACAGCAGTCGTGCCTTGGCCAGCCGTGTAATCGCGGCTCTGGCCGAGCGGTCGTCGGCGGGGAACGCTGCGCACAGCCGTCCCGGCCTGAGCGCGGCGAACGCCCAGCCCGCAAGGACTTCGCCTGTACCGGCGATCTCCTGTGCTTCGATCTCATGGTGCGTGGCGTTCAGTGCTGTCAGTACCTCACGGTCCAAATCCGTGAGATCGATCGGCTTGGGGGGCCTTCCGCCGCGGCGGTCCCACCGCTTCTCGAAAGCTTCGACCTGCCATTTCAGGAACACCGGGCCGG
This sequence comes from Streptomyces diastatochromogenes, assembly GCA_001550305.1. Lineage (GTDB taxonomy): Bacteria > Actinomycetota > Actinomycetes > Streptomycetales > Streptomycetaceae > Streptomyces > Streptomyces mirabilis_D. Next base: position 4,492 of record LRTP01000307.1, read on the forward strand.
CCTTGAGCTGAGCCACGGCCGGCGGGAAGTCCTCACGCTGCACCACCTGTGCGGCGCGCTGCCTGCCGACACCGAACATGGCCGCGATCTCGGAAACTCCGACGAGTTCAGGTACGGAGGGTTCCTCGAGCCTGCGGTCCAGTTCCTCCTCGGTGACCAGTTCGATGCCGGCGACGGTGTGGTTGATGCCGGTCTGCTTGGCCGCGGCGGTGACTTCTTTGAGTGCCGCGTCCACGGCCTGCCGGGCGGTGCTGGCCTCGATGAAGATTCGCACCGAGGGGTTTCCGCTGGGGGCGGTGCCGACGGCGGGGCTGCAGTCGGCCAGGTGCTCGTGCAGCTCCTCAACGATGTCGTCGCTGACGTCGCTTACGCCCAACTCGACTTCGATGCTCCACGCCTGAGGCATGCTTGTGACAACTCCTTCCCGAGTTCCCTGGGGGGTGTTGCGGTCCGCCGGGGTGCCTCCCGGCGGACCTTCCCCTGACTTGCTAGTTATCGACGAACCCGGCTCTCTTGAGCTGAGCCTTCGCGTTCTTCAGGGCGCGGTGGTCGGAGGACGTACCGGAGATGGTCGTCACCGGCCTGCCGTCCTTCTTGACCATGTAGTGGCCCTTGCTCGTACGCCTGACCTCGAAGCCCTGTTCCTCGGCTCTCTTTGCCAGGTCTCGTTCTTCCTTACCCAACAGTACCTCTTTCCCTTTACGTCGTCTAGCCATTCTACCCCAGAAACCCAGGACGACGGTAAGGGTAAATGTCGAGGTGGGCGTAACACCCCTGGCTGCCTGGGCCGGGCAGTAGCCGCGCGGGGTGTCACGGCTGGAGACCTTCGCCTCGTGTATCTGCTTCGTCTGCGTACGTTGAACGGGTGGCTTCCCGGCGGCCTTCATGCCTTGGCAGCCTGGACTCTGTTGGCGCTGGTCAGCGGCGTGTGTGGGTGAGGGAAGCGTGGAGCGGGTCGCTGGCGGCGGGGGTGAACAGGGTGATGCCGAGCTGGCGGGCGATGAGGACGAGGGCTTCGTTGGTGTCCCGGTGTGACCGGCTTGGCTGGGTGGCGAGTGCCCGGGCGAGCGTGACGGTTTCGGGGTAGGTGATCAGGTCGCGGGTCAAGAGCGCGGGGGAGGCGCTGCCCGTGGTGGTGAGGTGGGGGTTGGTCGCGCAGAGCCGGGTCAGGCGGGTGTGCCAGCGGTGGGTGAGGTGTTGTTGGCGGTCGTACCAGCGGGTGGTGATGGCGTGCGCTGTGGCCCAGGCGGTGCTGGCACGCGGGTGCCGTAGGAGGCGCTGGTGGGCGTAGTTTGCGGCGGCGAGTTCGGGCACGGCCCCTGTGCGGATGGGGGAGGTGAGCCGTGGGTCGGGGGCGGCTTGGTGGTGGCGCGGGCATACGACCCGGTGCGGCGGTGGATGAACCCAGGCGGTGTTGGTGGCGCCGTGACTGCGGTGGCGGGTGCACAGGGTGCAGGCGCGGACGGGCTGCTGTGCCGCATTGAGTCGCTTCCAGCGCGCGGCCGCCTCGGTGTCGTGGGCGTCGTAGTTGGGGGCGAGGCGGGGCAGGGCGCGCGTCAGGTGGGGGAGTGGGGTGCGGGCCAGGACTGCGAGGTGGTGGGCCGCGTTGTGGTTGAGGTGGAGTTCGGCCGTTGGCGGCGTGCCCTGGCGCTGGAGGGTGATGTTGGCACCGTCGAGGAGCTGAGGCAGCGTCAGCTGGTAGGTGTCGGCGAGGCGTTGGGTGTAGGAGGCGGTTGCTTCACCGGGTAGTGGCCGTACGCGGAACACGCCCGGTGCGGCTGACGGGATCCGAAGCCATGCCCCCGCGACGACGATGAGCTGTGCGGTGCCGGCCCCTGCTGTTGCACGGGCCGTGCCTTCTGTCCGGCTCACGGGGCGTTGGTACTCCGGGGCCGAGTGTGGGGTCGGTAGTGCTGTTCGGCGAGGTGGTCGAGACGGATGGCGTGGAGGGTGGTTTTGGTGATGCGTTCGGTGCCGTCGATGAGGGCGGTGATGGCGGCCTGGCGGATGAGGCGGGCGAGGCTGCCGATGCGGCCGGCGGTGCGCTCATGCAGGTAGGGGGCCAGCTTGGGGAGGGTTCCGTGCCGGTGGTGGCGCAGGTCGAGCGCGCCTTCCATAGCGTTGACGAGGTCGCGGAAGGGCTCTTCGTCGCCGAGGCGGGCAGGGAAGGCGGCGCAGTCGATGAGGGAGGCGCGTCCGGCGAGCTGCGCGCCGCGCACTCCGGTGAACAGGGGTGTGGTGGTGACGTCGATTCCGGCGTAGACGAAGGTGGCGCCGATGCGTTCGGTGAGGTCTTTGATCAGGTCGGCGCTCTGGGCGCCGGTGGTGGTGCGGGGGTTGAGCCGGTGGATCTCGTCGATCATCACCAGCTGTACCCGGGCGGCTGTGTAGGTGTGGCAGACGGCGTTGGTGATCTGGGCCTGGGACATGCCGGCGGCGACGGGTATGCCGAGGTAGCGGGCGAACTCGGTGGCCAGGGTCTTGGCGCTGGCGGCGGGCGGGACTAGGACGTAGGCGACGGGGACCTGCCCGGCTGCCGCAGGGCCGTGGCGGCGGGTGTGGGCGAGGTGGCAGGCGCGTCCGACCTGGAGCAGGGCGGTGGTTTTCCCGGCGCCGGCGGGGCCGGTGACGATCAGGGACGGCCGTGCGGTGACCGTCTGGTGGCGGCCGAGGATCATCAGGGTGCGCACGTTCTTGGCGAGGGCGTCGATGGCCGGGGTGCGCACGGTGACGAACCGCGAGTGATAGGCCAGGCGTTCCTCCAGGCTGCGGGGCGGCGCCCCGGGCGGGGGAGGGACTGCCACGGGGGTGGTGGCGAAGGTCTGGAAACCGTTCCAGGTGGTCACCGACTGCGTCTGCGTCTCAGGGGCGTCGCTGACGGTGTCTGCCGAGGCGCTGGGAGGCCGGTCCGCTGCCGGCGGGGGCTCGCTGGCCGGTGCTTCGCCCGTGCCTGGCGAAGTGTTCACCATTGCTCGGCCTCTGCTTCGGCGTCCCACAGTCCGTATCTGCCTGCCTCGGTCGGCAGCGCTCCCGGTCCCTCCGGATCGCCAGTGCCCGGCTCGGTTGCCGGGTCGGGGCCGATGAGGTCGTCCAGGCTCTCGCTCCAGTCCAGGTCCGGGGCCGGTGCGGTCTCTGCTTCGAGCGGGCGCCGCTGGCCTGGCAGGTCAGGCAGCCGCACTGCCGCACCGCGGGCACGACGCCGTTTGCGATGGTTGGCTTCGTTTTCTGTTCCGGCGGGGCCGCGGGTGCGGCGCAGGAGTTGGTCGAGGGCGTCGGCGAGGTCGGCCTCATGCTGGTCGCGGTCCCCGCGTTGTTCCACCTCGGTCTGGATGTGGCGCCATATGGCGTCGTTGAAGGGCTGGTGGACGTGGTCGCGGTGGATCCACGGGACCTCGTGGAGCTGTCCGTCGGTGAGGCGGACGAAGATCTGGCGGGCGTCGTGGGGGTTGTGGTGGACCTCCCACTTGCCGTCTTTGCCGGCGACGGAGGAGCGTTGGCTGCGGTGGGGGTCGAGGACTTCGTGGTTGTAGGTTCGGTAGTCGAGGCGGATGCCGCGTTCGGTGATGGGCTGCCAGCGCACCGGCAGCAGTTCGAGGTAGTCGGCCCCGGTCAGTGGTACCGGCACATACCCGCTGATGGTGATCAGCGCGGCCCACATCTGGTTTGGGGTGAGGGCGGTTTTCGGCAGGACGGGGTGGCGCAGTCCGTCGTGGCGCCGGTTCTGCCAGCCGCAGGTGATCCATTCGTCGAGGAAGTCCTGCAACTGCGGGATCGTCCACCGCGCCTCGGCGGTCACGTCCTTGCCGCGCCCGAGGGGGTTGGATCCGGTGTGGCCGGCGACGTGCTGGCAGAACAGGTTGTTGATCGCGCCGAAGGTCCGCTCCACCACGGCCTTGGCCTGAGGCCGCCTCGGTGGAGCAGGCTGCACGTTCACTCCGAGTGTTTCGCAGGCGGCGACGAAGCCCTGCGAGAGGTAGATCTTCCCGCGGTCGACGACGATCGTCTCGGGCACGATCACCGGGCGGGCGGCCGCGCCCTCCAGTCGTTCGTCCAGCGACAGCATCCGCTGATACGGCACCTCGGCCCGCGACAGGTGAAGCGATTGGGGCCAGGTCGGCCTGGCTGGGTGAGGGACGGCCATCTCGGCCAGGAGCAGGGCTGCGTCGACGGCTTTGGTGCTGTGCGGGCGCAGGACGGCGGCCAGGATGGAGCGGGTGGCGACGTCGACGGCGATCGTCAGCTCCGGCCGCCCCAGCGGGCCGTCCTCGAGGACGGCCATGATGTCCAGACGGGTGGTATCGATCTGCACCTGCTCCCCGGGCCGCAGCATCACAGGCGCCGACGAGGCGCGGGCAGGCGCGGTGGCGGTGCGGGCGGGACGCCCCGGACGATCGGCCGGGTCGGCCAGCACACTCACCAGCCGGTAGAACGTCGACCGTGACGGCATCTCCACCACCCCGCGCCCGTGCGTATCCTCCAGGATCTGCCCGACCAATACCTGCAGCCCCTTCACCGTCCCCTTCGACCGGCCACGCTGGCGCCGCAGTGCCTCCAGCACAGCAGCCACGACCCGTTCGTCGGCATACCCCGTCGGATGACGGCCGCGTGCGGGCACTGTGCGTTTGTCGACCAGCCCCCACAGGCCCTGTTTGCGGTAGGCGTGCCGCATCCGCTCCACCGTCGTACGCGTCACCCGGGCGAAGCCGAGCGCGGTCAGCTCCTGCGCCTTGGCCGCGTCCCGCTGCGCCAAGGTCCACCGCTCGGGGTCGTACTCCGGCCGCATCGTCTGGCCTTCTCGACTGCCCGGGGCGTGCGGCAGTCCGGTCTCCACCTCCCTGATGTGCGGCAGCCAGGCCAGAGCCCGCTGCTGGGCCGCCAGCGGAACGGTCTCGAACAGCCCCCATTGCGGCACCGTGTCCGGCGTCTGCGCGCCTACCACTTCGAAGCCCGGGTCGGCGAACAACCGCCCGAGCAGCAGGCTCGTTTCGGCTCCGTCCTCCGGGAGCAGGTAGACCTGCTGGCCCTGCAACGCGGCGACCTGCCAGGTCTGCCCCCGGTAGACGACGTGCGCGCCGACCTCCACCACCGGCCGCCGGATCTTACCCTGTGTGCCGCCCACTGCGTTCAACCTTTCTCCTGCTCGCCGCCGACGTCGCTCAGCCGCCTTTCGACGTCCTCACCACGGTCTGCGTCAGCGCAGATCAGTGCCCGCTCGTGCAGCGGCTCATCAAGAGGCGTCGTCAGATGTCCGCACCACAGCGCGTGATAGGCGGCCGGTAGCACCTGCAAGGAATCGCCCACCGCGGCTACGCCGTCGGCCAGCGGGCGGGGCGCGGCGAACGCTTGGGCCAGCGCGGCCCGTAGCCTGGGCGGGCCCTGATTGCGTGGGTGGCGGTAGCCGGCCAGCCACCGCAGATTCGCCGCCACCACCGCTGGAGGTGGCTCGAGGCGCCGGTATGACCAGCCCACGCGCGCGCACGCCGCCTCCAGGACCGCCCGCGCCCGCTGCGCCCTGTCTCCGCCGACGGTCGGGCTGGAGGGGCAGTCGGCGAGCAGGCCGGTGCCGTCCGTGTACCGGGCGAAGAGCTGCGGCACCCACCGGAGTACGCGCCCGTCGGCTGGGTCCCGCCAGATGAGCCGCACAGGCCGGGCGGACAGTCCGGTCACCTCAGGGTCCCGGTCCAACGTCATCAACTGGGTGCGCATCGTGGCGGAGCCGTGCACCACGTGCCGCCCCGTGGTGGCTGACCACCACCATCCAGGCCCCCACCGGCGTCCCTGCAGTACCGGGAACGCCGACACCGGCGCCAGTTCCTCAAAACGCACCGAACCGACCGCCTGGTCCCACGGCAGCTGGGTGACCTGGCCGGACAGTCCGGTGAAGGCCACCTCCAGGGGCAGGCCGCGCTCCTGGCCGCTGGCGCTGCTCCAGGCGCTGCCTGCGCCCTCACGTCGTTTCACCTTGCCACCGAAGTGGGGACCGGCTGTCAGGGAGACGCGAATCTGCCTGCTCTCACTCGAAAGGGCGATTCTCGGGGGAAATGACGGACTGGCCCACGACGCCCATGTTGTCCAACAGCGCCTGCTGATGCGGGTGGAGCCGGTCCCACAGGGTGGTCTGTTTGCGGACCCAGCGTCGTAGCTCGGGTGGGATGGGCTGGCCTGTGGCGTGGGCGGCGCGGGCCCGGTGGTAGGCGCGTTGCCAGGCGAGGGGCCAGGGCGGGTTCCAGTGAGGGTCGAGGGCGTTGAGCGCGGCGATCCGGGAGGGCTGGATGCGCCCGTCGGCGGCGCGTTGGCGCTGGCGCAGGAGCCAGCTTCCCAGGGGGTGGCCGTTGTGGCGGGTGCGGTCGGTCACGGCCAGGTTCCCGTGCTCGGCCGCGTAGTTACGAGCATGGGCCAGCCCGTTCTCCCCCAGGGCCGGACCGGTCAGGGATGCGGTGACGGTGCGGGCGGTGGCGGCGGTGATACCGATGTCGGCGAGGAGGTTCTGCTGCTCGGAGTGCAGGACATCGTGCCGGGCGCACTGTCGTTGCAACCACACCATCAGCGGATCTTTATCCTCGTCCCGATCGCCGGGCGGGCCGTGCTGGCCGGGCAGGAGCAGCCTGCCCTCCTGCCACAGTTTGCGGGCCTGCTGGTAGTGGCGCTGCCACGGGAAGTGCCAGGGCGGATTCCACCACGGGTCCAGCTCCGCCAGGTGCAGCCCCGGCGGCCACACGGCTCCCGTCGCCCGCAGGTGGCGACGCTCCTTGCTGCGCTGGGCCACCAGCCAGCGGCCCAGCGGATAACCGTCATGCACGCAGTCAAAGGGCACCGCCAAGTACCCATATGCCGCGGCGAAAGAACGGGCGCTGGCCAAGCCGGCCGAGCCACCCAGCCGTGCTGCGGCCTCGCTGGCGGTCTCGGCCTCCTCCGCCGTCATGGGGACTTCGCCGGCTTCCTCAGCCGTGATGCCGATACCTGCCAGCAGGCACTGCTGCTCACGCTGCAGACTCCCGTACACCGTGCACTGCCGCGACAGCCACAGCGCGAGCTGTGTTTCGAGGCCCGGAAAGCCACGCTCCGCATCCAGTGCGTGTCCGGTCTGCACCAGCCGGCGGATCCGCGCGAAGGATCTCTGCCATGACAGCGGCCACGGCGGATTCCACCACGGGTCGACGGCATCAAGCGCGCGGGAACGCTCGGTGGGCCCCGCAGCCCGGCCCGCCTTACTGCGCTGCGCCACCAGCCAGACCCCCAGCGGATACCCCTCGTGCACCGCCCCCCTGCCGGAGACCGCCACGTGGCCATGCTCGGCGGCATAGGCCCGGGCGTGTGCCAACCCTGTCTCGAAACGCGCCCGCAGGTTGGCCCGCCGCGGCCGAGCGGTACGGGCTGCTTCGGCCGTGATGCCGATGTCCGCCAGCAGACGCTGCTGCTCAGGGTGGAGAGCGCCGTACTGGGTGCACTGCAGATACAGCCACTCACCGTTCAGCACGACGGTCTGGGCAAACCCTGTGGCTGCATCCGGCGGACCATCCACGGCGGCGTGATCGCGGGCCCGGTAGTACGAGCGCTGCCACTGCACCGACCAGGGGACGTTCCACCACGGGTCCAAGGCCGTCAGCGCCCGGACACGATCCGGCGACAGCGCCCAGCTTCTGGTCTGCACATTGTGCAGCCATTCCCCAAGCCGGAAGGAACCCACCATGGTGTCCTTCTGGACAGCAAGGTTCCCGTGCTCACGCACGTACTGGCCCGCATGCGCCAGGCCGACCGTGAAGGACTCATCCGACTGCCGATTAAGCCCCCGCCGTCTCTTGCCCTCCGCCTTCTGCCCGCCGGCCCCGGCAGACGTCCGCGCGGGGAGCTCGTCAACCAGCGGGCGCAAACGGTGCGCCGGAGCGACCACCCACATCGCCTGCTCTCCGCTCCGGGTGCGGCGCGGTGGCCGCACGCACTGATACGCCCACGCGAACAAAGGCCCCGACGTCTCGCCCGCCAACTGCTCCCCGTACCAGGGGCGCCCCACGCAGCGCGCAACCGCCGAGAGCAGCACCGGCAGATCAGCCAGCCGGAACGGCGCATGTCCCCGGGCGTCGGCGACCAGGCGCTGCCGGAACCCGTCATCGGCCAGCAGCGTGGCGAGTACAACCGTCTCCGGGTACGTCACCAACTCCCGCGCCAGGACCCGCCACACCTCCGGATCTATCCGCTCGCTGCCCAGGCTCCGTAGCCGAGAGGGCCACACGTGTTCCCGCGGCCACGCCTGCCACCACCACGAAGCGGTCACCGCTGCAGCCACCTCGAACGCCTCCACAGCCACCGAGGAACGACGCAGCAACCTCGCATGACGACGCTGGGCCTGCACCCACTGTTCGCCTCCCGCCGGCAGCTCTACCACCCGGCCGACCGTGCCCGGCACCTGCATCAGCCACCGATGGTGCACCGCGCACACCCGTTGGTGGGCCGCCAGGTACAAGCGTGAGTCCTCGGCACGCCCGGCTGATCGCGCCGCGCACCCAGGACACGCCGGCCCCCAGGGCACAACCTTCTCCGCAGTGTGATGAAACTGCGCTGCTGGGCCGGCGGCGAACCGCTTTCGAGGCTCCTCCTGCGCCCAGGCAGGCAGTGCCAGCCGCAGATGATGCTCCGGAACTCGGCACAGCTGGGACACCCGATCCCGAGCCTCCCGGTTCAGATACACCTCACTGTCCGGCCGCGTCTGGCCCGTAACGTTCGACAGCCCGCTCACCTCAGCGATTGCTGCCAGCAGATCCCTGAGCCCTACGCCATAGCGTGCAGCCAGCCGGTTCAGGAACGACTGCGTCATCTCACCCCGCAGCGGTGCCACCCGCCACACCCCACCTGCCAGGGGCATCGACCCCGCCCCCAACGGCGTCAGCATCCGATTCCTGCCGCCCATGCCCCGCCCGGTCTGTGGATCTGCAACTCCCATAACCGTCAGCCGGCCTCACTCGTTATGGCCCACCAGCCACGGCTTGGCGGGGAAGCTGCAAACCTGGGGCTCCTACGCCCACTCCACGCCCAGCTCCCGCAGCGCGTCGAGCTGGTCCTGGTTGAGCTTGTCCCGCCTCGATTTGGTGTTCGAGATCCACACGCCAAGTCGGACCGCTACGGGCTCCGGTTCGCCGTCGACCGTGGTCTCTTCGCTGTGGCCGCGGGGCACCGGCTGGTTACCTTCGCGTTCTACCCACTGGGCGAGGGCTGCCAGGCCGCGCTGGAACGCCTGCTGCGCTTTGCTTGTGCCCCTCGCCGTGGTCTTGGAGGCCGGCGCGGGGGAGGGGGCCTCGAGTGGCTGCACGCCTAGGACGGACAGCCGTTCCTGCTGTTCGGTGGACAGCTGTGCCCAGGTGCTGGCTTCTCTCATCCGGGCGAGCCATTTGCCGAGGTCGTCGCCTTCGAAGGTCACGCCGGGCTGGATGTCGGGGAGGATGCCGCCGGCCTCGGTGTCGGCGAGGTCGGCGAGGATGCGGTAGTGGCGTTGCCAGTCGAGTGGCCAGGGGCAGTTCCAGTCGGGGTCGATGGCAGCGAGCTGCGCGGCGCGCTTCTCGGCCCGCTCCGCGTCCTTGCCCAGGCCGCCCTTCCTCCGGAGATTGGCGGTCAGTTGCCCGATGGGGATCAGGTCGGTGTCGCTGTCGCCCCAGAGGGCGTCCTGCCGGGGAGCGAGGTGCCCGGTGGCCCGCCGGTAGGAGCGGAGCGCGGCGAGCTTGGATTCCCAGGCTTCTTCTCCGGGCTCCCACACCATTCCGGCTTGGTCCAGCAGTTCCTTGCGGTGGGAGTCGAGTTCGCCGGCCCGGTACGCGCGCCGCTGCTGATGGGTCCAACGCCCCAGCGGGAAAACGGTGACTCCGAGTTCGACCTGCGCGTCATACCCAACCGCGTGCAGCCCGGTGATTCCGTTGTCGGTCCGCCAGCGGATGAGTGCTTGGTAGCCCTCGAGCCAGACGAGGCTCTCGGGTCGGTAGACACGGGTGCGCAGGAAGGCGGCGACGGTCGCTGGGTCGCGGGGGCTGGAGAAGTGCAACAGCTCCGATTCGACCGCGCCCTGCGCGCCGTCCTGTTCCTGGTCTTTGATCTGCCCGTCTTCGTCGCGGATGAGGTGGTGCCGTTTGGTCTGTGGCTGCCTGGTCAGGGCCCGTGAGGCGAGCTGCTCGACGAGGCGTTCCGAGTGTGAGCGCAGGCCTTGGAGGACGGCTACGAGGGGGCGGAATGAGGCGGAGGCGACCATGTCGTCCGGGTCCTCGCCCGGCTCCAGGAAGACGGGCACGATGATCCTGGCCACCTTCGTCGTGCCGTCTGGGTTCGGCCTCAAGGCGCGGCCGATGTTCTGCACGATCTCCACCTGCGAGCCGCGGGTGTCGGCGAAGCAGATGGCTTCGACTCCCCGTTCGCCGACGATGTCGACGCCTTCGCCGAGGACGCGGACGCTCGCGAGGAATGCGCGGTGCACCCGGCGGCCCACCGTGTCGATGCCGCCTGCGAACTGCCGTAGCACCTCGCGCCGTTCGGCGACGAGGTGGTCGCCGCACAGCCACGCTGACCACACCCGGTCCGGGGGTACGTGGCGGCCGGCCTCGAGCTCGTAGAGTTCCGCGTCGATCGACGACTTCGGCAGCGCGTCCGCGTCGGCCAGGGCCTGGTCGGACGCCTCGGTGACGTACAGCTCCGCGGCCGTCTCCGGTAGTTTCTCCGCGAACGCGGCCGCCTCCTCGACCCGCTGGTGGAACGTCATGACCGTACGCAGGTTGTGGCGCGCGGCGTGCTCGAGGAGGGCGGTCTGCAGCAGTGCCAGGCGCCGGCCCCGCAGCGCCTCCTCCGACAGCCCGAGGACGGGGGAGGGGTCGCGGATCTCCAGCACGTCGATCTCGAAGCCCGCGAGGATGTTCCGCTCGATCGCCTCGGACAGCCCGAGTTCGTAGATCCACTCGCCGTAGGTACCGTCCGGGTCGCTGGTCATGGAGGCGATCTCCGGCTCCTGGCCGTCCGCGCCTTTCTGCGGGCGGGGTGAGGCGAGGATGCGCGGGGTGGCGGTGAGGTAGAGCCGGAAGCTGGCGGGGATGCGGGTGTTGTCGTGGATGGCTGCCCAGGGCCGGGCGGTGTCCCCGGCGAGTCCGTGGGCTTCGTCCAGGACGGCGAGGTCGAAGCCGTCCATCGACTGTCCGTACAACCGCTCTCCGCCTGCCAGGGCGGCCTCCAGCGGCCCGCGGACCTTCCGCTGGCCCATCGGTGCGTCGATGTCCTCGCGGTCCACGAGGGAGGCGTACGTGGCGAACACGACCACGGGCCCGTTCCCTGCCCACAAGGCGAGCTGGATCGCGTTCGTGGTCGTACGGACCCCGAGCTGCTCCAGGACGTCGTCCTTCTCCAGTGAGCACACGGCGACCATGGGCGAGTTGTGGCCGACCCGGCGCCACGCCTGCACGGTCTGCACCAGAAGATCCAGGGTGGGGACCATGACGAGGACCCGCCCGCCCCAGAAGCATTCCAGCGCGGCCGTAGCGGCAGTGATCGTCTTCCCGGAGCCGGTGGCGGACACGACCGTGGCGCGCGCTCCCACCGAGGACGCAGATGATCTTGCAGGGAATCCCGCCCACTTGCGGATACGCGTATTCGCGTCCATCTGGTGTTCTCGAAGCTGGATCACAGCAATTCTCCGGGTTCGGGAAGGACCCGCTCGACCGAGGTAATCCGGTATGCGCCCTGCTGGTAGAGGCCGCCTGGCCGTCCGTAGACGGTCCAGGCCCGGTGGGCGGCCTCACTGAGGGAGGAGGCCATCATGTGGACGGTGAGCCGTGGTTCGCCCGGAGAGCCAGCCCGCTGGGCGACGATCCGGTAGATCCGATGACGCAGCATCTCGGCCGGCGCCCCGCCGTGTTGCTCTGCAGCGGCGACGTCAAGGGCCACACGCTGCATCCGCTGCTCCTCACGGCGGCCTACACGCGGATCCTGCCCCGGTACGTAGACAGACATCTGCTGTTCCGTCATCACGTGGGCGATCCGCTCCCATTCAGCGCACTCCCACATGGCGATCATCAGCTCACTCAAGTTGAGGATCTCTGCTGGTCCTTGGCGTGCACGTTCCTCGCGCTCCCGGGAGAGCCGCGCATGTGTCTGCACCTGGCCGAGGACGAGCCCGGCGGCCTTTCTCGTCACACCGAGCCGGGCTATTTCAGCCGGAAGATATTCGTAGACTGACATGATCCCCGTCCCCTCGCTGCCAGAGTGTGTCTCCTGTTTCCACCAACTCTACATGCTGCATCAGATCGGCTCGCATTAAGCTGAAACCAGAACACCGACGAGTGACCCCCCACCCCTCATAGCCAGCTAGGCCCGCGCCAGCGGGCCCCAAGATCCTGAAGGCGCAGCCTGAAGGGCCGTCAGGGCGGGGGAGCGCAGCGGACCCGCCCTCAGGAGTGCGAAGCACTCCCTAACTTCCATACTGAAGACGCGAATAGCCGCACCTGGCACACCGTCAACCCAGGGCAGCGCGCAGCGCGGCCCACCGGACGCAAAGCGGCCGGCCTCCTTCAACTCCCGAAGCGAAGCGCAGGGAGTTACCCGTGCGCAGCACGGGCGCGGGGAGCGAAGCGAACCGCTGGCACCCGCGAAGCGGGTGCCTTCGCTTGCACATCGCGCAGCGATGTGGTACCCGCTCCGCGGG
>LRTP01000308.1 GCA_001550305.1 Streptomyces diastatochromogenes
AGGGTCAGCAGCGCGGTGACGAGGCGGTCGTCGGGGAGCGGGCCCCGGGTGACCGGCGACGAGCCCGCCGTGTGCCAGGCCGCCTGGACGACACGGCGGCCGGGGTCCCGTAGCGCGGTCTCCAGGAGGGTCACACCGCCCGCGGTCAACCGCTCGCCGACGATGCGCAGTTCGGGCTCGGCCTGCACGGCGACCTCGAGCCGTACCGGTCCTTCGGGGCCGTCGACCGTGCAACCGATGCGGAAGCCGCGCCGTCGCTGGGCGTCGGGCCTGGCCCGCTCGGGGACACAGGCGACCGGATCCGGGAACACCTCACCCAGCGCGGCGCCGCCGCCGAGCCGCGCCAGTGCCTCGTACGCCCGCAGGGCACCGGTCTTGCCGCTGCCGCTGGGGCCGGTGAAGAGGGTGAGGGGGCCGAGCGGGAACCGGGCGCGCCGGTGTGCGGCGAAGGCGGCGAGCCTGAGTTCGGTGGCGCCGGGCCGGTCGGGGCGCGCTTCGGCCTGGGCGGGGGCCGCCAGAGATGACACGGTCATATGTGGACGGTAAGGGCCCCCTGCCGGGTGAACCGCAGGCGAACCGTTACAGCCTGGTGGCCTTCCCACGATCGGGGGACCGGCGCGCGCCCGCGCGCGGCGCCCGGTCCTGGTCGCCCCTGGCCAGATCCCAGGAACCCCAGCGCTCCCCCGGTCAGATCCCGGGAACCCCCGCCCTCCCTTGATCAGATCCCAGGAACCCCCGCCCCTTCCATCAGCCCTCGCACCTCGGTCCCGCGCGGTGTCAGCAGGAACACGTTGCGGTCGACCCGGTGCATGCCGCTCGCCAGACCGAAGACCACCCCCGTGCTGAAGTCCAGCACCCGCTTGGCGACCTCGGTCTCCGCGCTGGTCAGGTCGAGCAGGACGGGGATGCCCGACATCAGCGTCTCGGCGACGTCGCGGGCGTCCGCGAACACATTGACCCGCAGGACCACGAAGCGGCGCCGCGCCTCGGTCACGGCCTCGGGTATCGACCGGTGATTCACCGCCGAGGGCCAGGCGTCCCGGCCCCGGAGCGGAACGACCTGGGCGAGCCCTTCCCACTGCTCGTCGGTGACGTCGTGGCTGTTCACTGGCCCACCCCGTCCTGGCTCGCACTCATTGTCTGCACCGGCCAATTCTTACGCATGGTCACCCGTTCGGCTCAACAGCGACACGGTCCGCGACACCCTCACATCGCCCGTCGGCCGGTTGTGCAGCGGGCGTAACCCTCCAAGATCAGACCATGTGACATCCGCGTAACGGGCAATTCGTACTGTCGTCGGCATGACCACGACCCCCCGCCCGGAGCAGGTCCGGACCGTCTGCTCGTACTGCGGTGTGGGCTGCGGCATGGTCCTCGACATCGGCCGGGGACCGGACGGACGGCGTACGGTCCTGAAGGCGTCCGGGGACAAACGGCACCCCGCCAACTCCGGCCGACTGTGCACCAAGGGCGCGACCACGGCCGACATGCTCGCCGCGCCCGGCCGGCTGACCACCGCGCTCGTGCGCGAGGACCGCGGCGAGGAGCCACGGCCCGTGCCCGTCGACGCGGCCCTCGCCGAGACCGCCCGGCGCCTGCGCGCGATCATCGACGAGCACGGCCCGGACGCCGTCGCCTTCTACGTCTCCGGGCAGATGACCCTCGAAGCGCAGTACCTCGCCAACAAGCTGGCCAAGGGGTTCGTGGGGACGAACCAGATCGAGTCGAACTCACGGCTGTGCATGGCGAGCGCGGGCACCGGCTACAAGCTGTCGCTCGGCGCCGACGGACCGCCGGGGTCGTACGACGATCTCGACCGCGCGGACGTGTTCCTCGTCATCGGATCCAATATGGCCGACTGCCATCCGATCCTCTTCCTGCGGCTCATGGAGCGTGTGAAGGCCGGGGCCAAGCTGATCGTCGTCGATCCGCGGCGCACCGCGACGGCGGCGAAGGCCGATCTGTTTCTGCAGATCAGGCCCGGGACCGACCTCGCGCTGCTCAACGGACTGCTGCACCTGCTGCACGAAGGCGGCTACACGGACCCCGACTTCATCGCCCGGCACACCGAGGGCTGGGAGGCGATGCCCGCGTTCCTCGCCGACTATCCGCCCGCGACCGTGGCCGACATCACCGGCATCCCGGAGGACGACATCCGGGCGGCGGCGCGGCTGATCGGTGAGGCCGGGGAGTGGACGAGCTGCTGGACCATGGGGCTCAACCAGTCCACGCACGGCACCTGGAACACCAACGCGCTCGTCAATCTCCACCTCGCCACGGGCGCCATCTGCCGGCCCGGCAGCGGACCGTTCTCCCTCACCGGTCAGCCCAACGCCATGGGCGGGCGAGAGATGGGGTACATGGGCCCCGGGCTGCCCGGGCAACGGTCGGTGCTGGTGGACGAGGAGCGTGCCTTCGTAGAGGAGTTGTGGGGGCTGCCGGTCGGGAGCATCCGCAAGGACGGGGTGGGGCAGGGCACCGTCGAGATGTTCCGGAAGATGGCCGAGGGGGACATCAAGGCCTGCTGGATCATCTGCACCAACCCCGTCGCCTCGGTCGCCAACCGCCGGACCGTCATCGAAGGGCTCGAAGCCGCCGAGTTCGTCGTCACCCAGGACGTCTTCGCCGAGACCGAGACCAACGCGTACGCCGATGTCGTGCTCCCCGGCGCGCTGTGGACGGAGGCCGAGGGCGTCCTGGTCAACAGCGAGCGGACGCTGACCCTGGCACGGGCCGTCGTCGACCCGCCCGGGGAGGCGCGGGCGGACTGGCGGATCATCGCGGCCGTCGCCCGCGCCATGGGGTACGAGAAGGAGTTCTCGTACGACAGTGCCGAGCAGATCTTCGAGGAGATCAAGGAGGCGTGGAACCCGAAGACCGGGTGGGATCTGCGGGGTGCCTCCTACGAGCGGCTGCGGGGCGGACCCGTGCAGTGGCCCGTCACGCGGGAGGACGGGCCCGCCCGGAATCCGATCCGGTATGTGGAGCCGGCGGGCGACGGTGAACTGTCGTTTCCCACCGCGAGCGGACGGGCCGTCTTCCATGCGCGGCCCCATCTGCCGCCCGCCGAGATGCCCGACGACGACTTTCCGTTCGTCCTCAACACCGGGCGCCTGCAGCACCAGTGGCACACGCTGACCAAGACGGGGAAGGTGGCCAAGCTCAACAAGCTCAATCCAGGGCCGTTCGTGGAGCTGCATCCGCAGGACGCGGCCGCGCTCGGCATCGCGGAGGGGGACTCGGTGGAGGTCGCCTCCCGACGGGGGCGGGCCGTGCTGCCGGCGGTGGTGACGGACCGGGTGCGGGTGGGGTGCGTGTTCGCGCCCTTTCACTGGAACGACCTGTTCGGGGAGTACCTGAGCATCAACGCGGTGACCAGCGACGCGGTGGATCCGGTGTCGTTCCAGCCGGAGTTCAAGGTGTGCGCGGTGTCGCTGGCGCGCGTTGCCGCCCGAAGGGCTCTTCCGGAGACACCCGACGGGGCGGAGAATCCCTACGGGCCGGAGACTCCCTGGGGGCCGGGGACTCCCTACGGGCCGAAGGCGCCCGACGCACCGAAGATGCCCGACCGAGTCGCGACGGCGCCCGGAGGCTTCGGCCTGGAGCCCGCTCCCCCGCCCGTACTCTCCTCCGTCGAACGGCTGTACCTCAGCGGCTTTCTCGCCGGGCTCCCCTCCGGTCTCCCGGGCGTGCCCGTCCTCCCTCCGGACGCCCCCTTCGACCCCGAGCACGCCCTCTGGGTGAACGGCGTGCTCGCCGGGATGCACTCGCGCTCCGCGCCCTCGGCGGCTCCCGCGCCGGAGTCCGCGGGCCGTGAGGTGGTGGTGCTGTGGGCCTCGCAGACCGGCACCGCGGAGGAGTTCGCGACGGCCACCGCCGAGCGGCTCGCCGCCACCGGGCACCGGGCGCGACTGGTCGGCATGGACGAGGCGGACGTCGGCGCGCTCGCCCACAGCGCCGATCTGCTCTTCATCACCAGCACCTTCGGGGACGGTGACGCGCCCGACAACGGGTCCGGCCTGTGGGACACCCTGTCCGGGCAGGAGGCCCCGCGGCTGGACGGCGTGCGCTATGCCGTGCTGGCGTTCGGCGACTCCTCGTACGACGACTTCTGCGGGCACGGGCGTCGGCTGGACGCGCGCCTGGACGAGTTGGGCGCCGTACGCCTGGCTCCCCGTACGGACTGCGAACCGGACTACGAGCCGAACGCGGGCGCCTGGCTGGAGCTGATCCTCACCGCGCTCGGCGGACGGACCGAGACACCCAGAACACCCGACACATCAGAGGCATCAGAGGCATCAGAGGCAGCCAAGATATCCAGGGCGTCCGAGTCGCCCCGGACCGCCAAGCCCGCCAAGCCCACCAGGCCCGCGCCGGCCGCCGCCACCGCCCGCCTCACCGGCAACCGGCTGCTCAGCCTGCCCGGCGCCGTCAAGGAAGTGCGCCGGTTCACCTTCGACACCCGGGACAGCGAGAGTCCGCTGCCGTACGAGGCGGGGGACGCGCTCGGCGTACGGCCCGTCAACTCGCCCGGCCTGGTTGCCGAATGGCTGGAGACGGTCGGGGTCGACGGCTCAACCCCCGTCGAGGTGACGAGCGTTGGCGAGGTCGCCTTCGACGAGGCCCTGCTTCGGCATTTCGACATCACGCGGATCACCCCGGATCTGCTGCGCTTCGTCGGCGAACGTACGCGTGACGGGCGCGAGTTGAGGAAGCTGCTGCGTCCGGACAACAAGGGAGAGCTGGCGCGCTGGTCATGGGGGCGGCAGGCCGTGGACGTCGTGGCCGAGCATCCGGTGCGCGCGTCGGCGGCGGAGTGGGCCCAGGTGTTCAAGCGGTTGCAGCCCCGGCTGTACTCGATCTCGTCGAGTCCGCTCGTCGACCCGAACCTCGTCTCGCTGACCGTCTCCGTGGTGCGGTACGAGAATCCGGGCGGTCGGGCGAGAGGCGGGGTCTGTTCGCCCTTCCTCGCCGACGCCGAGCAGGGGGCGGCGGTCCCGGTCTTCGTGCAGCGGTCGCCGCACTTCAGGCCCCCGGCGGACGCGACGACACCCATGGTGATGGTGGGGCCCGGGACCGGAGTCGCGCCGTTCGTCGGATTCCTCGAGGAGCGCCGGGCGCTCGGCCATCGGGCGCCGAACTGGCTGTTCTTCGGCGAGCAGCACCGCGCCACCGACTTCTACTACGAGCACGAGCTGACCGGGCTGCTGGACGACGGCACGCTCACCCGGCTCGACACGGCGTTCTCGCGCGACCAGCGCGCCAAGGTCTACGTCCAGGACCGGATGCGTGAGCACGGGCCCGAGCTGTGGCACTGGCTCCAGGACGGCGCCCGCTTCTACGTGTGCGGAGACGCCTCGCGGATGGCCAAGGACGTCGACCGGGCGCTGCGGGACATCGCCGTCGCGCACGGCGGTCTGGGCGAGACGGAGGCCATCGCGTACGTCAAACAGCTGGCGGCGGAGAAGCGGTACGTACGAGACGTGTACTGAGACACGGGAGACACGGGGTGTGGTGAGCCCACCGAGAGCCGCGAGTTGCACATAATTGGCGAAACTCGACTATTCGCAGCGCACCGGCATCCGTCGTTCGCTGTCCCACCGCACCGCACATTGAGGCGTACCCATGAGCCTGAGCATCCGCAACCAGCTCCCCGGAACCGTCACCTCCGTCACACCGGGCGAGGTGATGGCGACGGTCAAGGTCCGCCTCGACGGTGGTCAGGACCTCACCGCGGCCATCACCGCGGAGGCGGTCGAGGATCTGGGTCTCACCACGGGCTCCACGGTCCGCGCCCTGGTCAAGTCGACGGAGGTGTCCCTGGCCACCGCGCCGGTCGACGGGGTGAGCATCCGCAACCAGTTCCCCGGCACGGTGACGGAGGTCTCCACGGGCGGGGCCATGGCCCGCGTCAAGGTCGAGGTCCCGGGCGGCGAGCTGACCTCCGCGATCACCAAGGACGCGGTGACGGAGCTCGGCCTTGCGGCCGGATCGGCGGTCGTCGCGCTCATCAAGTCCACCGAGGTGTCCCTCTCCAACGCCTGAGACGCCCCGTATGTTCCGTCAAAGCATGAGACGCCCTTATATGAGACGCTCCCGCACAACACGTACCCACATGGGCCGTAAACCCTCTTCTTACCACCCTCATACCGGACTCTTCACGTCCGGCATCATGGCCTTCATCTGCGGGAATTACCGTCCAATCCCGTGTACTTGGCAGAAATGAGGCCGTCGACCACCGGCCAGAAGGCCCTCACGAAGACGTCGCCCGACGAGACGCCCGCGCAGTGGCACCGCGTGCTGACCCTGCTCGCCGACATCAGCCTCTTCATCGGTACGCGTCCGATGTGGACGGCGGCCGCGAGCCACCGTCTCGCCGTCGCGGCGGTGATCTCGGTCTGCTACGCCTCGATCCTGGTGACGGGCGTCCTGACGCTGACCGTGCGCCGGACCCGCTCGCTGGCCCGCCTCGACCTCGTGATCCTGGTGACGGCCGTGACGCTCGCGGTGTGCGGATTCGCCATGTACCACGGCGGCGGTGACGAGTCGGTCCTCACCGCGCAGGCCGCCCGTGAGTTCGTCGCCGGGCACCAGGTCTACGACCAGCCGTGGCCCTGGCTCTTCGGGCAGCACGGGGTCGCCCTCACCCCGACGATGACCGGCGGCTACGACTACACGTACGGCTATCCGCCGCTTCCCCTGCTGCTCACCGCGCCGCTGCTGTGGGTCGGGCACGGGGCCGCCCCCGCGGTCCTGGCCGCCACCGGCGCCCTGATCGTGGGCACGATCGTGATGTGGCGGATGCTGCCGACGCAGTGGCGGTCCGCGGCCACGCTGGTCTGCCTCGGGCTCGGTCTGCTGACCGCGTACGCCCGGCTCGGCTATCCGGCGATCGTCGCCTGCGCCTTCCTCATCCCGGTGGTGGTGGGCTGGCCGCGGATGGGCTACGGCGGCTGGAGCGACTGGGCGCGGGCGGCGTGCCTGGGCGCGGCCTGCGCCTCGCAGCAGCTGCCGTGGTTCCTCATGCCGTTCCTGCTGGCCGGGGTCTACGCCCTGCGCCGCGGCGACCTCGGAGCGCGCGCGGCGGCGGCCGCCGTGGGCCGGATCGTGGGGGTGGCCGCCCTGACCTGGCTGCTGATCAACGCGTACTTCATCGTGAGCGAGCCCCGCAGCTGGCTCTCCGGGATCGCGCTCCCGCTCACCCAGAAGGCGAACCTGCACGGCCAGGGCCTGGTCGGCATCTCGCTGTACTTCACCGACGGCAGCGACCGGCTGGCCTGGTACTCGCACGCGAGCATGCTGCTGGCGGCGGGGCTGCTCGGGCTCTTCGTGTTGTTCGTGCGGCGGCTGGGGCCGGCCGCGGTGGTCCTGCCGTGGTGCGCGTTCTTCCTCGCGACGCGTTCGCAGGACGGCTACTACCTGATGATGACGCCGCTCTGGCTGGCCGCTGCCGTGACCGCCCCGCCGTCGGCCTTCACCACGGCGTGGCAGCCGCGGCCCGCCTTCCTGCGCGGCCCGCACCGGCAGCGGGCGCGCATCGCCACGGGGGTGCTGCTGATCGTCCCCGCCCTGGTCGCGTCGACCCTGGCGGTGACGGGCTCGCCGCCCCTGAGGATGCGGCTGGTCGGCGAGAGCCGGACCACCACCGCCAAGGCCGTGACCGCGCTCACCGTCCGCGTCACCAACCTCGGCGACACGGCCCTCACCCCGCACTTCACCCTGACCACGGGCCAGGGCATGGGCCGCTACTGGTCCATCAAGTCCGGCCCCGCCACACTCGACCGGCACGCCTCGGCCAGCTACGAGCTCCTGCCGCCCTCCGGCAGTTTCACCCTCCCCCAGGCCGGAGTACGCGTCCGGCTGCGGGCCGTCTCGGCCACGCCGATGACACTGTCCAGCACGGATCTGCACCTGAAGGCCCCGGCAAGCACCCGCTAGGTCCCCCTGACGTACGCCGCCGGTCGCGGTTCTCCGCGGCCGGCGGTAGACGTCAGGAGGATGATCCGCAAGCGGCGTACTGCGTTCTCAGTAGTCGGAAATGTCGGCACGTGCACGACGACGGGAGGGGTCTGCCACGGGGAACCTGATGGGGTTCCCGAGATCGGACGAGTGGAGACCTCAGCCCGTGGCTACTTTCCTTTATCGACTGGGCCGTACGGCCTTCCGGCGGCGTTGGTACGTCGCCTTGATCTGGGTGGCGGTGCTCGGCGCTGTCGGCTTCGGCGCGGTCAAGGCTCCGGCCGCTCCCGACGCTTCGAACTCCATGCCGGGGATCGAGTCCCAGAAGGCGTTCGACCTCATGGAGCAGCGCTTCCCCGGGGCGAAGGCCGACGGGGCGAACGCCCGGATCGTCTTCGTGGCCCCCGACGGCCAGAAGATCACCGCCGCCGGCAACAAGAAGGCCATCGACAAGCTGGTGGACGAGGCGGCCGACGGCTCGCAGGTCGCCGGCGCGGTCAGCCCCTTCCAGGCGAACGCGATCAGCAAGGACGCGACGACGGCGTACGCGACCGTCACGTTCAAGGTGAAGGCCGACGACCTCACCGACGCCAGCAAGAACCACCTGAAGGACGCGATAGCGCAGGCCAAGCACGCGGGTCTGACGGTCGAGGTCGGCGGTGACGCGCTGGCGACCCAGCCCGCCGCGGGCGGAGCGGCCGAGGGGATCGGCATCGCCATCGCCGCGCTCGTCCTGCTGATCACCTTCGGTTCGATGACCGCCGCCGGGCTCCCGCTGCTCACCGCGCTCATCGGTGTAGGCGTCTCGATGGCCGCGATCATGGCCCTGTCCAGCGCGTTCGGCCTGTCCTCCACCACCGGCACGCTCGCCACCATGCTCGGCCTCGCCTGCGGCATCGACTACGCCGTCTTCATCGTCTCCCGCTACCGCGAGGAACGCGCCAAGGGCCACACCCCGCAGGAAGCCGCCGGCCTCGCCACCGGAACCGCCGGATCCGCCGTCGTCTTCGCCGGCCTCACCGTCGTCATCGCCCTCGCCGGCCTCTCCGTCATCGGCATCCCCATGCTCACCAAGATGGGCCTCGCCGCCGCCGGAGCCGTCATGATCGGCGTCTTCATCGCACTGACACTCGTCCCCGCCCTCCTCGGCTTCTGGCCCAACGCCGTACTCTCCCGCAACGCCCGCAAACGCGGCCGGATCAAGGAAGGCGGCCAGAACAACGGCGGCAGCCGCTGGGCACGCTTCGTCCTGCGCCGCCCCCTCCCGGTGCTCCTGCTGTCGGTCGCGGGCCTGGGCGCCCTCGCCGTGCCCGTGATGGACCTCCAGCTGGGCATGCCCGGAGACGAGGCCAAACCCACCTCCACCACCGAGCGCCGCGCCTACGACGACCTCGCCAAGGGCTTCGGCCCCGGCTTCAACGGCCCCCTGTCCATCGTCGTCGACGCCAAGGGCGCCACGAACCCCAAGGCCGCCGTCACCACCATCGAAAAGAAGATCAAAGCCACCGACGGAGTCGTGTCCGTCTCCCCCGCCCGCTTCAACCCCGCGGGCGACACCGCGATGTTCACCGCCGTCCCCTCCACCGCGCCCACCGACAAGAAGACCCAGGACCTCGTCAAAACCATCCGCAACCAGCGCCCCGCCACCGAAGCCTCGACCCACGGCGCGAGCTTCGAGGTCACCGGCACCACCGCCCTGAACATCGACATGGCCCAGAAGACCCAGAACGCCCTGATCCCCTACCTGATCGTGGTCGTGGGCCTGGCCATCGTGCTCCTGATAGTGGTCTTCCGTTCGATCCTGGTCCCGGTCAAGGCGGCCGTCGGCTTCCTCCTGTCGGTACTCGCCGCGCTCGGCTCCGTCGTCGCCGTCTTCCAGTGGGGCTGGCTGGCCTCGCTCCTCGGCGTGGAGACCACCGGTCCGATCATGAGCCTGATGCCGATCTTCCTGGTCGGCATCGTCTTCGGCCTCGCGATGGACTACGAGGTGTTCCTCGTCGCCCGGATGCGGGAGGCCTACGTCCACGGCGACAGCCCGCGCCAGGCCGTCGAGAGCGGCTTCCGCCACAGCGCCCGGGTCGTCGTCGCCGCCGCACTGATCATGATGGCCGTCTTCTCCGGATTCATCGGAGCCAGCGAGTCCATGATCAAGATGATCGGCTTCGGCCTCGCGATCGCCGTCCTGTTCGACGCGTTCATCGTCCGCATGGCCTTCGTACCGGCCGTCCTGGCCCTGCTCGGCAAAGCCGCCTGGTGGATGCCCCACTGGCTGGACCGCATCCTGCCCAAGGTCGACGTCGAGGGCGAGGGTCTCGTCCACCAGTCCGCCGTCACCCCGGCACCCCCGGCACACGACGACACGGCCGCACGGGAATCGGCCCGCGTCTGACCGTCCCGCCCCGGAGGGCCGCCCCTGCCGAACACGGGCGGCCCTCACCCCGTACCCCCGACAGGAACCGGTGATGATCGCCAACTGGCAGCGACAGGTGCGAAGCAGTCCCCGCGCCCGGGACACGACAACGGCCCTGCTCCTGTTCGCCGTCTCCTTCCCCGGCAGCCTGTACGTCGCCACCGGCTCCCCCGCCACGGCCGCCCCGTGGTGGACGGCCGCGCTCCTGTCCGGTGTCTCCTGCGCCGCCCTGCTCTTCCACCGCGACCACCCGCACACCGCACTGGCCCTGACCACCGCCGCCGCCGTGACCTCGGCCGCGCAGGGCCGGCTGCTCACCGTGCTGTCGCTGGGCCCGCTCATGGTGGCGCTCTACTCGTTCGCCCTCCGCACCGAACACAACGCCCTGCGCAGGAGCTACGTCTTCGGTGTCGCCGCGCTCCTGATGACCACGGAGGTCATCGCCGGGCCCGCCGACCGCCCGTTGGACCTCGAGACGGTCGGCCCCGCCGCCTGGGTGCTGATGCCGACGGCTCTGGGCAGCGCGGTCCGGCTCCGGAGCGCCTACCTCGACGCCGTCCGGGCCCGCGCCGAGCACGCCGAGCGGACCCGCGAGGAGGAGGCCCGGCGCCGGGTCGCCGAGGAGCGGCTGCGCATCGCCCGCGAGTTGCACGACGTCACCGCCCAGCACCTCGCCCTGGCCAACGCCCAGGCCGGCACCCTCGCCCACCTTCTGCGCGGCCAGCCCGACCAGGTCCACAAGATCCTCGCCGACCTCGCCACCACCACCTCCGCGGCGCTGCGCGAACTCAAGGCCACCGTCGGCCTGCTGCGACACGAGGGCACCAAGGACGCCAAGGGCGCTGAAGACACGGAGGTGTCCGGGGAGTCCGGGGAGTCCGAGGAGTTCGGGGAGTTCGGGGAGTTCGGGGAGTCCGAGGAGTCCGAGGGCGCATCCTCGCCGACCGCTCCCGGACTCGCCCGCCTGGCCGGCCTGACCGCCTCCTTCCGGTCCGCCGGTCTCGACGTCACCGTCAGCACCGAGGGGGCACCCCAACAGCTCACCCCGGCGGCGGATCTCACCGCGTTCCGGATCGTGCAGGAAGCGCTCACCAACGTCACCAAACACGCGGCCGCCAAGACCGCCCGGGTCCGGCTCGCCTACTCCCACGACCGGTTGACCCTCACGGTCGCCGACGACGGAGGCGCCCTGCGATCCGCCCCGCCCACACCACAGGTCCCCGGCGGCTTCGGTCTCGTCGGCATGCGCGAACGCGCCCAGTCCGTGGGCGGCCGCCTCCGGGCCGGGCCCGGACCCGGAGGCGGCTTCGAGGTCAGGGCCGAACTCCCGCTGGGCGAGGCCGCGTTGACGACCCGCGAGACCGCCTTGGCGATCCGCTCCCGCCCGGGCGCTAAACCGCCATCAGCGGCGCGTCCTTCTTCCACTTGAGGATCTTGTCGAAACTGACCACCGCGCCGCCCCGCCCCGGCTCGTTGCCGATCTGGACGTGATCGGCGAGTTCCCGGATCAGGCAGAGCCCCCGGCCGTGTTCCGCGTCGCCGCGGACCGGGCGGAGCGCGGGACGCGCACGGCCCGGGGCGAAGCCCGGGCCGGAGTCGGAGACCTCGATGCGGCACTTCTCGCCGTCGAGGTAGGCGGTGACCCGATAGGCCTCGGACGCCGTACCGGGAGCGGCGTCGCCGCCGTGCTCCACGGCGTTGGCGCAGGCCTCGGTGAGGGCCACGGAGAGGTCGTACGAGACGTCCGGATCGACACCCGCCGTCTCCATCGTGCCGAGCAGCAGACGTCTGGCGAGCGGAACGCTCGCAGCCTCACGCCGCAAATGGAGTGACCACCAGATGCTCATGCTCCAGCCTCCCGGCCGCGGCTCGACATACCGTTACGTATTGCCGCAAGCACCTGTGCGCAATCGCCTGCAGGACGTGATGCCGCCCATATGGCGGATGCGCACGCGACAACGATCGGTGTATGTGCGGGTGGTTCGGCCCAGATCGTGATCTTCCGGACCACGGCTCGCGGACCGTCATCTTGCGGACCTGCCGTGGGCAGCGGGTGGGTCGAGTGCGATGATGAGCCCGCCATGACTGCCCCCCACCAGCGCAGGGCGCGCTCCGGACACGGGCTCCGGATTCTGCGGGCCGCGGTGTTCGCCGCGGTCTGTGTCGTGCTGGCCGCGGCCGGTCATGGGCTCGCCTCCTGCGCCACCGTCCCACTGTGGACGCTCGGCGCCGGATTCCTGGCGGTCTTCGCCGTCGCCGCCGGGCTGGCGGGACGGGAGCGTTCCCTACCGGGCATCGCCGCGCTGCTCGCGGGCGGTCAGACCGCGCTGCACACGCTCTTCGGGCTCGCCGG
Source organism: Streptomyces diastatochromogenes (assembly GCA_001550305.1). Taxonomy (GTDB): domain Bacteria; phylum Actinomycetota; class Actinomycetes; order Streptomycetales; family Streptomycetaceae; genus Streptomyces; species Streptomyces mirabilis_D. Next base: position 12,723 of record LRTP01000308.1, read on the forward strand.
GACCGCTACGGCGGGCTCAAGCTCCATGTCGATGGCCGACACCTCACTCGTGGAACGTGCCGCGCGCCTCGTGTGCGGTACGACCGCGGCGGCGATCAGTCCGGCTCAGGCCATGAAGATCCTCGCCGACGCACGGCTCGACACGGGCACGACCCCGTCCATGTCCATGTCCATGCCCATGCCCCACTCCTCGGACGCGATGTCGGCCGCCACGGGGTCCTCGATGTCCGTGTGGCCGTCCCTGCCGATGCTGCTCGGACACGTCCTCGCGGCCGTCGCCGCCGGCTGGGTGCTGCGCCACGGTGATCTGGCGCTGCTGCGGCTGATGCGGCTGTCCGCGCACGGAGTCGCGGAAGGGGCGCTCGTACGGTCCCTACGCGGGGCGCTCGCGCTCGTACGCGCCCTGCGGGCCGGACTGCCGGGTACGCCCGACGCGACGCCGCGCGCCCGGCGCACCGCGCTTCTGACGCCGCCCAAGCCCCGTACCGCCGAGCTTCAGCACAGCGTCGTCCGCCGCGGACCGCCCCACTCCACCGCTCTCGTCCTCGCCGCCTGACACGACGCGCCACTTCGCGGACCGATCCCAAGGATCCGTCCGGACCGATCCGAAGGATCTGAAGGATCCGAAGGGGATGCCGTCGTGCGGCACGCGCGCGTGCACGCGAAAACACCCCCAGGGGCCCCTCGCACCTTTCGCACGCGCACCCCCTTCTCTTCTCATCGGACTGAAAGTGGAGTGCTCTCTTCCATGAAGGCTTCCCGTATCGCCGCCGCCGGTGCCGTCGCCGCCTCGGCCGTCCTCGCCGTCTCCGCCCCCGCCTTCGCGCACGTCAGCGTGCAGCCGGAGGGCGAGGCCGCCAAGGGCGGTTACGCCGTCGTCGACTTCAAGGTCCCCAACGAGCGCGACAACGCCTCGACCAACCAGGTCGAGGTGAACTTCCCGACCGACCACCCGCTCGCCTCCGTCATGCCGCAGCCCCTCGACGGCTGGTCCGTGAAGGTCACCAAGACCAAGCTGGCCAAGCCGCTCACGATGCACGGCGAGAAGATCTCCGAGGCCGTCAGCAAGGTCACCTGGACCGCCACCGGCAAGGGCATCGAGCCGGGCTTCTTCCAGAAGTTCCCGCTCTCCGTCGGCGCGCTCCCCGAGGACACCGACGAACTCGTCTTCAAGGCGATCCAGACGTACGACAACAAGGAGGTCGTGCGCTGGATCGAGCCGCAGAAGGCGGGCCAGGAGGAGCCCGAGAACCCGGCTCCGGTGCTCACGCTCTCCGAAGCGTCCGCGGACGGCCACCACGGATCCTCCGGCACCGCCAAGGGTGCCTCCGACACCTCCACGGCGGCCCCCGCCGCGTCCACCTCCGCCTCCTCCGCGGACAGCAGTGACACCACCGCGCGCGTCCTCGGTGTCGTCGGCATCGTCGTCGGCGCGGCGGGCGTGGCGTACGGCGTTCTGGCCGGCCGTCGGCGCACCGAGGCCTGAGGCCCATCGCACGCCTCCTTTGTGCACCGGTAGGTCGTACGCCCTCGTCAAAGAGGTCGTACGACCCCGGTGCACACCGGAGCCCTCACATCTGGGACATTTTTCTATGCGCAAGAAGACGTATGCCGCGGCCGCCCTGTTCGCCGCCGCCGCACTGACCCTCTCCGCCTGCGGCAGCGGCGACGACAGCAACAAGCCGATCGCCGACGTGTCCGCCGAGGCCGGCACGGGCAAGGCCGCCACGGTCCTCGACAAGGCGTTCGAGAAGCCCGACCTCGTCCTCACCGACACGAACGGCAAGAAGTACGACTTCCGGGCCGAGACCAAGGGTGTCCCGACGCTGATCTACTTCGGCTACACCCACTGCCCCGACGTCTGCCCGACGACGATGAGCAACCTCGCCGTCGCCAAGAAGCAGCTGCCCAAGGCCGAACAGGACAAGCTCAAGGTCGTGTTCGTCACCACCGACCCGGCCCGCGACACCCCTGCCGCGCTCGGCAAGTGGCTCAAGGGGATCGACCCCGCCTTCGTCGGCCTCACCGGCGACTTCCCCACCATCCAGGCGGGCGCCCGCACCCTGGGCATCTCCATCGAGCCGACGACGAAGGACAAGAACGGCAAGCTCGTCTCCGTGCACGGCACCCAGGTCATCGCGTTCTCGCCGAAGACCGACGGGGGCTATGTGATCTACGGCGAGGACGCCACCGTCGACGACTACACCAAGGACCTCCCCAAGCTCATCAAGGGAGAGAATCCGTGAGCCGACCCGGAGCCCCTTCGAGGCGTCTCGCGGGATGCGTGGCCCTGACGGCCACGGCGCTGGCGCTGGCGGGCTGCGGCTCCGACGACTCCCCCTCGAACAAAGCGGGCAAGCCCGAGATGAAGATCACCGGCGCCTACATGCCCGCCCCCGTCATGGACACCATGGCCGCCGGCTTCTTCACCGTCACCAACTCCGGCGGCGCCGACACCCTGACCTCCGTCACCAGCGACCTCGCCTCGGACGTCACGCTGCACTCCACCAAGGGCGGCGCGATGGAGGAGCAGAAGTCGTTCGCCGTGCCCGCCGACGGGTCACTCGACTTCGCGAGCGGCGGCAACCACCTCATGTTCGAAAAGCTCACCCACAAGCCTATGGAGGGCGAGAAGGTGTCGGTGACGCTGCACTTCACCAAGGCGGGCGCGGTGAAGGTCTCCATGCCGGTGAAGTCCGCGACGTACAACCCCAAGACCGGGCACTGAGGGAGGGATCACCGTGACACAGGCCATCGCTCCCCGTGCGGCTGCCACCACCACTGGAGGGGTCGCTTTTCGGGTACGGGCACTGCTGTTGCTGCTCCTCGCCGTGATCGGCGCGGTCCTGGCCGGCGCGGCGCCCGCCTCCGCGCACGCCGCGCTGACCGGCAGCGACCCCCAGCAGGGAGCGGTGGTCGGCCGGGCACCCACCCAGGTCTCGCTGACGTTCTCCGAGAAGGTCGCGATGTCCGACGACTCGGTGCGCGTGCTCGACCCCAAGGGCAAGCGCGTCGACACCGGCAAGGCGACCGACCTGGGCGGCACCACCTACGGCGTGAAGCTCCACTCGGGGCTGCCCGACGGCACGTTCACCGTCACCTACCAGGTGGTGTCGGCGGACAGCCATCCCGTCTCGGGCGCCTTCACCTTCTCCGTCGGCGCGCCCTCGCAGACCTCCGTCGCGCTCTCCGACCCGGCCGTGGGCGGCGGAGTCGTAGGCGCGCTCTACGGGGTCGGGCGGTATGTCTCGTACGCCGGATTCATCCTTCTGGTGGGTGGCGCGGCCTTCGTACTGGCCTGCTGGCAGCGCGGCGCCGGGGTCCGTCCGGTGCAACGGCTCGTGGTCTCCGGGTGGCTCGCGCTGACCGGCGCCACCCTCGCGCTGCTGCTCCTGCGCGGTTCCTACGTCGGCTCCGGCAAGGTCGGCGACATCTTCGACCTGACGCTGCTCGGGCAGGTGCTGCAGACCAAGGCGGGCGCGGCGCTGGTCTCGCGGCTGCTGCTGCTCGCCGCGGGCGCGCTGTTCATCGCGGTGCTCTTCGGGGCGTACGCGCGGCGGGACGAGGCCGACGCGACCGACGTGTCCGGCAGGGGTGACGCGTCCGACAAGGGGGACGGGTCCGACAAGGGCGGTGTCGATGCCGATGCCGAGAAGAGGGACCTCACCTTCGGGCTCGCGATCGGCGGCGCCGTCGTCGCGGCGGGCCTGGCGGCGAGCTGGGCGATGGCCGAGCACGCCTCCACCGGTATCCAGGCAGGCCTCGCGATGCCCGTGGACGTGCTGCACCTGCTGGCGGTCGCCGTCTGGCTGGGCGGCCTGTCGGCGCTGCTCGTGGCGCTGTTCCGGGCGCCCGCCGAGACACAGATCGACGCGGCGGCCGTACGGCGCTTCTCGCGCCTCGCGTTCGGCAGCGTGACCGTGCTGGCCGCGACCGGGATCTACCAGTCCTGGCGCCAGGTCGGCTCCTGGTCGGCGCTGACCGGAACGTGGTACGGACAGTTGCTGCTCATCAAGATCGGCCTGGTGGCGGTCCTCGTCGGCATCGCGTGGATCTCGCGGCGCTGGACGGCGCAGCTGTCCGAGGCGCCGCAGGCGAAGGCCTTGGCGACGGCCGGGGCCAAAGCCGGGGCCGGAACCGGGACGACAGCCGGGACGACAGCCAGGGCGACGGCTCTCGCCGAACTGCGGACGAAGCAGCCGACGAAGGTGCCCGCGAATTCCAGGAAGTCCAGCTCTGGGGGCTCGGATTCCGAAAACGCGGATTCCAGGGACTCGAACTCCGGACACTCGAACTCCAGGGACTCGCACTCCGCAGACTCCCGGCGTGCCGCTCAACTCGCCCGGCAGCAGACCGCCGTGGCCACCGCGCGTCAAAAGCGCCTCCGCGACGCCGACCCGGCCCGGGCCGGCCTGCGCCGCTCGGTGCT
>LRTP01000309.1 GCA_001550305.1 Streptomyces diastatochromogenes
CCCGAGCCCAGGTCCGAAGCGGGGCCGCCGCGGGCCGAGCGTCCCGGCTTCGCGTTCGCCGGGGCCGCGCTGTGCGTACTCGCCGCGCTGCTGCTCGGCTTCGCCGCCAACCTCACCATCGTCGGCCACCTCCAGCACGCGCGTGACCAGCAGACCGCGTACGACGAGTTCCGCCGTCAACTCGCCCTCGGAACGGCACCGGTGGGCCAGCGGGGGTACGACGGCAGGATGCTGGAGCCCGGCGCGCCCGTCGCCCTGCTGCGCATCCCGGCGCTGGGCCTGAAGGAGGTCGTGGGGGAGGGCACCACCTCCGGTGTGCTGATGTCCGGCCCCGGCCACCGCCGGGACACCCCGCTGCCGGGACAGGCCGGCACCAGCGTCATCATGGGCCGTCAGTGGGGGTACGGCAGCCCGTTCAACGACCTGCACCAACTGCCCCTCGGCACCGAGATCCGGCTGACGACCGGTCAGGGCACCGCCACCTACAAGGTCTCCTCCCTCCGCCGCAAGGGCGACCCGCTGCCGCCCACGCTCAAGCAGGGCCAGGGCCGGCTCACGCTCATCACCGCCGACGGCGCCCCCTACACCCCCTCCGGCACCCTCCGCGTGGACGCGACCCTGGCGAGTGCCGTACAGCCCGCCCCGCCCCGCCCGCTGGCGCTCGGCTGGATCGACGAGTCCGAGCAGGCCCTGGGCACGGAGAACGCCGCCTGGCTCTCGGTCTTCCTCTGGTCGCAGGGGCTGCTCGGCGCGGCCCTGCTCACCATGGCCGCGTACCGCGTGTGGGGCCGCTGGCAGACCTGGATCGTCTGCGTGCCCGTGCTGACCGCCCTCGGCCTCGCCGTCTCCGGCGCCGCCACCCGCCTGCTGCCCAACCTGCTCTGACCGACGAGGAGTTCCACCATCATGTCCGACACGAACCCGACGCTCGTCGACGAGATCCTCGATCCGACGGTGAAGATGCGGAGCACCAAGGCGAGCAGGCCCGCCGTCGCCGGCCCCGGCCCCGGCGAGAGCAACCCGGCGACCCTGGAGGCCGACTCCATCTCGGCCTGGTTCGGCGACCACAAGGTCCTGGAGCACGTGTCGCTCACCATGCCCGCCCGCAAGGTCACCGCGCTCATCGGCCCGTCCGGCTGCGGCAAGTCCACGTTCCTGCGGATCCTCAACCGCATGCACGAACTGATCGGCTCCGCCTCCCTCGCGGGCCGGGTGCTGCTGGACGGCGAGGACATCTACGACCGCGGCCGCCGCATCACCCACGCCCGCCGCCAGATCGGCATGGTCTTCCAGAAGCCGAACCCCTTCCCGGCGATGTCCATCTACGACAACGTCACCGCGGGCCTGAAGCTCGGCGGCATCAAGACCGGCCGCGAGAACAAGGACTGGCTCGTCGAGGAGTGCCTGACCAAGGCGGGCCTGTGGAAAGAGGTCCGGGACCGGCTCCGGCAGCCCGGCGGCGCGCTCTCCGGCGGCCAGCAGCAGCGTCTGTGCATCGCGCGTTCGCTGGCCGTACGACCGCGGGTCCTGCTCATGGACGAGCCGTGCTCCGCGCTGGACCCGACCTCGACACGGCGCATCGAGGAGACGATCCACGAGCTGTCCGAAGAGGTCACCATCGTGATCGTCACCCACAACATGCAGCAGGCCGCCCGGGTCTCCGACCAGTGCGCGTTCTTCCTCGCCGAGCAGGGCACCCCCGGCGCCATCGTCGAACACGGCACCACGGACGCGATGTTCAACAACCCGCAGGACCCCCGTACGACGGACTACGTGAACGGACGCTTCGGATAGGACGACCGGTCACACGAACGGAGGCGTCGGATGCCAGGCACCCTCCGAGCGACGAGCGAGGGACGATCCGGCCGCGCGGTGGCCCGTACCGCGGCCCTCCTGGCCGCTGTCGCCTCCGTCGCCCTCGCCGGCTGCGCCGTCCCCGGAGCGCCCGAGAAGGCGTCGGCGGGCCCACCCGCGTCCGTCCCGTCCACCGAGCGGACAGCTCCGGACGCGGCCGAGCCCACCCGACTCGGGACCTCGGCCCGCCCCCGCACGCCCGAACCCACCCCCACTCCACCGCCCCGCGACCCCGCTCCGCAGGCCTCGCCGTCCCCCGGCGCACCCACCGTGTCGCCGACGACGAAGCTCCCGGACCTGTCGCGCACACCATCCCCGTCCCACTCGCCGCGCCCCGGCACCACGCCCGCGAAGCCGTCACCGAAGCCGTCGGCCGGTGCCGGTGCCGGTGCCGGTGCCGAGACGTTCGGTCGGCGTGGCCCGGACGGTTCGACCACCCTGCGCATCGGTTCCTGGTCGGCCCGGGTGGTACGCGGTGGGCAGGACGCGGTGGACGCGTGCCGCGACGCCGTGCAGTGGACGGGGCCCGACCTGGGGACGGAGGACGGCTACGCGCTGCGTACCGCCGTCGTCGTCGGCCACGACTACTGCGGATTCGAGCGGTTCGCCGAGCTGCCCGTGGGCACCGTCGTCACGGCCACGACGCCACGCGGCACGTTCGAGTACCGCGTGTACGCCCACTACGTCAGCCCCGGCCGCGGCACCCCGTCCCAGGGCCTGTACTGGGGCGACCTCACGCTCCAGTCCTGCGTCGGCCCGAACACGGGCTTCAGCTACCTCATGCGCGTGTGAGGCGGCGCGGCCGGAGCCCGACACGGGGTTCAGTTGCCTGGGGGGCGGGCTGAACCCCGTGTCCGGCCCATGCGCGGCGTCCCGCCCATCGTGGTGATGGGGGGCGCGGGACACCTGGCGGGCGGATGCGTCCAAGGGGGGGGGGTGAGGAGCACATCCGCGCTTCCGTCCAGCGTGAGACGCGCGGGGACGGAGTAGGCAGCCGAGAAGCATGCGACAGCCCAATTCCCCGTGAATCGAGAGACGTTCGAATCCAGGTGTGGGGCCGTACGGACGCCCGCTCAGGGCGCGCTCGGCCACACGAGCGCCATGTACGCGCTCCAGTACGCCGAACTCAGCAGCGCCGCGGTCACGGCGAGGGCCCGGAAGCGGGGTGAGGCGCGGGACAGATGGAGGGCCAGCGGGAGCAGGAGCGGGAAGCCGGGCAGGAGGAAGCGGGCACGGGGGAAGTAGACGCCGCCGCTGCCCAGCACGATCAGCAGCAGGACGCCGGTGAAGACCAGCAGGGGGAGCGGCTGCCGGTCCCAAGCCCCCAGGGCGTAGAGGACCACGGACACGATCAGCGTGAGCGTCACCATCACCAGGAACAGCTCCGGCCTGGAGTCGTCCGCGAGGACCTCCCGCACCCGGCGCAGGGTCTCCGCGCCGCCGTCCCAGTCGTTGTGCCACAGCCGCTGCACGGCGAAGTAGCCGTCCCATCGGCCCAGGCGCACACCCACCCAGCCGACGTAGGCGAACCAGCCCGCCGGGGCGAGGGCCGCGGCCGCGAGGACGCGGGGCGAGAAGCGGTGCCGCAGGGAGAGCAGGGCCGTGACGGTGACCGCGGCCGCCGCCGCGATGCCCGTCGGGCGGGTCAGGCCCGACAACGACGCCAGGGTGCCCGCCCAGAGCCAGCGGCCGGTGAGCACCGCGTACAGCGACCAGGCGGCGAACGCCGTGAAGAGGGACTCGGTGTAACCCATCCACTGGACCAGGCCGACCGGAAGGGCAGCCCACAGGAACGTCAGCAGCAGGGCCACCCGCCGGCCGTGGAGATGGTGGCCGACGGCGAAGACCCCCCACGCGGCGAGGAAGGAGGCGACGATCGAGATCGCCAGGCCCGTCGTGGCGCGCGTACCCGGGGTCAGGACCGCGGCCGCCTTGACCAGCAACGGGTACAGCGGGAAGAACGCGAGGTTGTTCGCGTCGTACCGGGTGCCCAGGTGGTGGGTGTAGCCGTGCTGGGCGATGCCCAGGTACCAGTCCGCGTCCCACTGCGTGGCCAGGACGGGCCACACGCCGTGGTGTTGATGGTGCGCCCACAGGGTGAGGAACAGCAGACTCACGAGGCGTACGGCCCCGTAGGCGAGCAGGGCGGGGGCCGCCCGGCGCAGCTGGGTGCGGAAGGCGCACAGGGTGCCTGTGCGCGCACGTGTGCTGGTGCCCGTACTCGTGTTCGTGTTCGTGGTCGCGGGGAATTCGCCGGGAGCGTTCCGGGGTGGGGAGGATGTCGGCCGGGAAGCGGTCGAGGACACGCGGCAGCTCCTGGGGCTCGGCGGTGCGCTACCGCCAACCGTTCCTCGGTCGGATGGTGGCGCACCGGAGCGCTGCGTCAACTGCCGGGCGGAAATCACCCGTACGTGGCTGGGGCCTGGACTCGGGCCCTCGCGGAGGCGCCGGATCCGAGGTGCCGGATCCGAGACGCGGGATCCGAGGTGCCGGATCCGAGACGCCGGATCCGAGACGCCGGATCCGAGACGCCGGATCCGAGACGCCGGATCCGATACGTGGGATCAGATGCCGGCCGCCGCCGACAGGTCCCGCTTGATCCCCGCGAGCAGCTCGGCGGCCTTCGCGTGGGCCGTGGGCAGCTCGGCGTGCGAGCCCACCGGGACCACGACCTCCAGGTAGCACTTCAGCTTCGGCTCGGTGCCGCTGGGGCGCACGATGACGCGGGCGCCGTCCAGCGTGTAGCGCAGCCCGTCGGTCGGCGGAAGCGTGTCCGTGCCCTTCGTCAGGTCCTCGGACCCGGTGATGGGCAGGCCCGCCAGCTCCGTCGGGGGCTGCTCGCGCAGCCGGCCCATCGCGTTCGCGATGACCGACAGGTCCTCCACGCGGACCGAGAGCTGGTCGGTGGCGTGCAGACCGTGCGTCACGGCGATGTCGTCGAGGAGATCGAGGAGGGTGCGGCCCGCCTCCTTCAGCTCGGAGGCGAGTTCCGTGATGAGCAGGGCCGCGGTGATGCCGTCCTTGTCGCGTACGCCGTCTGGGTCGACGCAGTACCCGAGCGCCTCCTCGTAGCCGTAGCGCAGGCCCTCCACCCGGGCGATCCACTTGAAGCCGGTGAGCGTCTCCTCGTAGGGGAGGCCCGCCTTCTCGGCGATCCGGCCGAGGAGGGAGGAGGAGACGATCGACTCCGCGAAGGTGCCGCGCGCGCCGCGGCTCACCAGGTGCTGGGCGAGCAGCGCGCCGACCTCGTCGCCGCGCAGCATGCGCCAGTCGGCACCGTCCCTGACGGCCACCGCGCAACGGTCCGCGTCCGGGTCGTTGGCGATGATCAGGTCGGGGCCGGTCTCGCGGGCCTTCGCGAAGGCCAGGTCCATCGCGCCGGGCTCTTCCGGGTTGGGGAAGGCGACGGTGGGAAAGTCGGGGTCCGGTTCCGCCTGCTCGGCGACGAGCACGGGCTCCGGGAAGCCGGCCCGGGCGAAGGCGGCGAGCAGGACGTCCTTGCCGACACCGTGCATCGCCGTGTAGACGGTGCGGGCGGTGCGGGGGGAGTCCTGGGCGAGGACGGCGTCCGTACGGGCCAGGTAGGCGTTCAGGACGCCCTCGTCGAGGGTCTCCCAGCCGGAGTCCGGGCGGGGGACGTCGGCGAGGCTGCCGACGGCGGCGATCTCGGCGGCGATCTCGGCGTCCGCAGGGGGGACGATCTGTGAACCGTCGCCCAGGTAGACCTTGTAGCCGTTGTCGCGGGGCGGGTTGTGGCTGGCGGTGACCTCCACGCCGGCCGCGGCGCCGAGATGCCGTATGGCGTACGCCAGGACGGGCGTGGGCAGGGGGCGGGGGAGGACGGCGGCGCGCAGGCCCGCGCCCGTCATCACCGCGGCGGTGTCGCGGGCGAAGTCGGCGGACTTGTGGCGGGCGTCGTAGCCGATGACGACGAGGCCGTCGGTCTCGCCCTGCTTCCTGAGGTACGCGGCCAGGCCGGCGGCGGCACGGACGACCACCGCGCGGTTCATGCGCATCGGGCCCGCGCCGAGTTCGCCCCGGAGGCCGGCGGTGCCGAACTGGAGGGTGCCGCTGAAGCGTGCGGTGAGCTCGGGGACGTCCTTGGCGGCGATGAGCTCGGCGAGCTCCTCGCGGGTTTCCGGGTCGGGGTCCTCGGCGAGCCACGCCTCGGCCCGTGCGATGAGTTCGTCCTGCACGTCGGGTGAACCTCTCTGTTTGTGCTGCCCTTGCTGTGTACCCGGCCAGGAGGTGGGTCTGTCGGCCGCAGGTGGGTGGGGGTTGCCCGCGCAGTTCCCCGCGCCCCTGCAGGCGGGGCTTCGCCCCGCATCCCCCGCCTGCCCGTGGTCTTTCGGCCGACGGCCGGTGGGGGCTGGTCGCGCAGTTCCCCGCGCCCCTAAAGCCTCCAGCCCGTCCGGCGTATGAGGCCTGGGCCGTCAGGCCGATGGGGCGCCGGGGCGTAGCCCCGTGCCCCAGGGGCGCGGGGAACTGCGCGACCAGCCCCCACCGCCCCGCAGTCGAAGAACGCACCCCAGGTTGAGGATGGGACCCCTACAGGCGGTCCAGGACCTGGGTGAGGAGGGCGCCCATGCGGGTCGCGGAGTCGCGGCCGGCCTGGAGGACCTCCTCGTGGTTGAGAGGCTCGCCCGTCATACCGGCGGCGAGGTTGGTGACGAGGGAGATGCCGAGAACCTCCGCACCGGCCTCACGCGCCGCGATCGCCTCGAGAACCGTCGACATGCCGACGAGGTCCGCGCCGAGGACACGGGCCATCCGGATCTCGGCCGGCGTCTCGTAGTGCGGCCCGGTGAACTGCGCGTAGACGCCCTCCTCCAGGGTGGGGTCGACCTCCTTGCAGAGGGCGCGCAGCCGCGGCGAGTACAGGTCGGTCAGGTCGACGAAGTTCGCCCCGACGATCGGGGACGTCGCCGTCAGGTTGATGTGGTCGCTGATCAGCACCGGCTGGCCGGGGCGCATGTCCGCGCGCAGGCCACCGCAGCCGTTGGTGAGCACGATGGTCTTGCAGCCCGCGGCGACGGCGGTACGCACGCCGTGCGCGACGGCGGCGACCCCGCGGCCCTCGTAGTAGTGGGTGCGGCCGAGGAAGACCAGGGCCCGCTTGTCACCGACCTTGTACGAGCGGATCTTGCCGCCGTGCCCCTCGACCGCCGGCGGGGGGAACCCGGGCAGCTCGGTGACCTGGAACTCGGCCTCGGGGGTGCCGAGGGCGTCGACGGCCGGAGCCCAGCCGGAGCCCATCACGAGCGCGACGTCGTGGGTCTCGGCGCCCGTGAGCTCCCGCAGGCGGGTGGCGGCGGCGTCGGCGGCGGCGTGGGGGTCGCCCTGGATGTCGTCCGGAAGAAGAGATGCGTTCACGCGCATGAGGGTAGCTGGTCCAGGCCTACGCGCGTAGATGACGGAGGTCACGGTCTTGCGATCGTTGTCTTGTCGTTTCCGACGAAGGGGTGGGAACGCGGTGGACCGGCGCTTCCCACCAGGCGTGCCCCCGGCAGGGCCGCCCGGGGCGCGGAAGGGCCCCTCAGCAGGGACGCTTGCGCAGTTCCATCACATAGTCGTGGGGCGCGCCCGCCGACTCCGCCGCGTCGGCGATCTCACCGAGGTAGCGCGCGGAGGGGAGTCCGCCCTCGTACCCGTTCAGTACGTACACCCACGCGGGCTCCTCGCCCTCCAGCGTGTGCACCCGTACGCGCATCCGGCGATATATGTCGAGGCCCACGCCCTCCCAGCGGTCCATGGAGTCCTCGTCCAGGGGGGCGATGTCGTACAGCGCCACGAAGACCTGTGAGCGGGGGGCCTCGACGAGGGTCACCAGCGCGCCTTCCCAGCCCATGTGCTCGCCCCCGAACGTCAGCCGCCAGCCGTTCAGCCAGCCCGTGGCGCGCAGCGGCGAGTGCGGGGCGCGGCGCGTCATGAGCCGCGGGTCGAGATTGCCGGCGTACGCGGCGTAGAGCGACATGAGGTCGAGGGTACGGCAGGGAGCACAGGAGCCTCTTGCGTAACAGAACGCATAAGCGCATAACGGAGGAGCACATAACGGAAGGGGCTCGGATGGGGGCGGGCGCGGCCCCCGGGCGGAAGCATCTTGAAGCGTGCGGGACAATGGAGTACGTGACTCGGATCGTGATCATCGGTGGCGGACCCGGCGGATATGAGGCGGCGCTGGTTGCCGCCCAGCTCGGCGCGGAGGTGACCGTCGTCGACTGCGACGGTCTGGGCGGGGCGTCGGTGCTCACCGACTGCGTGCCGTCGAAGACCCTTATCGCGACGGCCGAGGTGATGACCACCTTCGACTCGTCGTACGAGGAGCTGGGGATCATCGTCGCCGACGACACCCCTCCCGCGGAGCAGGCGGCCCGGGTCGTCGGCGTCGACCTCGGGAAGGTCAACCGGCGTGTGAAGCGGCTCGCGCTCGCGCAGTCGCACGACATCACGGCCTCCGTGACGCGGGCCGGCGCGCGGGTGCTGCGCGGGCGTGGGCGACTGGAGGGCATGCAGTCCCTGGACGGTTCGCGCAAGGTCGTCGTACGGGCCGCAGACGGGACCGAGGAGACGCTCGTCGCCGACGCGGTGCTGATCGCGACCGGCGGGCATCCGCGTGAGCTGCCCGACGCGCAGCCGGACGGCGAGCGGATTCTGAACTGGACGCAGGTCTACGACCTCGACGAGCTCCCGGAGGAGCTCATCGTCGTCGGTTCCGGTGTCACCGGTGCCGAGTTCGCCGGCGCCTACCAGGCGCTCGGGTCGCGCGTCACGCTCGTCTCCAGCCGCGACCGCGTGCTGCCGGGCGAGGACCCGGACGCCGCCGCGGTGCTGGAGGACGTGTTCCGGCGCCGTGGCATGAACGTCATGGCCCGCTCCCGCGCCGAGTCCGCCAAGCGCGTCGGCGACCGGGTCGAGGTCACGCTCTCCGACGGCCGGGTCATCAGTGGCTCGCACTGTCTGATGGCCGTCGGCGCCATCCCGAACAGCAGCGGAATGGGTCTGGAGGAGGCCGGGGTCAGGGTCAGGGACTCCGGGCACATCTGGACCGACAAGGTCTCCAGGACCACCGCCCCGGGTGTGTACGCCGCCGGTGACGTGACGGGCGTCTTCGCCCTCGCCTCCGTCGCGGCGATGCAGGGACGCATCGCCATGTACCACTTCCTGGGCGACGCGGTCGCTCCGCTGAACCTGAAGACCGTCTCGTCCAACGTCTTCACCGACCCCGAGATCGCCACCGTCGGCTACTCGCAGGCCGACGTGGACGCGGGCAAGATCGACGCCCGGGTCGTCAAGCTGCCCCTGCTGCGCAACCCGCGCGCCAAGATGCAGGGCATCCGGGACGGCTTCGTCAAGATCTTCTGCCGCCCCGGCACCGGGATCATCGTCGGTGGCGTGGTCGTCGCGCCGCGCGCCTCGGAACTGATCCATCCCATCTCGATCGCGGTCGACAACAATCTGACGGTCGAACAGATCGCGAACGCGTTCACCGTCTATCCCTCCCTTTCGGGCTCGATCGCCGAGGTCGCACGGCAGTTGCACACCCGCAAGGCGGGCGACGAAGGCTGACGCCCCACCCCGACTTCCCGCTGGTCACGGGGAGTTGTCGACCATTCGTACGGCATAGGCGGAGCGAGTAGGCGCGTATACCACTTCGCGTACTGCCATGCGAACAACTTCTGTTATTCGGCGCAAACTGCTGAAAGCAGACGGTCGTTGGGGTTACTGTCAGTTTCGTGTTCGCTGCAGAACGTCGCCAATTGATCCTCGAAATGGTGCGAGCGAACGGGGCCGTGTCGCTCCGTGAGCTCGCCCGCGTCGTCCAGACCTCCGAAGTGACCGTACGGCGGGACGTGCGCGCACTGGAGGCAGAAGGACTCCTCGACCGCCGGCATGGCGGTGCGGTATTGCCGGGCGGGTTCACGCGGGAGTCCGGCTTTCCGCAGAAATCGCATCTCGCGACCGCCGAGAAGACGGCCATCGCCGATCTCGCCGCGGGTCTCGTCGAAGAGGGCGAGGCCATCGTGGTGGGCGCGGGCACCACTACGCAGGAGCTGGCGCGCCGGCTCGCGCGGGTGCCCGGGCTGACCGTCGTCACCAACTCCCTGCTGGTGGCGCAGGCGCTGGCCCATGCCAACCGCGTCGAGGTCGTGATGACCGGCGGCACCCTGCGCGGTTCCAACTACGCCCTGGTCGGCAGCGGCGCCGAGCAGTCCCTCCAGGGGCTGCGGGTCTCGCGGGCCTTCCTCTCCGGCAGTGGGCTCACCGCCGAGCGCGGGCTGTCCACCTCCAACATGCTGTCGGCGTCCGTCGACCGCGCGTTGGTGCAGGCCGCCGCGGAGGTCGTCGTCCTCGCCGACCACACCAAGCTCGGCACCGACACCATGTTCCAGACGGTGCCGACCGATCTGATCACCCGCCTGGTCACGGACGAGCCGCCGGCGCACGACGACCGTGCGGTCACCGAACTGCAGGCCCTGGCGGACCAGGGCGTACAGATCGCGGTGGCCGGGCAGGCGGGCGGCGGCACGGGAGGGGACGCGGTCCCGACGGGGCGCCAGCCGCGCCGGGACATGCCTCTCCCCGGTCCGCGCCGCGGCCAGGTGCCGGGTGCGGGACCGCAGTTGCGCAGCGCTACCGTCCTGGGCGAGCAGTCCCCGGGAGAGCGGGCGCGAGTGGCGGATTTGCGCCGCCGCTGACCGACTCGACCGGCGTGCACCCCCATGGGCCGTATGGCGTACGCCGGGCACCCTCCACTCGGCCGTCCCCCCGCCGCGCTACGGGGAAGCGGCCCAGCTCACGGCCTACGAGTGCGGTTTGTCCGCATGCGTCCCGGCTTGCGACGGCTCCTCGTCCACCCGCAACCTGTCCCTGACACGGCGACGGGAGGCGGTGACGCACAGGTGAACGACGGATCGCGCCGTTCGCACCGGCGACGGATGCGGTACGTCGTCCTGGGGAGCCGGTCCGCCCACGGGGCCGCCCGCGGGGTGAGGGCGGTGGCACGGGCCCGTACGGCGGGGACGGCGATCCGGCGTGCCGCGGAGCGCGACGACGTTCCGGTGAACCAGGGGCTGCGGGTGGCCGCGGCGTACGCGTGGCGGCTGCTGGTGCTCGGGGTGGCCGTGTACGCGGCCTTCAAGATCCTGGGCCGGTTGCAACTGGTCGCCGTGGCGCTGTTCCTCGCGCTGGTGGTGACCTCGGTGCTGCGTCCCCTGGCCGATCTGCTGGCGCAGCGCATGCCCCGGTCCCTGGCCGTCGTGGTGAGCGTCCTGGGCAGTCTGGTGCTGATGCTCGGGCTGCTGGCGCTGGTCGGCAGCCAGGTCGCGGGCGAGTCGGACCAGTTGGGGCAGCAGTTCGCCGGGGGCATCGGGCGGATCCAGCGGTGGCTGGAGGGCCCTCCCTTCCGCGTCCGGCACACCGTGCTGTCGAACTTTCAGGGCAAGGTGAGGACCTACCTCTCGGAGCACCGCTCCACACTGATCAGCAGCGCGCTCAGTGGTGCCGGGCGGGCGGTGGAGGTGCTGACCGGAGCGGTGCTCGCGCTGTTCTGCTCGCTGTTCTTCATCCACTCCGGGGACAGGTTCTGGCACTGGTTCCAGGGCCTGCTGCCCGAGAGCGCCCGGGATCCCTGGGGCCGTGCGGGACGGGTCGCGTGGCGGACGTTCGCCGGGTACACCCGCGGCATCATCATCGTGGCCGCCACCAACGCCGTACTGGTGGGGATCGCCCTGTTCGCGCTGCGCGTGCCGCTGGCTCTGCCGTTGACGCTGCTGGAGTTCTTCGCCGCGTTCATCCCGCTGGTGGGCTCGCCCATCGCGCTGGCCGTGGCCACGGTCGTCGCGCTGGCCTCACGGGGGCCGGTCATCGCCCTCGTGGTGCTCGCCATGATCGTGGTCGTCGGCCAGATCGAGGGCCATGTCCTGCACCCGCTCGTGCTGAGCTGGGCGGTCCGGCTGCACCCGGTGGTCGTGGCCCTGTCCGTCATCTCGGGCGGCATCCTCGCCGGTGTGATCGGCGCGGTGGTCGCCGTCCCGATGGTGTCGGTCGCCTGGTCCGTAATCAGCGAGATCCGAACCCGCCCCGCCCCGGACCACCCCGGCCGCTCACCTGCCTGAGGCGACGATTTCCCCGGCTTCCGGTCCCCGGCTTCCGGTCCCCGGTCCCCGGCCTCCGGCTTCCGGTCCCCGGCCTCCGGTCCACGGGCTCCGGCCCGGACGGACTGGCTGTGGCTCGGTCTAGGGGTGAGCGATCCGGTCGAGCCGGGGACGGCGAAGCGCCCGGCGGACCGATGGTTCGGTTCGGCGGGCGCTTCGGATGGCGTACGACCGGGTCGTCAGTCCTTGATCTCACAGATCGCGGCGCCGGACGTGATGGACGCGCCGACCTCCGCGCTCAAGCCCTTGATGGTGCCGGAGCGGTGGGCGTTGAGGGGCTGTTCCATCTTCATGGCCTCCAGGACGACGACGAGGTCGCCCTCCTTGACCTCCTGGCCCTCCTCGACCGCGACCTTGACGATCGTGCCCTGCATCGGCGAGGCGAGCGTGTCGCCGGAGGCGACCGGGCCGGACTTCTTGGCCGCGCGGCGCTTGGGCTTGGCGCCGGCGGCGAGGCCGGTGCGGGCCAGGGACATGCCCAGCGAGGACGGCAGCGAGACCTCGAGGCGCTTGCCGCCGACCTCGACGACGACCGTCTCGCGGCCCGGCTCCTCGTCGGTGTCCGTGTCCGCGGGGGCCGTGAACGCGGGGATCTCGTTGGCGAACTCGGTCTCGATCCAGCGGGTGTGGACCGTGAACGGGTCGGTGGAGCCGGTCAGTTCGGGGGCGAAGGCCGGGTCCTGGACCACCGCGCGGTGGAACGGGATGGCGGTCGCCATGCCCTCGACCTGGAACTCCTCCAGCGCGCGGGCGGCGCGCTGGAGCGCCTGCTCGCGGGTGGCGCCGGTGACGATCAGCTTGGCGAGCAGGGAGTCCCAGGCCGGACCGATGACACTGCCGGACTCGACGCCCGCGTCCAGGCGGACGCCGGGGCCGGAGGGCGGCGCGAAGGTGGAGACCGTGCCGGGGGCGGGCAGGAAGCCCCGGCCGGGGTCTTCGCCGTTGATGCGGAACTCGAAGGAGTGGCCGCGCAGGGCGGGGTCGCCGTAGCCAAGTTCCTCGCCGTCGGCGATGCGGAACATCTCGCGGACGAGGTCGATGCCGGCGACCTCCTCGGTGACGGGGTGTTCGACCTGGAGGCGGGTGTTGACCTCGAGGAAGGAGATCGTGCCGTCCATGCCGACGAGGAACTCCACGGTGCCGGCGCCGACGTAGCCGGCTTCCTTGAGGATCGCCTTGGAGGAGGAGTACAGCTCCGCCACCTGGTCGTCCGACAGGAACGGCGCGGGCGCCTCCTCCACCAGTTTCTGGTGGCGGCGCTGGAGGGAGCAGTCGCGGGTGGAGACGACGACGACGTTGCCGTGGATGTCGGCCAGGCACTGGGTCTCGACGTGGCGGGGCTTGTCGAGGTAGCGCTCGACGAAGCACTCGCCGCGGCCGAACGCGGCCACCGCCTCACGCACGGCGGAGTCGTACAGCTCGGGGACCTCTTCGAGGGTGCGGGCGACCTTCAGGCCGCGTCCGCCGCCGCCGAAGGCCGCCTTGATCGCGATGGGCAGCCCGTGCTCCCGCGCGAAGGCGACGACCTCGTCGGCGCCGGACACCGGGTCCGGGGTGCCCGCGACGAGGGGGGCTCCGGCGCGCTGGGCGATGTGGCGGGCGGCGACCTTGTCGCCGAGGTCGCGGATGGCCTGCGGGGGCGGGCCGATCCAGGTCAGGCCGGCGTCCAGGACCGCCTGGGCGAACTCGGCGTTCTCCGACAGGAAGCCGTAGCCCGGGTGGATGGCGTCCGCGCCGGAGTCCTTGGCGGCCTGGAGGACCTTGGCGATGTCCAGGTAGCTGGTGGCGGGGGTGTCACCGCCCAAAGCGAACGCCTCGTCCGCCGCCCGGACATGCAGAGCGTCCCTGTCTGGTTCCGCATACACGGCAACGCTCGCGATCCCGGCATCCCGGCACGCCCGGGCCACGCGGACAGCGATTTCGCCACGGTTGGCGATGAGCACCTTGCGCACGATGGCTCCCTCCTTGAAACAAGCCGAGTTTAGGGACTGCCGACACGACCTTTCGACCCGTCCCCAATGGTGAGCTTGCCCACACGGAGCGTGATTCGAGGCTCGCTCGACCCGCGAGATCCCTTGTCACACCGCGGTACGCAGGAATCCTTGGCTGAACCCTAGCCCTCCTGTGTGGCCAAGGTCTCTGTGAGGCCGTGCTGCGACGCACAGCGTTTCTTTGTGGAGTCCCTACGAATGGCCCAACGATTCTTTGCCCGCGGCCGAACCCTTGTCCCGGCGTTTACCCGTTAGTAGCGTTCGGGAGGTCTCGAACATACTTGGGGTAACAGCACTCGGAAGTGGGTGGGGACCGGTGGCGCGCAGACCGGTGGCGTGGGTGGCGGCGATCGTGCTTTTCGTGGAGGCGATCGGCATTGCGCTGCTGAACTGGTTCCTCGGCGTGGTCGTCGACCGCCAGGACATGTCTCTGGCGGGTCTCGACTCGAACATGATGTCCGTCTCGTCCAAGGTCGGGGGGCTGGTCTTCGGCCTCTACTTCGCGCTGTGCGGCGTCGCCGCGCTGCTCGTCGCGGTGCGCGACCGCGCCCCGGGTCTCTTCGGCCGCATCCTGCTGATCAGCGCCGCCGTGGTGCACGGTCTGCTCGGCGCGTTCACGGTGGGCCTGGTGGGCTGGGGCGCGTTCGTGTTCATGATGGTGGCGCTCGGGCTGATCGTGTTCACTCTGTTGGCCTTCGACCGCGGCGCGGGTCCCGCCGACGCCGCGCCGGGCGACGGCGCGGGCGGCAAGGACGGCAACGGGGGCACGGACGGGGACGCGAACGGAGACACGAGCGGTGGTGCGAACGGAGGTACCGGGGGATCCCCGGTCACGGCGCCCCCGACACCGAGCGCGTCCTGATCACTTCTCCCGCGGGGTCCACAACTCCGTGATGCCCACGCCCAGTTCGGCCAGCAGGCGACGCACCAGCGGCAGGGAGATGCCGATGACGTTGCCGTGGTCGCCGTCGATGCCCTCGACGAAGGGGGCCGAGCGGCCGTCGAGCGTGAAGGCCCCGGCGACGTGGAGCGGCTCGCCCGAGGCGACGTACGCGGCGATCTCGGCGTCGGTCGGGTCGCCGAAGCGGACCACCGTGGACGCGGTCCCCGACGCGTAGCGCTTGGCGGCCGTGTCGTAGACGCAGTGCCCCGTCTGGAGGGTGCCGGCCCGGCCGCGCATCGCCTTCCAGCGGGCGGTGGCCTCCTCGGCGTCCGCGGGCTTGCCCAGCGCCTCGCCGTCCAGGTCGAGGACCGAGTCGCAGCCGATCACCAGGGCGCCCTGGACCTCGGGCCGGGCGGCCACGACGGAGGCCTTGGCCTCGGCCAGGGCGAGCGCGAGTTCGGCGGGGGTCGGGGCGGAGACGGCGTCCTCGTCGACGCCGCTCACGATGACCTCGGGGTCGAGTCCGGCCTGGCGCAGCAGGCCGAGCCGGGCGGGGGACTGCGAGGCGAGCACGAGGCGGCGGCGCGGCTGATCAGTCATGCGGTCAGGGTATCGGCGTGGGCGTGTCGTCCCCCGTCGCCCCGTCTCACCTCGCGCCGATCACCTCGTGCCGATCGCGCGGCGCCGATCACCTCGCGCCGATCACATCACTCCGAGGACGATCATCGCGAGCAGCATGGCCAACGCCATGAGAAGGCCGAGCCGCCGCAACATCTCCTGCATGTCGCGAAGTTCCTTGGGCGGCTCGTTCTCCGGGTCGGACCACAGCATGCCTTCGATCGTGCGGCGGCGAGGGCGCCGACCGCCTGAGTACGCGTACTCAACTTGCCCTCGACCCGATTAAACGGGTCCAGGGTTCCTTTAATGCGCGTCCGCCTGCTACGGTCATGGCAGTCACTAAAGGAACTCTGGTCCCTTTTAGGGAGGCAGTCGCCGTGTTCACCACCGCCTGGACCGCATCGCCCCAGCTCCCCGCCGTGGGCTTCACCCCCAACTGGTCCCAGGAGGGCTTCTGGCGCCAGTCCCTACGCCAGGTCGTCCGCATCGGGGCGGGCGGCGGCCGGGTTCGTATACGGCTGTCGAACGCGTACGGCACCTCGCCGCTGCGGATCGCCGGGGCCACCGTGGCCCGTGCGGGCGAGGGGGCCGGTGTCGAGCCCGGCTCACTGCGGCGGCTCACCTTCGAGGGGGCCGGGGGTGTCGAGATCCCGGCGCGCGGACAGGTCGCCAGCGACCCCGCCGAACTCGTGGTGGAGGCCCTGGAGTCCGTGACCGTCACCCTGCACCTCGACGCCGCCACCGGGCCCGCGACCTTCCACGCCCAGGCCTTCGCGACGAGCCACCGGGGCGAAGGCGACCGTCTCGACGACCTCGACGGCGACGGATTCGGCGAGACGAGCGAGTCCTGGTACTTCCTGTCGGCCGTCGAGGTCGACGCGGGCCGTACGGACGGTGTCGTGCTCTTCGGGGACTCCATCGTGGACGGGTTCGGCTCGACGCCGGGCGCGAACCGCCGCTGGTCGGACGCGCTCGCCGAGCGCACGGGGCGGCCCGTGCTGGGCGCGGGCATCGGCGGGAACCTGCTGCTGAACGACTCCGCCTGGTACGGGGAGAAGGGCGTCCGGCGTTTCGGGCGGGACGTTCTCGACCAGGCCGGGGTCGAGGCGGTCGTCGTGCTGCTGGGGCTCAACGACATCGGGTTCAGCGAGACGGACGAACAGCCGACGTACAAGCCCGCGCCGGTGGTGGAGGCCGATGAACTCATCGACGGATACCGGGAGTTGATACGGCAGGCTCGTGGGCGGGGGCTGCGGGCGATCGGGGCGACGCTGCTCCCCTTCGGGGGGTCCGATCACTGGGGGGAGCGGGCGGCGAAGGTGAGCCGTGAGGTGAACGGGTGGATTCTCGGGGCGGGGGAGTGGGACGCGGTGGTGGACCTCAACGGGGTGCTGGCCGATCCGGAGGATCCGGATCGGCTACGGGGTGTGTACGACTTCGGCGATCACCTGCACCCCAATGACGCCGGGTACGAGGTGATGGCCGAGGAGGTGGCGGGCTGCTTCTAGGCGGGCCAGTACGTTCGCGTCCATGCCGTGGGGCCCGGCTGGGGCAGGTGCTGGGCGGCTATGCGGGACGGGTCCGACCAGGAGTCCCGGGTGCCGGGCGCGCCGGCCGCCGTGGTGGCCGCC
>LRTP01000031.1 GCA_001550305.1 Streptomyces diastatochromogenes
CCCGGGCTGCTGACCTCCGTGCGGGTCGCGCAGGTTTCCGTGCGGGGCCGGCCGGTCGCCGGGCGCCGCGTGCGGTCAGCCGGGCAGTCGCTCGACGAACTCGCGGACGGCCGCCCGTACGTCCTGCGCCGTCCACTCCAGAGCGGGCGCCGCCACCGTGACCTCGGTGAGCGCGAGCCCCGGACCGCCCCGCATCCAGCTCTGGGAGAAGAGCGAGGTCTTCGTCTCCTCGGTCTGCCGCAGCGCCGCGTCCGTGAGGACGTCCGGGTCGTACGGCAGCCAGACCTGGAACTGGTGGGTGTGCGGCTCTTCCGGGTGGACGCGCGCCCAGGGGACCTTGGCCTCCGTGAAACCCTCGCGCAGGGCTGCGGCGACCACGCGCGCGTGGGCCACGTATTCCGGCAGCCGGGGCAGCTCCCGGTCCAGGCCGATGAGCGCGGCGAGCACCGTGGGGAACTGCTGGAGGATCATGCCGCCGTACCGGTGCCGCCAGGTCTTCGCCTCGTCGATCAGCGTCTTCGGGCCCGCGATCACCGCCCCGCCGAAGCCTCCGAGCGACTTGTAGAACGACACGTAGACGCTGTCAGCGAGGCCCGCGATCTCGTCCAGCGGGCGGCCGAAGTGCGAGGTGCACTCCCACAGGCGGGCCCCGTCGAAGTGGACCACCGCGTCACGGTCCCGGGCGGCCTCCACGACCTCGGAGAGTTCCTCCCAGGAGGGCAGCACGAAACCGGCGTCCCTGAGTGGCAGTTCGAGCAGCAGCGCCCCGAAGGGCTCCTCGAAGTCCCGTACCTCCTGGGCCGTGGGCAGCCGGGGCTCGTCGGTCACCCGCACCGGGCGCAAGCCGCTGACCTGGCTGAACGCCTGCCGTTCATGGACCTCGGGGTGGCCGAGCGCATGGAGTGCGACGGTCGGGTTCCCGGTACGGCCCGCCCAGCAGCGCAGGGCGACCTGCTGGGCCATGGTGCCGGTGGGGAAGAAGGCGGCCGCCTCCTTGCCGAGCAGGCCCGCGACCCGCTCCTCCAGGGTCTCGACGATCTGGCCGCCGTACATGTCGACGGGCCGGTCGAGGTCGTACACGCCCTCGGCGCCGTCGTTCAGCCAGGCCAGCCGTTCCCGGACCGTGTGCTGGTGGCTGGGCTGCCACAGCACGCGCCGGGCCGCCCGCAGCGCGGCACTGCGCCGCGCCCGCAGCCGCTCGGCCGCCTCTTCCGGATCCTGGCCCGCGCTCTCCGGGTCCTGTCCCACCGTCATCGGGTCCTGTCCCGCCGCCGTCTCCGCCGTATCGCTCATCCCCGGATGATGTCGCGCGCGGCCCCGCCTCGGCATCCTCGTTTTCCGTACCCCCCGCGACCTGCGAAAACCCACAGCCTGTGGACAACGAAAACGACGCTCGAACCAATCGCGTTAACATGACGAGAAATCGTCCGGTACCCCGAGCGGACTGGAACGGAAGGCCGCCGTCGAGTGAGTACATTCCCCCAGCCAGACCCCAAGGACCGCCCCGCGCGGCTCACCGTCGGCGTTGTCGGCGCGGGCCGGGTCGGCCCCGCCCTCGCCGCGGCGCTCCAGCTCGCCGGG
>LRTP01000310.1 GCA_001550305.1 Streptomyces diastatochromogenes
GCGCCGCTCGGTGCGGCGGAGGCGTCGGCGGTGGGGGTGGCGGTGTCGTCGGCGAGCGCGGTCCAGGCTCCGGCGCCGCCCATCGTGGCGACGGCCGTGGCGCCGCTCGCGAAGAAGACCCTCCGCATGAAGTTGCGCCGGTCCGAGTGGGCGCGGGAGTCCGTCCCGGACTGCGGAGGCGTCCCGGACTGCGCCGTGTGCTCTCCGGTGTCGAGCTCGGTCATCGTCGCTGGATCCCTTCGTCGTGGGCACGTCCGTGGCGGACGGCCGGGCGCGCACGACTCTGGGGGAGCAACCTGAGGCGAACCTGAAGTGCGGCGGGAAAAGGCCCGGCAGGTGGGGAGGGCAAGGGTGCGGCAAGTGCGGCGGGGAAGGATCCGGCAAGTTCGGCGGGGAAAGGCCCGGCAAGGGCGGCGAGGGAAAGGCCGGCGCGTGGACAACGAACCGCTCCCTTCCGGGCGCCGGAGCGGGCCGCTGTCGCGTCACCCGCGCATGGCGCGCACCTCGGTCTGACGCCCGTGAACGTATGTCGCCGCCGAAGAAATTGTCAACAATTCCGTTGACCTTCATGGTGGGTGCACAGGGGCGGGAAAGGAGGCACCGGGGATCAGGCCGACGCGGGTGCCGGAGTGGTTGCCGGAGTGGTTGCCGGAGTGGTTGCCGGGTCCGGGGTCCTGGCGCCTTCGGCCGGGGGCAGTTCGAGTGTGAACTCCGTACGGCCCGGGGCGCTCTCCACGTGGATACGACCGCCGTGGGCGACGGTGACCGCCTCGACGATGGCGAGTCCGAGGCCGGAGCCGCCCTCCGTGGGGCCGCCGCGGGCGCGCGAGACATCGCCGCGTGTGAAGCGTTCGAAGACCGACGGGAGCAGGTGCTGCGGGATGCCGGGACCGTCGTCGCGGACACGGATCACGCAGGCCGCTTCCGTGGCCTCCACCGAGGCGATCACGGTCGTGCCGACGGGTGTGTGCACACGGGCGTTGGCCAACAGGTTGGCCACCACCTGGTGCAGCCGTGCCTCGTCGCCGACGACCAGGGCCGGGGTGTCCAGCAGCAGCGCCAGCTGCCAGTTGTGGGTGTCCCCGGCGGCCCGCGCGTCCCACACCGCCTCGGCGACCAGTGCCGCGAGGTCCACCTCGGCCGCGTGCAGTGGCCGGCCCTCGTCCAGCCGGGCGAGCAGCAGCAGGTCCTCGACGAGGCCGGTCATCCGGGCCGACTCGGCGGAGACCCGGCGCCAGGCCAGGGTCGGTTCGATCCGTTCGGTGCCGCGGTTCATCAGTTCCGCGTATCCGGCGATGGAGGCGAGAGGTGTACGGAGTTCATGGCTGGCGTCGGCGAGGAAGCGGCGCATGCGTTCCTCGCTGCGGCGCATCTCCTCCTCGCCGCGCTGGCGTTCGGCGAGCGAGGACTCCACATGGTCGATCATGCGGTTGAGGGCGGCACCGACCTGGCCGGCCTCGCTGCCGGGGTCGGTGTCGCGTTCGGGGACGCGGGTCAGGGCGGTGACCTCGCCGTGGCCCAGCGGGGAGCGGGAGACCTCGACGGCGGTGGCGGCGACCCGTCCTAGGGGGCGCAGTTGGCGCCGTATGACGACCGCGCAGACGCAGCCCGCCGCGGTGAGGCCGACGGCGGCCACCCCGCCCTCGACCGCGACCAGCCGGCCGATCATGTCCTGTACGTCGCCCATGGGGAGCCCGGTGAGCACGGGGACGCCGTCGCCGCCGAGGGCGGTCACACGGTAGCTGCCGAGGCCCGGGACGGTACGGGTGTGCAGGGAGCCGTCGGTGGTGATGCCGTCGAGGGCGGCGCGCTGGACGGCGGTGAGGGTCTGTCGGCCGCCGTCGTGGGCGACGACCTCGGCGGCGAGGATGCCCCCGTCCTCGTCGAACCGGGCGGCGAGCGTGCCGACGGCCTGTCCCCGTTCGTTGAGGAACCCCAGGTCCGTGTCGTCGCCGCTGCGGCGCTGGAGGCCGCCCTGGCTGCGCTCGGCGGCGTCGGTGACGCGCTGGTCCAGGTTGCCGAGCAGGTAGGAGCGTTGGGCGAAGACGGTGGTGAGGGCCATCGCGGCGCAGACGGCGACGAGGGTGGCGCTGATGAAGAGCAGCAGCCGTGTGCGCAGCGAACGTCCGGCCCGCGCCGTGGGTCGGGAGCGGCCGGGGAGCCGGGTCCGTCGGAGGTTCATCTCCCGTCCTCCACCGGGCGGATCGCGTACCCCACCCCGCGCACGGTGTGGATCATCGGCGCCCGTCCCTTGTCTATCTTCCGGCGCAGGCTGGAGATGTAGACCTCGACGAGGTTGCCGCCACCGTCGAAGGAGCTGCTCCACACGTGGTCGAGGATCTGGGCCTTGCTCAGCACCTGACGCGGGTGGCCGAGCAGCAGGCCGAGCAGGTCGAACTCCTTGGCGGTGAGCTGGATCGGCGTACCGTCGCGGCGCACTTCGCGGGTCTGCTCGCTCAGGACGAGGTCTCCGAGCACCAGGACGGAGTCGTCGGCCCGGAGCGGTTCGGCGCCGGCCCTGCGGAGCAGTCCGCGCAGCCGCAGGACGACCTCCTCCAGGGAGAAGGGCTTGGTCACGTAGTCGTCGGCGCCCGAGGACAGGCCGTCGATGCGGTGCTCCAGCGCGTCGCGCGCGGTCAGCATGAGGACGGGCAGTCTCGGATTCTCGTACCGCAGCCTGCGCAGCACCTGGATGCCGTCGAGGTCGGGCAGCATCCCGTCGAGCACGACCGCGTGCGGGGCGCAGCCGCGGGCGGCGCGCAGGGCGCTGTGCCCGTCGGCGACCGGGTAGGGCCGCCAGCCCGCCTCGGTGACGGCCACGGACAGCAGTTCGGTGAGTGCGGGTTCGTCGTCGACGATCAGCACACGGACACGGTCCCCACGGGTCCGCTCGCCGCGGGGGCGGTCCCCGCGGGTCCGCTCGCCACGGCGGCGGTCCCCGCGGAGGTACTCGCCACCGTCCCGTCCGACACGGGGGCGGTCGCCGCCGTCACGCTCGCCGCGCACGCGGGCCCCGTCGCCGTCGTCGAGGACACGCTCACCGGGGACGCGGTGGCGACCGGGGCGTTCGCCACGGGCGGGGTCGCCGGGGGCGCGTGTGGCGTGGAGACGTTCGCTTCGGGTGCCAGACATATGACGATCCTGTCCCGGTTCGCTGGGAGAACCCTGTGTTCCGACTTTGCCGCAGCCGTGCGAAGGGCCCCCTGGGAGGAACCGGCGGTTCTCAACCCCCTTGGCCGAAGGGGGCATTGGCACGGCCCGGCCACAGGAATCCCTTGAGCCCCTTCTCCCCCGGCCCGCACAGTGGTCCAGACCTCACCAGGTCTCTCAAGGGAAGGAAAGCCCACAGATGCGAAGACTCCACGCCCTCTGGGCCATGACAGGCGCCGCCGCTCTGCTCGCGGGTGCGGTCGCGCCCTCGGCAGCGGCCCCGACCCCCTCGCCCGACGCCCCACCGGGCACGGCGCAGGGCAGCACCCGGACCGTCACCCTCATCACCGGCGACACCGTGTCGCTCACCGCAGGACCGGACGGAAAATATGCCGTCGACATCCAGCGCGGCAAGGGCCGTGAGGCCGCCACCTTCCTGTCGAGCGAGCGCGACGGCGAGGTCAGTGTCCTACCGGCGGACGCGATCCCGCTGGTGAAGGCGGGCCGTCTCGACCCGGCCCTGTTCAACGTCACCCAGCTGGTGAAGCAGGGATACACGGACGCGAAGACCGGCACCACCCCGGTGATCGCGACGTACAGGAGCGGCAGCGCGACCCCCGCCGGCGCACGCCGGACGCTCAAGCTGCCCGCGATCGACGGGGCCGCGCTGAGCGCGAAGAAGTCGACCTCCTTCTGGGCCGACATCGCCCCCGCTCTCGGCACCGAACCGACCACCAAGGCCGCCAAGCAACTCGGCGAGGGCATCGACAAGATCTGGCTCGACGGCAAGGTACAGGCGTCCCTCGACGTCAGCGTGCCGCAGATCGGCGCACCCGAGGTGTGGAAGTCGGGCTACGACGGCAAGGGCATAAAGGTCGCCGTCCTGGACACCGGCGTGGACACCGGACACCCCGACCTCGCGGGCAAGATCGCGGAGTCCCAGAGCTTCGTGCCCGACGAGGGGGTGCAGGACGGATTCGGCCACGGAACGCACGTGGCCTCCACCATCGTCGGATCGGGCGCGGCCTCGGGCGGCCGCTACAAGGGCGTGGCGCCGGGCGCGGAACTGGCGGTGGGCAAGGTGCTCGACAACACCGGCCACGGCCAGGACTCCTGGATCATCGCGGGCATGGAGTGGGCGGCCAATTCCGGCGCGAAGATCGTGTCGATGTCGCTGGGCGGTGACGCCACCGGCCCCTCCGACATCCTGAGCGAGACCGTCGACAAGCTGTCCGAGTCCACCGGCACCCTCTTCGTGATCGCGGCGGGCAACTCCGGCCCGTCCGAGCAGACCGTCGGCACCCCGGGCATCGCCGACTCCGCGCTGACAGTGGGCGCCGTGGACAAGTCCGACAAGCTGGCCTCGTTCTCCAGCCGCGGTCCGCGCGCCGGTGACTACGCGGTCAAACCGGAGATCACCGCGCCCGGCGTGGCCATCACCGCGGCCCGCGCCGCGGGCACCAGCATGCCTGGTGGTACGCCGGTCGACGACTACTACACGACGGCGAGCGGTACGTCGATGGCCACCCCGCATGTCGCGGGCGCCGCGGCGCTGGTCGCCCAGGCCCACCCCGACTGGACGGGCCAGCAGATCAAGCAGGCGCTGGCGACCACGGCGAAGACCATGCCGGACGCCGACGTCTTCGAGCAGGGCGACGGCCGGGTCGACGCCGTACGGGCCGTCAACCAGGGCGTCTTCGCGACGCCGACGCTGAGCTTCGGCAAGTACGAGGAGACCGACACCGAGGCCGCCGACAAGGACATCACGTACACCAACACCACGGACAAAGCGGTGGAGTTGAAGGTGTCCTCGTCACTTCGCGACGCCACACCGAACGCGGACACGGTGACCGTCCCGGCGAAGGGCACCGCCACGGTCGCGGTCACGGTCGACCCGGCGAAGGAGGCGACGGGCCAGTACACGGGCCACATCACCGCGAGCGCCGACGGCGTCCTCGTCACCACGGCCATCGGCTTCGAGAAGCTGCCGAAGACCTACGACCTGAAGGTGTCGCTGCTGGGCCGTGACGGCAAGCCGACCACCTCGTCGTCGATCTTCATGCTGCAGGAGCTGAACGGCGCCTACCCGGACACGTACGGGTACATCAGCAAGAGCTACACCTTCAAGGTGCCGGCCGGTACGTACTCCACGGCGTCCTGGATCTCGCAGCGGGACGCGGCCGGACTGGAGGTCAACACCTCGGTCGTCGGCGATCCGGAGATCAAGGTCGACCGTGACACCGAGGTCGTCCTCGACGCCCGCAAGGCGGTCGAGATCAAGCCGAAGACCAAGGAGGACTCCGAGTTCCAGGGCTTCAGCACCAACTGGCACCGGGAAGGCCCGGGCAGTGCCTTCGGGGTGACCTACAGCCAGGGCTGGTGGACCGACCACATCTATGTGGCGCCCACCGAGAAGGTCACCCAGGGCATGTTCGAATTCTCCTCGAAGTTCCGGCTGTACGCCAAGGAGCTGACGGCGAGCGTCACCGGCCCGGAGAAGTACGCGCTGCCCCTCGACTACGCGCAGACGGACAGCGGCCTGCCCGTGAAGGTCAGCGGTGATCACACGGTGCGCGCGGTGGACGCGGGCGCCGGCACCGCGGCCGACTTCGCGGGACTGGACGTGAAGGGCAAGGTGGCGGTCGTCCGAGTGGTCGCCGGCGGGACGCCGGACGAGGCGCTGGCCAACGCGACCGCGGCCGGGGCCGGTTACGTCCTCGCCTATCGCGAGACGCCCGGGTACTGGATCGCCTGGGCGAAGAGCACGACCGTCCCGCTGATGATCGCCACCGGCGAGGACGGCGCGAAGCTCGGCGCCCTGCTGAAGAGCGGGAAGAACGTCAAGCTGAAGCTGGCCGGCACTCCGGTCAGTCCGTATGTGTACAACGTGATGTTCCCGCAGGTGGGAGCCATCTCGGCGAACCAGACGTACAACCTGAACAGCTCCAACACGGTGAAGCAGACGGTTCGTTACCGCGGGGCCGGGGCCGGGGACGTCGGCAAGGACGCCGTGTACCGGTACCGCCCCTGGCAGAGTGCCGACATCGCGACCACCACCAACGTGCGGCTCGGCACGGAGCGCACCGAGTACTACAACGTCTCCGACAACCGGATCTGGCACGCCGTCTATCCCAACTGGAAGGCGAACCAGGCTCAGTGGGGTCCCGTGCGGACCTTCGACAAGGCGGGCAAGCAGCCCACCGAGGACTGGCTGGGCCAGGTCGTCCGCCCGGCGACCGCTCTGCAGGCCGGCCTCTCCCAGCGCACCGGTGACAAACTCACCGTCCATGTCCCGGAGTTGAGCGATGCCACACCGGGCCACTACGGATACGCGGACAACGTTCTGGACACCGCGAAGGGCAAGCTGTACGCGGACGGGCAACTGATCGGCGACACCGCACTCGGCGGCTACGGCACGTTCACCGCGCCGGCGGCGAAGTCCTCGTACCGCCTCGTGCTCGACACGCAGCGCACGGCCGACTGGGCGGCGTACTCCACCGCCACCCACACCGAATGGTCCTTCGCCTCGGCGCACACGGACCAGCAGACGGCGCTCGGGCTGCTCTCGGTCGACTACGACGTGGCCGGGCTCAACCTTCTCAACAGTGCTGAGGCCGGACACACGTCGAAGCTCGGCCTCTCCGTCCGGAACCAGTCGGGCGGCGTCACCGCCAGTTCCCTGAAGGCCTGGGTCTCGTACGACGACGGCACCTCGTGGAAGGAGGTGAAGGTCAAGCACGGCAAGGCGGAGCTGAAGCACCCGAAGAAGGACGCCCGGTTCGTGTCGCTGCGCGTACGGGCCGGCGACCGGGACGGCAACATCGTCGACCAGACGGTCGTACGGGCGTTCGGCCTGAAGTAGACGACCACAGCCAAACGTTGCGAAAAGTCTTAACAAAGATCGTCTACCGTGCCGGGCCATGGTGAACACGGCATACGACACGGCAAGGGAGACCCCTGCCGCGAGCCCCTGGGCCGCGGTGGGGGTCTCCGCGTTCGACGAGCTGTTGTACCAGGCAATCCTCAACCAGCCCGACGCCGGCGCGGCCGGCTGGGCGCTGCTGACCGGCGCCTCCCCGGCCCGAGTGCGCGAGGCCTGCAACCGGCTGCTCACGCTCGGGCTGCTGCAACCACCGGACTCCATGGGCGGGTTACGGGCGGTCGACCCCCGGGTGGCGATCCGCGCGCTGATCCGGCGGCGCGAGACGGAGTCCGAACTGCTGGCCGCCACCGCCGAGGAGATGGCGACCGCGTACGAGGCGGGGCTGCTTCGCGAGGAGCCGTCCCGGCTGGTCGAGGTGGCCTCCGGCGAGGGCGCCATCGCGGCACGCCTGGAGGAGATGTACGCGCGCGCGGAGCACGAGGTGTGCCTTTTCGACACACCACCGTATCTCGCCCCGCCCGCTCCGCAGGTGGATCTCCAGGCCGATCTGCTCAGCCGCGGAATCGTCTCCCGGGGGGTCTACGCGGCGACCGGCCTGGAGGATCCGAAGGTCCTGTCCCGCGCCCTGAGTATGGTCGAACTCGGCGAGCAGGCCCGGGTGTTGCCGACCGTGCCGCTCAAGCTGCTGGTGGTCGACGGATGCCGGGCGCTGCTGCCGCTGACCGCCTCCGCGGCCGGCGGCTACTGTGCCGTCGTGGTGTGGCACTCGGCGGTCACCGAGGCCTTGCAGAAGCTCTTCGAGCTGGCCTGGCAACAGGCGACCCCGCTCGGCCAGCCGGTCTCCGACGGTGGACTCACCGAGGACGAGCGGACGTTGACCCGGCTGCTGGCCGCCGGGATGAAGGACGAGGCGGTCGCCCGTCACCTGGGGGTGAGCCTGCGGACACTGCGCCGCCGGGTGAGCGATCTGCAGGAGCGGCTGGGCGCGGCGAGCCGTTTCCAGCTGGGGATGCGGGCGGCGCAGCGCGGCTGGGTGTAGGCGCCCGGGCGTGCCGTCGCATGCGAAGGGCCGCACCCCTCCGAAGAGGAGTGCGGCCCGGCCGCCGTACCGGATCGCCTACTTGCGGATCAGGTTGCGCAGCACGTACTGCATGATGCCGCCGTTGCGGTAGTAGTCCGCCTCGCCGGGGGTGTCGATGCGGACGACCGCGTCGAACTCGACGCCGGTGTCGGTGGTGACCTTCACCGTGCGCGGGGTGGTGCCGTTGTTGAGCTCCTCGACGCCGGTGAAGGAGAAGGTCTCCTCGCCGGTGAGGCCGAGGGTCTCGGCGGTGGCGCCCTCCGGGAACTGGAGCGGCAGGACGCCCATGCCGATGAGGTTC
This sequence comes from Streptomyces diastatochromogenes, assembly GCA_001550305.1. GTDB lineage: Bacteria > Actinomycetota > Actinomycetes > Streptomycetales > Streptomycetaceae > Streptomyces > Streptomyces mirabilis_D. The sequence continues at coordinate 8,416 of LRTP01000310.1, forward strand.
GAGCGGTGGATGCGCTCGTACGACTCGGCGATGACGGCCTTGACGCCGAGGAGCGCGGTGCCCTTGGCGGCCCAGTCGCGGGACGAGCCGGAGCCGTACTCCTTGCCGGCCAGGATGACCAGCGGGGTGCCCTGCTCGATGTAGTTGCGCGAGGCGTCGTAGATGAACGCGACGGGCGCGCCCTCGACGGTGAAGTCGCGGGTGTAGCCGCCCTCCGTGCCCGGCGCGATCTGGTTGCGCAGGCGGATGTTGGCGAACGTGCCGCGGATCATGACCTCGTGGTTGCCTCGGCGCGAGCCGTAGGAGTTGAAGTCACGACGCTCCACACCGTGCTCGGTGAGGTACTTGCCGGCCGGGGTGTCGGCCTTGATGGCGCCGGCCGGGGAGATGTGGTCGGTGGTGACCGAGTCGCCCAGCTTGGCGAGCACACGGGCACCGGCGATGTCGGTGACCGGGGACGGCTCGTGCGCCATGCCCTCGAAGTACGGGGGCTTGCGGACGTAGGTGGACTGCGGGTCCCACTCGAAGGTGTTGCCGGTCGGGATCGGCAGCGCCTGCCACTGGGCGTCGCCCGCGAAGACGTCCTGGTAGGACTTGTTGAACATGTCCTCGCCGATGGCGTTCGCCACGACGTCGTTGACCTCGGCCTCGGAGGGCCAGATGTCCGCCAGGTAGACCGGCTTGCCGTCCTGGTCGATGCCCAGCGCGTCCTTGGTGATGTCCACCTTCATGGAGCCCGCGAGCGCGTACGCGACGACCAGCGGCGGGGAGGCCAGGTAGTTCATCTTGACGTCGGGGTTGATGCGGCCCTCGAAGTTCCGGTTGCCGGAGAGGACCGAGGTGACGGCGAGGTCGTGGTCGTTGACGGCCTTGGAGACCTCCTCCGGCAGCGGGCCGGAGTTGCCGATGCAGGTGGTGCAGCCGTAGCCGACGAGGTTGAAGCCGACCTTGTCGAGGTAGGGGGTGAGCCCCGCCTTGTCGAAGTAGTCGGTGACGACCTTGGAGCCCGGGGCGAGGGTGGTCTTGACCCACGGCTTGCGGGTCAGGCCCTTCTCGACCGCCTTCTTGGCCACCAGCGCGGCGGCGACCATGACGTACGGGTTCGAGGTGTTGGTGCAGGAGGTGATGGCCGCGACCGTCACCGCGCCGTGGTCGATCTCGTAGGTCGAGCCGTCGGGGGCGGTGACCGTGGTCGGACGGGTCGGAACGCCGTTGGCGGAGGCCGGGGAGTCGGAGGCCGGGAAGGACTCCTTGCCCGCCTCGTCGTCCTCGTCGACGTAGTTGCGCACGTCCTGCGCGAACTGCTGCGCGGCGTTGGCCAGGACGATCCGGTCCTGCGGGCGCTTCGGGCCGGCGATCGACGGGACGACCGTCGAGAGGTCCAGCTCCAGCTTCTCGGAGAAGTCGGGCTCGGCGGCCGGGTCGAGCCAGAGGCCCTGCTCCTTGGCGTACGCCTCGACGAGCGCGAGCTGCTGCTCGCTGCGGCCGGTCAGCTTGAGGTACTTGATCGTTTCTGCGTCGATCGGGAAGATCGCGGCCGTCGAACCGAACTCCGGCGACATGTTGCCGATGGTGGCGCGGTTGGCCAGCGAGGTGGCGGAGACGCCCTCGCCGTAGAACTCGACGAACTTGCCGACGACGCCGTGCTTGCGCAGCATCTCGGTGATCGTGAGCACCAGGTCGGTGGCGGTGGTGCCGGGGGTGAGCTCACCGGTCAGCTTGAAGCCGACGACGCGCGGGATGAGCATGGAGACCGGCTGGCCGAGCATCGCGGCCTCGGCCTCGATGCCGCCGACGCCCCAGCCGAGCACACCGAGGCCGTTGACCATGGTGGTGTGCGAGTCGGTGCCGACGAGCGTGTCGGGGTACGCCTGGCCGTTACGGACCATGACCGTGCGCGCCAGGTGCTCGATGTTCACCTGGTGGACGATGCCGGTGCCCGGCGGGACGACCTTGAACTCGTCGAAGGCGGTCTGGCCCCAGCGCAGGAACTGGTAGCGCTCCTTGTTGCGGCCGTACTCCAGCTCGACGTTCTGCGCGAACGCGTCGTTGGTGCCGAACTTGTCGGCGATGACGGAGTGGTCGATGACCAGCTCGGCGGGGGCCAGCGGGTTGATCTTCGCCGGGTCGCCGCCGAGCTCCTTGACGGCCTCACGCATGGTGGCGAGGTCGACGACACAGGGCACGCCGGTGAAGTCCTGCATGATCACGCGGGCGGGCGTGAACTGGATCTCCTGGCTGGGCTGCGCCTGGGAGTCCCAGTTGCCGATCGACCGGATGTGGTCGGCGGTGATGTTCGCGCCGTCCTCGGTGCGGAGCAGGTTCTCCAGCAGCACCTTCAGGCTGTACGGAAGGCGAGCCGAGCCTTCCACCTTGTCCAGCCGGAAGATCTCGTACGACTCGTCGCCCACCTGCAGCGTGCTGCGGGCGTCGAAGCTGTTCGCCGACACGACAGTCTCCTTCATTGATGTGCGCGTTCCCACCGCATCCTGCCGCCACGACGTCTTGGCCGATCCGCTAAGGTAAGGCTAAGTTAGGTAAGCCTTACTGCCAGACCCGATGACAACGTGCGGCTGCGGTGCACCTCGGCAGATATCTCGATGTCGAGATAACTCTAGTACATGGGCGCCCCCGGGTCATGCCCGGCATGCTGTCGACCTGCCGTCAGGCACTCTGCCGCGCCCGCGGCAGCGCGCGCGTAAGCCACACCAGCTCGCCGCGGTCGTCGGCCGAGACGTGGTCCCGCTCGAACCCGAGCTTTTCGAGGACGCGGAACGACGGGGCGTTCCAGGTGCGCACGGTCGCCCAGACCCGCCCGCGCCCGGTCGTGCTCGCGGCGGCGAGCACCGCGGAGGCCGCCTCGGTCGCGTAACCGTGCCCGTGCGCGCTCCGGAACAACTCGTACGCGATCTCGGGTTCGCCGAGGGAGACCCGGCCGACGAGGAGCCCGCAGTAGCCGATGAAGGCGCCCGTGTCGCGGCGGTCGACGGGCAGCAGAGCGCTGCCGGTCGACGCCGCCACGGCGAGCTGGGCCGCGATGATCTCGCGGCTCCGTTCGACCGGGAGCGGCCCCTCACCCCGTTCCGCGAAGAGCGCGCTGTGTCCCTCGGCATCGGAGTCGGACCACGGCCGCAGCGTCAGCCGGGCGGTCTCGAGGCGTGACGGCATCGGCGGATACGCGGGCACGGCGACACCCTGTCGACGGCGCCCGGGGCGGGAAACGCCGCGCTCGGGGCGGGGTGGGCCTGGCGGTCACGGGTCTGTCCGCCCGTGCCTGGCACTGCCAGTACCAGGCACGGGCGGGCGGACCGGTGCACAGTGGGGGCATGGCGAGTACGGAGTTCGGGCGGACGGTGCGGCGCTGGCGGGACCGGGTCTCCCCCGAGGCGGCCGGGCTCCCCGTCGGCGGGCACCGGCGCGCGGCCGGACTGCGCCGCGAGGAGCTGGCCCTGCTGGCCGGAATCTCGGTCGACTACGTCACCCGTCTCGAACAGGGCCGGGCGAGCAACCCCTCGGAGCAGATCGTCGAGGCGCTCGGCCGGGCGCTGCGACTGTCCGGCACCGAGCGCGCACACCTCTTCCATCTCGCCGGACTGGTCCCGCCGGGACGCGGCACCGTCCCCGCCCACATCACCCCCGGCGTGCACCGGATGCTGGACCGGCTGACCGGAACGCCCGTCGCGGTCTTCGACGCGGCGTGGAACCTGCTGCTGGCCAATCCGCTGTACGCGGCCCTGATGGGTGACCCGTCCGGGTGGCGCGGCAACGAACGCAACGCGGTGTGGCGCAACCTCGTGGGCCCTGGCACTCACGTCCGCCACACCCCCGAGGCCCGACGCGAGTTCGAGACCTCCGTCGTCGCCGACCTGCGCGCGACCGCGCGCCGGTATCCGGCGGACCAGCGGCTGCGGCGCCTGGTCGAGGAGTTGCGCGCGAACAGCGACCGGTTCGCCGAGCTGTGGGAGTCCGAGGCCGTGGGCCACCACGAGGCCTCGCGCAAGACCATCGACCATCCGCAGCTGGGTCCCCTGACGCTCGACTGCGACGTACTCAGCGTCGCGGGCAGCGACCTGCGCATCATGGTCTACACGGCGGAGCCGGGAACGCGGGACGCCGAGCAGGTCGCCCTCCTCGGGGTCATCGGCACCCAGACACTCGTGGAGCGCGGGGCGGCCGAACGAGGCTGAACGCGCCGGGAGTTCACAGGCAACCATCGCCCGCTTCGGGGTACTGGGAACGGGACGCGCCGCAGCCGGCGGCGCGAAACGACAGGAATGCCGTGAACTGCCCCAAGGGGGACCAATCATGCCTCTCACATTCCGCAAGAGCTTCCGTATCCTTCCCGGGGTGCGACTGAACATCAACCGGCACTCGTGGTCGATCACCACGGGCGGCCGGCACGGGCCGCACCACACCCGCAGCAGCACCGGACGCCGCACCACGTCGATGGATCTGCCGGGCCCCTTCGGCTGGCGGCGCACGACGCGTCGGCGGGAGCGCTGACCGAATCGCCGTGCCGCCACGGCGCCGCACCCGAACTTCCCTGCGGGTGCGGTGTGCTGTACCCCACTACACGGACGGGTGCGCTCCGTTTCTCTTTATCTCACATCAGATATACGGTCGCGCCATGGCAGACGACTACCTCGTACGCATCGGCAAGCTCATCCGTGACGCCCGGCAACACCGGGGCTGGACACAGTCGCAGCTCGCCGAGGCACTCGGCACAAGTCAGAGCGCCGTCAATCGCATCGAGCGCGGCAACCAAAACATCAGCCTTGAGATGATCGCTCGAATCGGTGAAGCCCTGGACAGCGAAATCGTCTCTCTGGGCTACGCGGGTCCGATGCATCTGCGCGTGGTCGGCGGACGTCGTCTGTCCGGCTCGATCGATGTCAAGACCAGTAAGAACGCGTGCGTCGCACTGCTGTGCGCGACGCTCCTGAACAAGGGGCGCACGGTGCTGCGCCGGGTGGCCCGGATCGAAGAGGTCTACCGCCTTCTGGAGGTGCTCGGCTCGATCGGCGTCCGCACCCGCTGGATCAACGACGGGGTCGACCTCGAGATCGTGCCCCCGAGCGAGCTGGACATGGAGGCGATCGACGCCGAGGCCGCCCGCCGGACGCGGTCGATCATCATGTTCCTCGGCCCGCTGCTGCACCGTATGGACACCTTCAGGCTGCCGTACGCGGGCGGTTGCGACCTCGGCACCAGGACCATCGAGCCGCACATGATCGCGCTGCGGCGGTTCGGGCTCGACATCGCCGCCACCGAGGGGCTCTACCACGCCCAGGTCGACCGGGCCGTCTCCCCCGGCCGGCCCATCGTGCTGACCGAGCGCGGGGACACCGTCACCGAGAACGCGCTGCTCGCCGCCGCCCGCCACGACGGCGTGACCGTCATCCGCAACGCCTCCTCCAACTACATGGTCCAGGACCTGTGCTTCTTCCTGGAGGCACTCGGCGTACGGGTGGAGGGCGTCGGCACGACCACGCTCACCGTCCACGGCGTGCCGAACATCGACGTGGACGTGGACTACTCGCCCTCCGAGGACCCGGTCGAGGCGATGAGCCTGCTGGCCGCCGCGGTGGTCACCGAGTCGGAGCTGACGGTACGCCGGGTGCCGATCGAGTTCCTGGAGATCGAGCTCGCGGTACTGGAGGAGATGGGCCTCGACCACGACCGCACTCCGGAGTACTTCGCCGACAACGGCCGTACGCGGCTGGTGGACCTGACCGTACGGCCCTCCAAGCTCGAGGCGCCGATCGACAAGATCCACCCGATGCCGTTCCCGGGCCTGAACATCGACAACGTGCCGTTCTTCGCGGCCATCGCGGCCTCCGCACAGGGCAAGACCCTCATCCACGACTGGGTCTACGACAACCGGGCCATCTACCTGACCGACCTCAACCGGCTCGGCGGCCGGCTGCAGCTCCTCGACCCGCACCGCGTGCTGGTCGAGGGCCCGACCCGCTGGCGCGCCGCCGAGATGATGTGCCCGCCCGCGCTGCGCCCGGCCGTCGTCGTGCTGCTGGCGATGATGGCGGCCGACGGCACGTCCGTGCTGCGCAACGTGTACGTCATCAACCGCGGCTACGAGGACCTGGCCGAGCGGCTCAACTCGATCGGAGCACAGATCGAGACGTTCCGGGACATCTAGGACGACCGGCAGGTGGTGGGGCTCGCCGGAGGGCGACTTCGCGTCGCCCTCCGGCGAGCCCGCCGTGTCCCGTCCCGCCCGTGCGCCGTCTCAGCCCTGCATGAGGGTGATGTCCTGCTGCTGCATCGCGTGGAACAGCGGCAGCGGCAGACCGCCCAGGGCGGGGCTCAGTTCCATCAGGGTGGCCTCGACATGGGCGGCGCCCGGTGCGAGGGTGCCGGGTGTGCGCTTCTCCGAGTTGGTCCAGCGGTGCTCCGCGCCGTCGCAGACCGCCGCGCTGCCGCCGATGCCGTAGCGGATCCGGGGGTCGCCCTGCGACACCGACGAGGAGACGAGCACCGGCCCCGTACGGCCCAGGCAGCGGTAGGTGCCGGAGAGGGTGACGGTTCCGTCGGCGGCGAGGTGACCGGTCGCGTCGACGGTGACCGTCTCGGACGGGTCCGACAGGGCGCCGACGGACAGGGCGCCGACGGACAGGGCGACGGCGGACGGGGCGAACAGCAGCAGGAGCGCGGCGCCGGTGGCCGCGCCGATGACCTGGCGCAAGGGCATGAGGTACCTCCTGGAACGTGGGGGGCTCCACAGGTACCGGGCGCACGGGCCCGAGGCGGTGATCCTCACCCCTTTGGTGGCGAGTCCGCTGTACGGCGGGTCCGGCACAAGGGGGTCCGGTTCAGGCGCGTCCCGTCCATGGCGGGTCCGGCCCGTCGCGGGTCGGGTCCGTGCGTCATGGGTACGTTCGAGAGTTGTCCGCGTGTTGTCACGCTTCTCGACCGGCGGTTCCGATGAGTTCGCCACGGGAGCATGGTCTTACCTATGCGAGGCGGCGACAGCGCCGTCGACACTCATCGCATCCGACGTGGAGGTGCGTCATGTGTTCCCACCAAACTCTGTGCCCGTCCGCGGACTCCAAGGCTCCGCACATCGTGTCGGCCCACCCCGAGCAGGGCTGGAGCCTGCTGTGCAACGGCGCGATCGTCTTCGACGACAGCGGTGAACTGCTCCCCGACGGCAGCGTGGTCGCTCCGCACCGGGTGTTCGCCGAGCGGCTGGCCGTCGCCGCCTAGTCCCTCCGGGGGTTCCGGGAGTTCGGGGAGTTCCGGAGCGGGGTGTTACGGCAGCACCGCGAAACCGTCGAGTTCGACCAGGGCCTGTTCGTCCCAGAGGCGGGCGGCACCGACGACGGCCATCGCGGGATAGTCCCGTCCCGCCAACCGCCGCCAGACGCGGCCGAGTTCGGGGGCCCGCGCACGGTAGTCCGCGACATCGGTGGCATAGACCGTGACCCGCGCGAGGTCGGCCGGGGTGCCGCCCGCGGCCCGCAACGCCGTCAGCAGATTGGTCAGCGCCTTCTCGAACTGCTCCGGGAGCGTCGCGCCGACCACCTTCCCGTCCGTGTCCAGCGCGGTCTGGCCCGCCAGGAAGACCACGCGGGTGCCGGTGGCGACGACGGCGTGCGAGAAGCCGGTGGGCGGGGAGAGTTCGGGCGGGTTGACGCGCTCGGTGCTCACTGGACCTCCAGGCTCTCGACGCTCACGGGGCCTCCACCGACGCGTACAGCTCCTTGGCGATGACCGCCCGCTGGACCTCGCTGGCGCCTTCGTAGATACGGGGCGCGCGGACCTCCCGGTAGAGGTGTTCGAGGAGATGGCCGCGGCGCAGGGCACGGGCGCCGTGCAGTTGGACCGCCGCGTCGACCACGTACTGGGCCGTCTCGGTCGCCAGCAGCTTCGCCATCGCCGCGCGCCGGGGCACGTCCGGGGCCCCTTCGTCGTACGCCGCCGCCGCCGCGTAGACCATCAGGCGGGCCGCCTCCGTGCGCATCGCCATCTCGGCGACCTGGTGAGCCACCGTCTGCAGGTCCTTCAGCCTGCCGCCGAACGCCTCACGCCCTGCCGTGTGCGTGAGCGTCGCCGCGAGGGCCGCCTCCGCCATGCCGACCGCGAAGGCGCCCACGCTCGGGCGGAAGAGGTTGAGGGTGTGCATCGCGACCCGGAAACCGCGGTCGGGCTCGCCGAGCACGTCGTCCGCCGTCACCGGCACGGCGTCGAAGGCGAGGGCGCCGATGGGGTGCGGGGAGAGCATGTCGAGCGGGGTGCCGGTGAGGCCCGGCCGGTCGGCGGGCACCAGGAAGGCGGTGACGCCACGGGCTCCGGCGCCCGGGGTGGTCCGCGCGAAGACGGTGTAGAAGTCGGCCTCGGGCGCGTTGGAGATCCAGCACTTCTCCCCACTGAGCCGCCAGCTCCCCCAGCCGTCCCGCTCGGCAACGGTCGACTCCTGCGCCCCGACGCCGGACGGCCCGGGGCCCACGGGCACGGTACCGGAGGCCGCAGGCGCGACTCCAGAGGCCGCAGGCACGGCTCCGGGGACTCCGGGCTCGACTCCAGAGGCCGCAGGCAAGGAACCGGGATGCGCGGGCAGGGTTCCGGGGACTCCGGGCTCGACTCCAGAGGCCGCAGGCAAGGAACCGGGGTCCGCGGGCAGGGTTCCGGGGGCCGCGGGCACGGCTCCGGGGACTCCGGGCGCCGCTCCGGAGGCCACGGGCGAGG
>LRTP01000311.1 GCA_001550305.1 Streptomyces diastatochromogenes
CGCTACGACAAGACCGCCGAGTCCTACCAAGCAGCCGTCACCCTCGCCTCGCTCCTGATGTGGGCGTGACATTTGACGACAACTCCTAGCGCCGGGTCCACCGCGGTGGTGTACGGCCAGTGCGGCAGCGTCGGGGGCAACAGGCCAGGAGGTACTGGCGGTTGGAGCAGCACGGGTCTCGCCTCCACGGCGGGGTCGGACGGGTCAGGAGACGCGCAGGAGTGTGGTGGCGGATCGGATCGCACCGCGCCCGAACCTGGCGCGGATGCGGTAGCTGACCTCTTCGGCGACCAGGCGGGCCTCGCGCGCACCGTCGCAGCTGATCTGCTCGACAACCTGGTTTGCGGCGATCAGGTCCTCGCCTTTCAGCATGATTCCGGTGAGGCGGCCCCGCTGCAGTCCTGCCGCATCGATCAGCCGGTAGGCCGGCGTATCGATCAACCGGTAGGCCGGCGTGCGGAAGTCGTCGTGGGCGGAGGCCTCCGGGAGCCGGCAGGTCTTCTCCCACGTGGTGCCTCCGGAGAAGCACAGGGCCAGTGTCAGGCCGCGGGCCCTGGGATGCTGTGCGGGTGACTGAAACAACCCGCTACGACGCCGACCGTGCCCGATTCACCCGCCAGGCGCTGGCACGCCTGGTCCTCTGCGATCACGCCGTGGACGTCGCCGACGGCGCCGCAGGCCTGGTGGCCACCGAGAACGACCCTGACACCGGCCCCGGGGGCCGGGTAAGCCAGGCATTCCAGCTCATCGAGCTCGCGGAGCGCGCTCTGGTCTCAGCCGTGATCTACGAACGACAGCGGGGCAGCTCCTGGGCGGAGATCGCCCAATACCTGGGGATGAGCCCAACGGAAGCGGAAGACCGTTTTGCCGCGAACCTGCACAGCTGGAACGCAGCCTTCGACGTGCCCTACCGACTCGACGAAACTGGCCGCAAGCGCATACCCCAGCTACCCACCGCAGCGTATGACCCATCATGGGCTTGCATCCAGCTCGACCGCTGGGCCGGGAACCGGCTCATTCTTGTCAACGACGAGCACCCCGTCAGCTCCGGTCTCGTCATGGCCTCCGAGGACGAAGCACCCCCGGTCACCCCGTAGCGGCGTTCGGCCCCGTAGGAAAGGCGATCATTTCGTCGAACGGAACGCGTGCCTGACGACAGTGGTTGAACAGGCGCCGCAGATCCTGGGCGTGCCGGTCTCCGGCCTGGCGTTGGCGCCGGTAGTGGGCAATTGTTCCAGTCGAGTGGGTGAGGGTGGCGAAGGCCCACAGATGTCCGGCGTGGTTAATGCCTGTTCCTGAAGCTGCCGTGGCAAATCGGTGCGGACATCGTTGGGCCCCTGCCGTGGGCTCGTGGCCTGCCCCGGCCCTTGCCGCCAACATGTCCGAGCGGCAGAGTGACTTCGTGATCATTCCGTTCTTACGCGACGACATACAAGGTGCGCTAACGGTGACGCTGGAGCGCGTCGATGATCCTGCTGCGATCGGCAAGCACCCCTCAGCCGATGGTTTCCCGTGCTGCACCGCTGAGGTGGACTATCCGGGCAAGGGGTATCAGGCCCTGTTCGGCTGGGTTCAGCTGGTGCGTTCGACGGACAACTCCTCCGCCGGAGCAGCCTTCGACATGGACCCGTTCTACCTGTTCGAGGATGCGCCGTCGCCGTACGCCTTCTTCGGCATCAATCCCACCCTGTTTGACGCACCATCACGGGCCGAGCGAGACCCCCTGACCTGGACGGCCCACAGCTATCTGGCATGGACACCGATGGACGACACCGAACGGCGCGTGCTGCCGCTGGCCGGCTTCTCCTGGGGGTTCAACATCGACTCGGCCGGCCGCATCACGCTGCAACAGGTCCAGACGCTGACAGCTGTGGACTGGGACGCGCACCTGCCCTACCTCGGCACTTCCCATCCAGGCTGGGTATTCGACAAATGGCAGCCCGGCAGTGAGCCCTGACGGTCTTCGCGGCTCCCGGACGACGCCGAGGCCGCGCTCGAGGTGTCACGGCCAGCGGCCGGGAAGTGGTGGCCCTGCCCATCGGTAGTGCCACGATGATCAGTCGCGTTCCTAAGTCCCGACAGATGGCCCGGCGACTTCGTGACCCGTCCCGCAGGGCAGAGCTCGGCAGCCGGCCCGGCGCGCCGAAGGCGTACGCATCGACGCCCACAGTCCATGGGCGCCAGTGCGTGCGGCGGCTGGCCTGGGGAGAACGGATCTGCCTGCGGTGCGGCGGGGAGGTGGCGGTGGTCAGCCCCGTTGCAACTCGTTCGCGCCGCGGTCTGCCGCGCTGTTCTGCGTCCGGGCGAGGATCGCGGGGTGCGCCTGCTCGTACGTGGCACCGGCGGCCGTGTTCCGCCCGTCGGTGCCGACGACCTGGGTGAGGTAGGCGGTCAAGGCGTACGGGCCGCCGCCGTTGTACCCGATGTTGTGAAGCCGACCCGACCCCGGCCTTTCAGGCAGCCTTACCGAAGTCGGCTCGCTGGCCGGGGCTGAGACGGCTTCGCGGACCCGGCTGTCCCGTGGGCGGCCCGGTACGCCTTCTGCCGACGCGAAGGTCGGCAGTACACGGAGTCGCGGCGGTGCCTGTGGGCGGGCGGCGGTGGGGTGTGGGGGCCGGTGGTCGGGCGGTGTGTCGTCAGGGTGATGGCGGCGATGGAAGGCAAGAGCGGGTCATAGCTGTGTGGCCGTGCGGATCAGCCCGGCGAGGGCGAGGGAGCGGCTGTGCGCGGGCCAGGCGATGTGGGTGACGACGGGGGGTGCGTCGGTCAGGGGGACGGCGGTGTGCTCGGTCCATAGCCAGGCGCGGGCGGAGTCGGGGAAGACTGCCATGGTGCGTCCGAGGGCGATCAGCTGGGCCAGCTGCGTCTGGTCGTGGATCTCGGGGCCCGGGCCGGGTGGGTACATGCCGTAGCGGGGCCAGCGGGCGAGCGGAAGATCGGGGACGTCGCTGACGTCGGCCAGGGACAGATTCTTGCGCGTGGCGAGGGGGTGCCCGGCGGGCAGGATGACTACTTGCCCCTCGGTCATCAGTTCCTCGCTGTCGAACCCGGCGAGGGAGTTGAACGGCGCGTGCATGAGCGCCACATCGGCACGGCCATCTCGCAGTATCCCTTCCTGCTCGCACATGCCGCACGGCAGCACCTCGATCTCGGCGGCGTCGGGCTCGGCTGCGTAGGCGTCGAGGAGCTTCTGCAACAGCTCGTGGGCCCCGGCGGCCTTCACCGCCAGGACCAGGCGATTACGGGGGCCGCCCGGCCTGTCGGCGCCACCGGCGCGACGGGTGCGGCGAGCGGCAGCGGTGGTCGCGTCGAGGGCTGCGCGGCCCTCGTGCAGCAGCACCTCTCCGGCAGCGGTCAGACGGACACCGCGGCGGTTACGTTCCAGCAGACAGACGCCGAGGCGCCGCTCGAGCTGCTGGATCGCCCGGGACAGCGGCGGCTGGGCCATGCCGAGACGCTCGGCGGCGCGGCCGAAGTGCAGTTCCTCGGCGACGGCCACGAAGTACCTCAACTCGCGGGTCTCCAAGGTGTCCATGGCCGCACGATACCGCGGTGATACCTACCGGGTATGACAGGACACCGTATCGGTGTTGGATGCACCGCTCGTCCGCGAGCGAACATCAACGACATGAGCGAAACGAAGATCGCGCTGGTGACCGGCGCGAACAAGGGAATCGGGTACGAAATCGCGGCCGGGCTGGGCGCCCTCGGGTACCGCGTGGGCGTGGGAGCCCGCGACGAGGTCCGGCGCAAGAGTGCCGTCGAGAAGCTGCGCGCCGCCGGGGTGGACGCGTTCGCAGTGCCGCTGGACGTGACGGACGACCAGAGCGTCACCGATGCCGCGGAACTGATCGAACGGCAGGCCGGTCGCCTGGACGTCCTGGTCAACAACGCCGGCATCTCGGGAGAGACGGGGCCGGGGTGGGTGCAGGACCCGACCACGCTCGATCTCGACGTGGTCCGCACGGTCGTGGAGACCAACGTCATCGGCGTCATCCGGGTGACCAACGCGATGCTGCCGCTGCTGCGGCGCTCGGCGTCGCCACGCATCGTCAACGTCTCCAGTGCCGTCGCCTCCCTGACCCGGCAGGCGGACCCGGACATCGAGATCGGCCCCGTCATGGCGGCCTACTCGCCGTCGAAGTCGTTCCTCAACGCCGTCACCGTGCAGTACGCCCGGCAGTTCGCCGATACGAACATCCTGATCAACGCCGCCTGCCCGGGCCTGGTCGCGACCGACTTCACCGGCTTCCACGGACCCCGCACTCCCGAGCAGGGCGCGGCCACAGCGATCCGGCTCGCCACACTGCCCGACGGCGGCCCCACCGGTTCGTTCTTCGAGGACGACGGCGTCATCCCCTGGTGAACCCGGGCCGGTCGTAATCACGCTGTAAGCCCTGGCATCCTCGCCGTGACCGCGCATACCGAAGGCCAGTGGCGTGGGGTCTTACCGCTCCCAGCCCGAGAGGCCGTCCGCCGCACGCTGACCACCCGATCGTGTGGTCAGCGTCGGCTGTCGCCGAGCGCGAGCAGTCTCGTGACCTCGGCGATCGCCTCCAGCCCGTGCCGCTCCAGCCGCCGAGGACGGTGTGCTCGTCCAGCAGTACGCGGGTGCGAAGCGGCGGCCCTCGCTCACGAACTCCGGCTTGGCCCTTGGCCGGTGAGCAAGACGGCATAGCCGGCTGGTTCATGAGCGGCGGTCACATGGACTCTGCGGGCATGACGCCATGGATACGGAAGAGCGTGGAGACACTTCGTCGTCGCGCAGGTGACACCAGGCGTGCGGCGCGGCAGGGCCTCCGCGATCCGCCAGCCCGTCCTCCAGGCTCCGGCTCCTGTCATCGCCAAGGCACTTGGCTACCACGACAAGACCGCCACCCGACTCGTCACCGAATCCGGCGGAACCGGGAGCCGGTATGTCCCCGGCGACCACACACGGTGACACCAGGACAGGCCTCAGCGAGGAATACACGACACCTCACCATGCGATCCCACCGGTCCCAACGCCCTCGTCGCGCGTGGTCGCATCGGGTGGACGGCGAACGTCGACTCCACGATCTGCTGGACTCACCAGCATGCCGCTGGGGCACGCCGGGACGGCCATGCCCAGAGGAAGGACCCGCTTGAGCCCAGGGGATCCCGCGAGCCGCGATGAGTCCTGCGGCGTTCGGCGGTCGTACTGTCGAACCCGTTACGAGGAGGACTTCTGATGCGCAGCGTGACCTATTCGATGAACGTCTCACTTGACGGCTACATCGTCGGGCCGGACGGCGACTTCAACTGGACGGCGCACGACAAGGAGGTCTTCCGCTCCTGGATCGACGAGATTCGAGAAGTCGGCGTCCACCTGTTGGGACGACGGCTGTACGAGACGATGCTCTACTGGGAGACCGCCGACCAGGATCCATCGCTCGACGACTCCATGCTCGAGTGGGCCGCGATCTGGAAGCCGCTCCCAAAGGTGGTGTTCTCCACCACGCTGCCGGCGGTGCAGGGCAATGCCCGGCTGGCCTCCGGCGGCCTGGCGGAGGAGATCGAGCGGTTGCGAGCCGAGCCGGGAGAGGGCGACATCGCGATCGGCGGCGCGACTCTCGCCGCCGAGGCGGCCGAGTTGGGTCTGATCGACGAGTGCCGGGCCAGGGTCTACCCAGTCCTGGTCGGCGGTGGCATTCCGTTCTTTCCCCAGCACGAGCGCCGGGTGGATCTCGAACTCGTCGAGACCCGAACCTTCAGCTCGAGCGTCGTATACCTCCGCTACCGCATGGCGCGCTAGGAGTATGTGTCAGTGAAGGGCAAGCGACGTGTCAGCCGTGATCGACGAGGTTGGTTGCGGTTGCGCCGCTGGCACCTGTGAGGCGGCGGTTGGGGTCCTGGCCGTCAGGTGTGCGGCCGGGTATGTGTCCGTGGCGCGGCAGGGAGGTCCGGTTGGTCAGCCGGCCAGGGCGGTGAGTCCGGCGTGTCGGACGATCTTGCGGAGGTTGTGACAGGCGGCCAGCAGTCGCCACTCACCGCGGGCGCCGTCCTCGCCGCGCGGGAGGAGCCGGCGGCCGTTCTGGCAGGTCATCATCTGGCCGAAGACGGGTTCGACGATGGCTTTTCGCCGGCTGTAGGCGGCCTTGCCGGGCTTGGTCCGCAGCTTGCGGGCCATCCCTTCCTTCAGTGTGGCGCTCGCCGGTCACCGTCCGCCTGGCGCGGGCGGGACCTGTTCATTGGTGGTCACGTCGGCGGCGGTGATGACCTGGTGTTCGGCGTCGACCACGGCCTGGGCGTCGTATGCCTGGATGTAGGCGCCGTCGCTGTTCTTCGTGATCCGCGAGTCGGGGTCGGGGTCGGTGAAGTTGGCCTGGGACTTGGGCTTGGGACGCGTCTTCGCGGCGGCCGCCTCGCCGGCGTCGGTGACGGCCTGCTCATCGTCGGCGCTGGCTCGCTGCTGTCGACGGCGCTCCTTGTCTTCGGCGTGCGCTCGTGCTTTGTCGGCGGCTTCGGCCTCGATCTACGCGCGGGCGGCCTGCAGCCTGGCCAGGCGCTTCTCGCGCCGGTCGAGCGCGGCAGGCAGGTCGGTGTCCTTGCCGTCGATGCCGAATTCCTGGTCCTCGGCTTCGTCGGTGGCCTCGGCGGCGGTCAGCAGGGCGGCGGCCTTGGCTTCCAGGGCTGCGACCTCGGCTTCGATCCGCTCTTCCTTGTCGACCAGGCGGCCGTAGCTCATCGCCTTGTACTTGGAGGCGTTCGCTTCGAGCTTGGTGCCGGCCAGGGCGATGCGGCCCATCTTGACCATGCCGAGCTTCTGTGCGAGGCGCAGGGACTGGGTGAACAGGGCGGCGAGGGCGTCAGGTGGCGGCGGAACCGTGAGATGGAACGGAAGCCCGGGGCCTGGTCGGCGGCCAGGAACCGGAACGCGATGTCATCGGGGCACCTTTGGTCGATCGCCCGCGAAGAGCGGACCCCGGTGGTGTAGCCGTAGATCAGCAGACGCAGCATCAGCCGCGGGTCGTAGGGCGGGTAACCGCGCTTGCCGGTGTAGTCGGCCCGGACGTGTCCCAGGTCCAGCACCTTGTCGACCAGGTCGGCGACGAACCGGGCGAGATGATCCTGGGGCAGCCAGTCGTCCAGCGACGGGGGCAAAGCAGCAGGACCTGGTGTGGGTCGAACGGCCTGAACCGCTTGTCCACCGCCGCCGGGCGCCCCTGCGGCCGCCTCTTCCCGACCGGCTCGACCTCGAACAACCCATGCCCACCACGTATACCGCCATCATCCCGCACGAATGATCAGGGAACGCAGGTGGGTAGCCGGTTGCTGAGACACGCTCCTGGTCCCGACACCCGTCAGGACCGGGTGCCATCACCCTTCCCGAAGCCCATCGAGCCTCCGGCACGCAGACGGTTCGGTCTCGCTCGGGGATCGAAACCCCTGGCTGTCAGCGGACTGCCGCGCCGAGCACCGATTCGATGCGGCGCAGGAGGCCTGGCCAGCCATTGCCCATGCCCTCGACTGCGGCCTTGCCCAGCGGGGAGTCCAGGTCGAATCCGGCGTGTTCGAGGAACAGCCGGGTGCCAGTACCCTCGCTCTGGAGCCGCCAGGTGATCGTGGTGTCCAGGGTGCCGGACGCGAAACTGTAGCGGAGCAGGCGCTCGGGCTCGACCGTGAGCACCTCACAGGGCTGCTGTCCCCACTGGCCCATGTCGAGCGTGAAGCGGTGGCCGACGACCGGCCGCACGTCACCAGCCGCCCACCAGCGCGCGTGCAGCTCGGGATCGGTCAGGGCCTTCCACACCGCGGCGGGGGGATGCGCGATGAACTGCTCGCAGTTGATGACGGTCGGATCGGTGGTGGTCATTGAGACTCCTCGTCAATCAGGTCGCGCAGTGCGCCCAAGCGCGTGCGCCAGTAGCGTTCGAAGGGATGCAGCCACTCACTCACCTCGACGAGTGGAGCAGCCTCGAGGTGGTAGTAGCGATGGCGGCCCCTGGGCTCCTCGCGCACGAGCTGCGCGTTCTTGAGCACCGTCAGGTGCTCGGAGATCGCGGGTCGGCTTAGTGCGAACTGGCTGGCGAGTTCCCCGGCCGCACACGGTCCGTCCTGCAGAGCTTCCATCAGCCGCCGCCGCACTGGATTGGCCAGCGCGCTGAACACATCTCCTGGGGGCATGGAAACCATGATGCGTCGGAGAGTTCCGACGTGTCAACTTTTTCCGACACGTTTCCGCCCTGCCACCTCATGCAGCCCCAAGCGCCGCACAGCACGGACTGCCTAGATTGATACTGACCCACGCCCCTGGGCGCCCCGCTGCCGCCGGGCCGGCTTCTTCACGGCTTCGTCCCCTCCTTCGGCTCCGTGACCGAGGTGTAACGGCGGTCGTGGTAAAGCAGCGGTCTGCTCTGGTCCCGGCCGCCGTGCCCGCCCCCGACCGGCGCCGCCAGGACGATGTGGTGGTCGCCCGCCGGGATCCGGTCGACCATCCGGCATTCGAGCCAGGCGACGGCGCCGGCGACCGAGGTCAGACCGTCGTCGTAGCCGATTGCCGGGTGATCGAAACGATCGATCCCCGTGGTGGAGAATCTGCGGGCCAGCTCCCGGCTGTCCTCGCCGAGCAGATGGATGCCATAGGCCGGGCTGCACTCCGCCCGCTGCGCGACCTCGCCCATGATCCTGCGCAGCCGCCCATCGCCCTGCTGGAGATGTGCCCGTAGCGCACGGTGCGGTCCGAGCCACGCACCGCCGGAGCTAGCCCGGACACGAGGCCGACCTCCGTACCGAGGAGAACCATGAGATGTCGCCCTCTTCCGCGAGAATGATCAGCGCGACTAGCGCTGTGACCGGCAACGTTCACCGGCTTGCCATGGATGAACGGAGAGCCAGGCAGGGCGGAACCGATGTCCGGACTACTGCGTTGAGGGAGCGCGCCGTGCGGTGAGCACGGGCTGGTAGTACCCGCTGGAGGCCGGACTGTGCCAGGTGATGTTGATGAAGCCGGCTTCAGTCACGAACTCTGTCAGCTGCTGGGACGTCAGCGCCCAGGAGGTGCTCCGGCGGACTCGGACATGCCAGGTGTTCTCCGCGGGGATGAGCTGGAAGTGCTCCAGGTCGTAGCGCTCGCCGTCTTCATGCCAGTGCCACAGCTGGAAGGTGATCACTTGGCCGTCGCGTGTCTCCGAGACCTGGGGAGGAGACGCCGTGGGTCTGGTCTGGCGCGTCTCGTCGTAGGCCCGGACAGTGATCATCAGCAGTCCGTCGTCTCGGAGCACCCGTCTCATACCGAGGAGTGCCGCCCGGAGATCTTGCCCGGAGAGCAGGTGCGGGAGCGAGTTGTCCGCGCAGAGGACGACGTCGAATGACGTCTCTCTGAACGGCAGTTGGCGCATGTCAGCCGCAGCGACCGGAACCCGGCTGCCCCGGGCCGCCGCTTCGGCGGCGGCGCGCGCGGCGGCGACCGGGCTCAGGTCGCTGCCGACGACCTGGTGCCCGGCCAGGGCCAGCCCGATGGCCTGGGTGCCGATCCCGCACGAGCAGTCCAGGACAGTGTGCGGTCCCTCGCCGAGAGATTTGCGGACGAGCCCGCCCAGTACCTCGGCCTGGTAGGCCATGCTCGCGTCCCAGTCTCGGAACATCAGGTGGTAGTCGTGGGCCAACTCGTCGTAGAAATTCCGCACGGAGTGCTCGGACATGTATCCCACCGTAGTGCGTGGCCGCCAGGGAGGACGGGCAGTTCAGGCAGCGGCTGCCAGATTTCGGCCGCCCCAGTGGACGCCCTTCTCGCTGCGAATACGGGCGCGTTCGCGGCGTTGGGCGGCCAGCACGTCGGGGTGGCGGGTGTTCGCGTTGCGCCAGCGGAGGTAGGCGTGGAGGGCCACTGCGTCGACGGACCGCTCGTACGGCATGGATCTGCTCAGGTGGTGGCGTTTTCTGCAGGCAGTGGGCATCTCCTTGGACCGAGCGACCCGGAGGTTCGGGCCGCCGGCGGCCCGAACCCGGAGGCAGGGAAGCCGCCGGCCGGCCCCGGTTACGCCCGACCACCGTCGCGCACAGCGAGACGGTGCTGCGACGCGTCTACGACATCCATCTCGACGCGGGGACCGGCCCGCTGGTCAACCCGTTCCCGCTGGACCTGTCGCGTCGTTCCGGCCGGGCGCATGAGCACCACAACCCGATGGACGGTCGAAGACCGAACGGGTGGGGCGCTATCGGCCCAACCTCCGAAGCGGATCCCGCGCTCGATTCCCGACGACTGGTTCAACGAGCTGTTCGCCGCGCTGCCCCCACCGCGTCCGGGTCCAGGTCGCGCTCTGGATCTCCACCGGAGTACGCGCGTCGGAGCTGATCGGTCCGGCAGCGGGACATCGATCCCGTCCAGCAGTTGATCAGTGGGGTGCGCAAGGGCTCTCGGGGGGGGTGCGGCAGGTGCCCGCGTCGGCGGGCGCGTTCGTGTGGAGGCGCCTCTATCAACAGGAGATGCATGGCCGCGTGCCACGCGGTCGCACACAGCCGGTGTGGTGGACCAGCCGACGACCGATTCGGCCGCTGAGCTATCACGGTGCACACCGGGTGACCGGATGTTCGGGCACGCAGTGATCGAGCCGCGGGGATTCGCGGACTCCAGTGCGGTGGCACAGGGCGTGTTTGCGCTTGTAGTGGCACAGGCAGGAGCGCTTGCGGGTTGTCGTACAGCAGGGCGTCGGCGTTGGCGAGGAGGCGGCGGGCTGTGGCGGCGGTGCCCTCGAAGCGCGGGGCGGGCGGCTGTCTTGATGGCGCGCCGGGCGGCCGAGCCGGAGAGGTCGCCGCCTGGAGGTCGCCGATGAGGTCGTCGACGGTGTCGGCCACGGCACGGACGGTTTCGATGTCGATCAGCTCGTGGATGCCACCGCGGCTGCGCGTGGCGTACCCCTCGTAGACCGGTGCGGTGCGCAGGTGGCTGTACCGGATGGCCAGGGCGACGAGCTCGCCCGGGCGGCGGGCGATGTGCCAGGCCAAGGTTCGGCGGAAGCGTCGGGTGCCGACCGCTCCGTGCGGGTCGGGCGGGATCACCTCGCCGGGCAGGCCGTGGCGGGCAGCTTCGGCGTTGGCCCAGGTGACGGAGTCCTCGATCCCGGGTCCGCAGGGCGGGTGAGCGCAAGGATCCGGCGCCAGGGCCAGCCATGGTGCCCTGCACGGCGTGGCTGAACAGCAGCTCGCCGGGCGGGACCATGCGCTCCAGCCAGGAGGACGGTGCGCTGGGTGGGCCGATGCGCACGTCGGCAGCCCCGCCGAGCCGGGCCGCTCACTCGCCGCGCTCGCGGCGTACGAGCGCCTTCACAGCGGGAACCGAAGGGCGCCGGCTACACGGAGATGGAGCGCTCTGGGTGCCCGCCTGGGCCGACGGCGACATCGAGCATGACTCGCACTCACCATGCGTACACATCCGGGCACGCTCCGAACCGCCAGTAAGGCCATGTATCACCTAGGGGTGATATTGGCATATCCACGATGTTATATGGGCGTATGCATCAGCTGATCGGGCGCATGCGGTCCCGGCGTGGGCTGCCCACCGTCGCGGGCCAGGTCTTCCTTCTGCAGGCCATTTTGATCCTGGCCCTTGCGGCAGCGGCGGTCGCCGCCCTGATGTTCCAGTACCGGGGCGACGCCGAGCGCGAGGCCCGCGACCGGTCACTGGCCGTTGCCTCGGCAGTCGCCGCCTCCCCCACCGTGCGACAGGCGTTGTCCCGCGCGAATCCGACCGTCGTGCTTCAGCCGCAGGCCGAAGAAACCCGCCGACGCACCGCCGTGGATTTCGTCGTCGTGATGAGTCCCACGGGCATCCGCTACACCCATCCGAACCCCGCGCAGATCGGCCGGCGGTACATCGGCAACATCGCGGCGGCGCAGCACGGCGGGATCGTCACCGAAACGACTGCCGGGACACTTGGCCCCTCGGTCCGCACCGTCGTTCCCGTCACCACAAGTGACGGGAGGGTCATCGGTCTCGTCTCCGCGGGCATCACGGTCAAGCAGGTGAGCCTGGCCGCCGAGCGGCAGGTGCCCCTCGTCCTGGCGGCGACCGGAGTGGTGCTCTCGGCGGCCACCGGGGGAACAGCACTGATCAGCAGGCGCCTGCGCCGTCAGACACACGGCCTCGGCCCGACGCAGATGACCCGCATGTACGAGCACCACGACGCTGTTCTGCACTCGGTACGGGAAGGTGTTCTGATCGTCGATTCCCACGGGCGTCTGTTGCTGGCCAATGACGAAGCACGGCGCCTGCTCGGGCTGAGGGCCGACGGGGACGGGCGGCCCGTCACGGATCTGGGACTCGAACCAAAGGCCGAGCAGCTTCTCCTGTCGGGCAGGGCGACCACGGACGAGGTCATCGAGGTAGGCGACCGGCTCGTGGCCGTCAGCCAACGCCCCATGGCGCAGCAGCCCGGGCTGGGAGGCTGGGTCGCCACGCTGCGCGACACAACCGAACTCAGCGCACTGATGGGCCGGGTGGAAGTGGTCCAGGAACGGCTCACACTGCTGTACGACGCCGGTATACGCATCGGCACCACCCTCGACGTGACCCGCACGGCACAGGAACTGGCGGCGTTCGCCGTGCCCAGGTTCGCCGACTACGTCACCGTCGACCTGGTCGACACCGTGCTGCGCGGCGACGAACCGAACCCCTTGCGTACAGCGGAACTACGTCGCGTCGCAGTGGACGGCATACGCAAGGATGCGCCGCTCTACCCTCCCGGTGGGCTCATCCATTTCGACCCGTCCACACCACAGGCATCCGGCTTCGGCTCCGGGCAGATCGTGCTGGAGGCCGACCTGGCGGCCTTCTCCGGCTGGCAGGCTCAGGAACCCGACCGAGCTCGCAAACTGGTGGCATACGGGATCCACTCCATGATCGCTGCTCCCCTGCGTGCCCGCGGAGTGATTCTCGGCGTGGCGACGTTCTGGCGTTCGAAGGAGCCGACACCGTTTTCTCAGGAGGACCTCTCGCTCGCAGAGGAACTGGTCGCCCGCGCGGCGGTGAGTATCGAGAACGCCCGTCGCTTCACCCGCGAGCACACCACGGCGGTCACGCTGCAACGCAGCCTTCTGCCGCACGCGCTCCCCGAGCAGAGCGCGGTCGACGTGGCCCACCGCTATCTTCCGGCGGAGGCAGGACTCGGCGGTGTCGGCGGTGACTGGTTCGACGTCATACCCCTCCCCGGAGCCCGCGTCGCCATCGTGGTGGGCGACGTTGTGGGACACGGACTGCACGCCGCCGCCACCATGGGACAACTGCGCACCGCCGTCCACAACTTCTCCACGCTCGACCTGCCACCTGACGAACTGCTCTGTCACCTGGACGAACTTGTCACCCGCATCGACCAGGACCGGGACGGCGACGGTGAAGCACCGACACTCACGGGCGCCACCTGCCTGTACGCGATCTACGACCCGATCTCCCGCCTCTGCACCATGGCCAGGGCGGGCCACCTGGAACCCATCATCGTGCGCCCGGACGGGCATGCGGACCTGCCCGGCGTACCGGCCGGCCCTCCGCTGGGGCTGGGAGGACTGCCCTACGAAAAGAAAGAGATACTCCTGCCCGAGGGCAGCTCCATCGTCCTCTACACCGACGGCCTGATCGAAGACCGGCAACGTGACATCGATCAAGGCATCGAGCTCCTGCGCCGTGCTGTTGCACACCCCGGGCAAACGCCGGACCAGGTGTGCCGGGCAGCGATGGATGCCATGGTCCCCGTAGCGCCACGCGACGACGTGGCCCTGCTTGTCGCCGGCACTCGGCTGCTCGACGGCAATCGCACCGCATCGTGGGACGTACCGTCCGACCCCTCGGCCGTTGCCGACGTGCGTGCTGCCGCCGCCCGGCTCCTGGACGACTGGGATATGAAAGAGGAAGCGTTCACCCTGGAGTTGATCCTCAGCGAGCTGGTCACCAATGCCATCCGGCACGCAACCGGCCCCATCGGTGTGCGCCTGATCCGCGACCGCAGCCTCATCTGCGAGGTCTCCGACGGCAGCAGCGTCTCTCCGCACCTGCGCCGAGCCACCACCATGGACGAAGGCGGCCGGGGCCTCTTCCTGGTAGCCCAGTTCGCTGACCGGTGGGGTACTCGTTACACATCCGGCGGAAAGGTCATCTGGACGGAACAGCAGCTCTCCGCAACGGACCAGCCCACCGAACAAGCCCCGCCCAACGCCCCACCGCCCACCTGATCCAGCCCCGCCTTGCGGCTGCCAGCGACCTCTCTGCGCCCCGACCGTGCAGCCGGCGCCGCAAGCGCAACGCTGTAGGTTCTCGCGGCTCAATGCAGTCCGGAGCCGCCGGACAGCCGGATCGCCAAGCCAGCCTCGCTGGCGGCCTCGGCGTTGGCCCCAAGCAACTGACCAGACTGCCCGAGCAACAGCTCGACGGCACCCCAGCCGCACCTCCGTTCACTCCCCTGCCCCCACATCCGCGGCACGAGGCACGACGTACCGCGCGCATCGGCGAGGACCGGCTGCTGCGCACCCTCGTCCTCGACCAGGGCACCACTCGTTCCGCCACTCATCGCACAGCCGGCGTACCGCGGCGACAGCCTGCACGGCCTTCTCGGCGAGTGCCGGCACCTGATCGAGGACGTAGCCGAGCACGAGCACGCACCCACCGAGCGCCGCCACCGCGGCGGTTGCCCAACCGACCGTTTCCAGGCATCCGACGTACCTTCCGTGAAGGTGGTCGGTTCGCTGACGTCGTGACCGTTGATCAGGCCCGTCGTGTGCCCGCCGGAACAGATCAACCTGCCCGGCCTGCATCGGCGACAAGGCAGGTGTCTGCGACTTCGCGCTGCCCATCGCCGCGCTCTGCACCAGGCGTTGGTCGAGGACCTCGCGCCCGCCTTCGGCGCCGATCAGCCGGTCCCGGAACTCGCAGAGCACCGAGCAGTCGAATCCGGGGTCAGTCAGTCCAGCCCGAGGGCGTATTTCCAGTCGATCCGGGCCCGCACCACCTCGGCGGCCTGCCGGTCGGTGAGGTTCTCCACGAAATGCAACACCACCAAGGCCTGCCACCCCGGTGACCATGCGCGTTCGCCCCGCGCTGGGAACAGACCCGCGAACTGCTCGTCCGTGGCCGCACAGATGCGCTGCGCCCACGCAGCCACAGGATCGACTTCACACCGAACGGCTCGGCTACTTCCTCGGCCGTCCGCACAGCGCACTGCAGATCCGAGGAGAGCACCTCCACCTCGGCACCGTCCGGGATCTGGGCCCGCAGCGCCTGGGCGATGGAGACTGCCGCACGGACACCAACGGACGTCGGCTCGGATGCACATGAGGCGGCATGCCGCACGCGACCGCGCTGCAGCCGTCACCGTCTCGGTCCCGCGACGGCGTAGGCCGCGGTGCCGGCAACCGCGAGGACCAGGGCCGTCAAGGTGCCCGCTGCCGTGCCGGGCGGCAGCAGCATCCAGCTCGCCACCTGCATCGGCGCACTCGTCGGGGGCGGGGCAAAGAACGAGAACGAGAGCCAGGCGAACGGCAGCGTCCAGGCGTACTGGCCACCCGAGGGCACCGCACCCAGGGCGACCAGTCCCATCAGGCCCGCGCTGTCCCGGACGACGAACTTGGTGGTGGCCATGTCCTCGCCCATCGCCTGCACGGTCAGCAGCACCGTGCCGACGACCGCGCCGCAGAGCAGCACGTGTGCCGCTCTGCGGGGCACCCAGCGGATCGCGGCCGTCCGGTCCAGCGCGAGGTCCTGCCCGCTGAGCCCGATCGAGACTGCCATCGCCCCCGTAGCGAGGACGAGCACGGGCAGCCGCGGATCACCGGGCCCCCCACCGCCCTCCCGGGCGAGTGCCCCCACCGCCACCGCGCTGATCACCACCGCGGCGAGCGAGGCGGGTATCTGCCGCGAGCGCGCGTACAGCGTCAGCCATCTCACCGGGACGCACCGCCGTTCAGCGCGGCGAACGCGTCGCCCTTGCAGGAGAGCGCGGCGGCGCGCATCGCGTTGATCCGCGAGAGCTGCTCGGCCCGTGGAAGCGCCTTGAGCTTCTTCCACACCGGGCGGGTCTCGGATTCGACCTCGCGGCGAAGACTTGCCGACAAGGTGCCGGGAAGCGGCCTGAGGTCCCCGAGGACCCAGCCCACCGCGACGGTCTGCGCGAATTCGTCTCCACCAAAGCTGCTCCAGCCGACGGGGGTGCACCCTGGCACCATGCCTTTGGCGATCAGCGCCCGGGTCAGCTCCTTGCCCTTCGCGGTGGCGACGATGTCGTCGTCGAAGTCGAAGAGCACGGTCGTACGCGACCACTGCGGTGTAGAGCCTTCCGGTAGTACGGCGGTGTTCTCCCGGACCGAGACCGGCGCCTGGCTGCCCAGAGCGCCACGCAGCAGGCGCAGCGCCTCCTTACCCGGACCCGCGAGGTCGGCGAGTCGCGCCTGTTGCGTCTTCGTCACGCACACCGGGCCGTCGCACACCAGCTCCGCGGCGGATGTGTCGACGACATAGATCTGGCGCGGATCGGAGGGAAGGACGAGCAGAGCGATCACCGCGCCCGCCAGGACGGGCGTCAGGGAGAGCAGCCGGGCGCGCGGGGTCGCGGCGACCAGCAGTGCGAAGCCGGTCACGGCCATGGCGATCAGCCAGATCGTCTGCCCGACGTGCACGGAGACGGAGAGCGTGACGAGTGCATCGCGCACCTCCTGCACCGCCGGCGACAGCAGGGAGACCTGGTTCGGCTCCGTGCTCGGGAGCCCCGTCGCCGTGGTCGTCTCCGTCCGGCCCAACGACATCTGCATGAGGGCCGTGAACACGAAGGCGCCCATGGCCAGCGCGGGCGGGGTGAGCACGGACGGCAGGGCCCGCCCGGCCCCCATGCCCAGCACGGCCCCCGCGACGAGAGAGAGTGCCCCAACCAGCGAGATCGGCAGCCACCCGAGGTGCGTGTACTCGGTGTTGGCGACCACCTGGACCGCGCCCACGAGGACGAGGAGCGAAAAGGCCGAGGCCAGCGTGATCGCCGTCGCGCCCGCCAGCGTGGCCGCGCGGTGCCGGGCGGGCCGCGGCGTGCTCGTCAG
>LRTP01000312.1 GCA_001550305.1 Streptomyces diastatochromogenes
CGGGGGCGCCGGCGGCGGGGAGGTAGCGGGTCACGGGCAGCACGAGCAGCGCGGTGACGGCGATCGCGGCGAGGGGGTGGCCGTGGCCCGGGCCCAGGTGGGGGATCGTCAGATACAGCGCGCCCGCGAGGGCGGAGACGCCCAGCAGGCCCAGGGTGGTGGTGCGGTGGGGGTCGCGCTGGCCGGCGATCCCGGTGGCGGCGACGCTGGTGATCGTGCCGGAACCGAGGCCGCCGACGATCGCGCCGAGGACGACCAGGGGGATGGTCGTCGTGAGGGCGGCGGTGCCGTAGCCGGCGGCGGCCAGGAGCAGGCCGCCGCGGGCGAGCCCGCGGGGGCCGAAGCGGTCCACCCGGGACGCGAGCAGGAAGCCCGCCGTCGCCGAACTCAGCAGCAGGGCGCTGCCGATGGAACCGGCCTCGGTGGCGGAGAGGGGGAGACCCGCGCTCAGCCGGCCGACGGTGGTCGGGAGCAGGTACGGGGCGAGGTACCCGGCCGTGAAAAGGGCGACGAGGGGCCAGGGCGTGGTGGTGCGGGCGGACACGGGCGTTCCCAGGGCATGCGAAAGAGCGGCTCGATAAGGGGGGTTGGGCGGCTGTCGACGGACAGGAACGCGCGGGCAATTTGTATCAAGCGGGTGGGGGTGCGACGTAGGCGGGGAGGTGTGATCCGGGTCACGTTCTGTTTGCGGGGGGAAGCGTGGGGTAGGCGCAGGCTTTTTACCCGGCTGTTCATCGGTCCGTTCCGGCCTCGACCGGCGCCGTGCCGTGTGCCGTTTGGTGCACACTGGCCTGAATCCGCACCACCTCAGGGAGCGCACCGTGATCGAGCCCAACGGAGAGCGACCGTACTGTCACGCTCACGTCGACCCGCTCGCCGGTCTGCGCACCCCTCAGGACCCGCCCTGGGACGTCTACCTCACCGGCACCGTCTTCCTCGACATCATCTTCACCGGGCTCGACACCGCCCCGGTGCGTGGCACCGAGTCCTGGGCGCGCGGGATGGGGTCGAGCCCCGGCGGCGTCGCCAACATGGCGACCGCGCTCGCCCGTCTCGGTCTCAAGACCTCCCTGGCGGCGGCCTTCGGGGACGACCACTACGGGGAGTACTGCTGGGACGCCCTGGAACAGGGCGAGGGCATCGACCTCGCCCCGTCGCGCACCGTGCCCGACTGGCACTCGCCGGTCACCGTGTCGATGGCGTACGAGGGCGAGCGGACGATGGTCAGCCACGGGCACGAGCCGCCGCCGGAGGAGCCGGCGCCGGAACACGCCCCCCGCGCGCGTGCGGCCGTCGCCTCGCTGACGCCCGGCTCGCGCGCGCACTGGATCGCCGAGTCCGCGCGCGCGGGCACCCGGATCTTCGCGGACGTCGGCTGGGACGACACCGGGCGCTGGGACCTGGCCGGGCTCGCGGACCTGGAGCACTGCGAGGCGTTCCTGCCGAACGCGGACGAGGCGATGCGGTACACCGGCGCGGACTGTCCGCGGGCTGCCGCGCACGCGCTGACCGAGTACGTGCCACTGGCCGTCGTCACCCTCGGTGCCGAGGGCGCGTACGCCGTGGACGGCCGTACCGGGGAGACCGCCGAGGTCCCCGCGATCGCCGTGGAGGCCCTCGACCCCACCGGTGCCGGAGACGTCTTCGTCGCCGGGTTCGTGATGGGCACCCTCGCCGACTGGCCGCTCGCCGACCGGCTCGCCTTCGCCGGGCTGACCGCCGCGCTCTCCGTCCAGGAGTTCGGCGGCTCCCTCTCGGCGCCCGGCTGGGCCGAGATCGCGGCGTGGTGGCGCCGGGTCCAGTCCGTCGACGACCAGGAACCGGCCGCGCTGCGCCGGTACGCCTTCCTGGAGAGCCTCCTCCCGGAGGTGACCCGTCCGTGGCCGCTGCGACGGGCGGTCCCGACCATCGGCTTCCGCCGGTTGGCCTGACGCTCCCCGCCCCGCGCGACCGGTTGCGCCTGCCCCTGGGTGTGGGGCCCCGCCCCACCCCGGCCCCGAACCCGCGCCGAAAAGCCCTACGGCACTGTCACCCCACCGTCGTACCCTTGGAACCGCAAGGCTGCCCCCGTGGCAAGCGTGCCGATCAAGGAGGAAAAGCAGGCCTACAGAGCCGGCCCATGACTCAGACACCCACAGCTCACAGCCCCGCTTCGGGGCAGGCACGAGCGCATTTCACCGTCCCGGCCAAGCACCCCATGGTGACCGTGCTGGGTTCCGGAGACGCGCTGCTTCGCGTGATCGAGAAGGCCTTCCCGGCGGCCGACATCCACGTCCGGGGCAATGAGATCAGTGCGGTCGGCGACGCCGGTGAAGTCGCTCTCGTCCAGCGCCTGTTCGACGAGATGATGCTGGTGCTCCGCACGGGGCAGCCGATGACGGAGGACGCAGTGGAACGCTCGATCGCCATGCTCAGGGCGAGCGAGAACGGGGAGGGCGACGGTCAGGAAACCCCTGCCGAAGTGCTCACGCAGAACATCCTGTCCTCGCGCGGCCGCACCATCCGACCCAAGACGCTCAACCAGAAGCGGTACGTCGACGCCATCGACAAGCACACCATCGTCTTCGGCATCGGCCCCGCCGGCACCGGCAAGACGTACCTCGCGATGGCGAAGGCCGTACAGGCGCTCCAGTCCAAGCAGGTCAACCGGATCATCCTCACCCGCCCCGCGGTGGAGGCGGGCGAGCGGCTCGGCTTCCTGCCCGGCACGCTCTACGAGAAGATCGACCCCTACCTGCGGCCCCTCTACGACGCGCTGCACGACATGCTCGACCCCGATTCCATCCCGCGGCTCATGGCGGCGGGGACCATCGAGGTCGCGCCGCTCGCCTACATGCGCGGTCGCACCCTGAACGACGCCTTCATCATCCTGGACGAGGCCCAGAACACGAGCGCCGAGCAGATGAAGATGTTCCTCACCCGCCTCGGCTTCGAGTCGAAGATCGTCGTCACGGGCGACGTGACACAGGTCGACCTCCCGAACGGGACGAAGTCGGGCCTGCGCCAGGTCCAGGACATCCTGGAGGGCCTCGACGACGTCCACTTCTCGCGGCTCACGTCCCACGATGTCGTACGGCACAAGCTGGTCGGCCGTATCGTCGACGCGTACGAGAAGTACGACAGCGAGAACGGCACCGAGAACGGCTCCCACAAGAGCCGCGGCAAAGCCGGCCACAAGGGGAAGTAGACAAGCGAGCACCATGTCGATCGACGTCAACAACGAGTCCGGAACCGAGGTCGACGAGCAGGCGATCCTCGACATCGCCCGCTACGCACTCGCGCGGATGCGCATCCACCCGCTCTCCGAACTCTCGGTGATCGTCGTGGACGCCGACGCCATGGAGCAGCTCCACATCCAGTGGATGGACCTTCCGGGGCCCACCGACGTGATGTCGTTCCCCATGGACGAGCTGCGGCCGCCGTCCAAGGACGACGACGAGCCCCCGCAGGGACTCCTCGGTGACATCGTCCTGTGCCCGGAGGTCGCCGAGCGGCAGGGCAAGGAAGCTCCCACACAGCACTCCATGGACGAGGAACTGCACCTCCTCACCGTCCATGGAGTGCTGCACCTGCTCGGCTACGACCACGAGGAGGCGGACGAGAAGGCCGAGATGTTCGGTCTGCAGGCCGCCATCGTGGACGGCTGGCGCGCGGAGAAGGGCATGACGGGCCCCTCGCCGGCCCCGACCGTTTCATGAGTCCCCAGCTCGTCATCGGCGCCATCGCGCTGGTCGTGGTCGCCTGGCTCGCCGCCTGCGCGGAGGCGGGCCTCGCGCGTGTCTCCAGCTTCCGCGCGGAGGAGGCCGTACGGTCCGGGCGGCGCGGCAGCGCCAAGCTCGCCCAGGTCGCCGCCGACCCGACCCGCTATCTGAACGTGGCGCTGCTGGTGCGCGTGGCCTGCGAGATGGCCGCCGCCGCGCTCGTCACGTACGCCTGCCTGAAGGAGTTCGACGAGACCTGGGAGGCCCTCGTCGTCGCCATCGGGGTCATGGTCCTCGTGTCGTACGTCGCCGTGGGCGTCTCGCCGCGCACCATCGGCCGCCAGCACCCGCTGAACACGGCGACGGCGGCCTCGTACGTCCTGCTGCCGCTGGCCAGGATCATGGGCCCGATCCCGCCCCTCCTCATCCTCATCGGCAACGCGCTGACGCCCGGCAAGGGCTTCAGGCGCGGTCCGTTCGCCTCCGAGGCCGAGCTGCGCGCGTTGGTCGACCTCGCCGAGAAGGAGTCCCTGATCGAGGACGAGGAGCGCCGCATGGTGCACTCCGTCTTCGAGCTGGGCGACACGCTCGTACGAGAGGTGATGGTGCCGAGGACCGACCTCGTCGTCATCGAGCGGTACAAGACCATCCGCCAGGCCCTCACCCTGGCGCTGAGGTCCGGCTTCTCGCGCATCCCCGTCACGGGGGAGAGCGAGGACGACGTCGTCGGGATCGTGTACCTGAAGGACCTGGCCCGCAAGACGCACATCAGCCGTGAGGCCGAGTCCGAACTCGTGTCCACGGCCATGCGGCCCGCGACCTTCGTGCCCGACACCAAGAACGCGGGCGACCTGCTGCGCGAGATGCAGCAGGAGCGCAACCACGTCGCCGTCGTCATCGACGAGTACGGCGGCACGGCCGGCATCGTCACCATCGAGGACATCCTCGAGGAGATCGTCGGGGAGATCACCGACGAGTACGACCGTGAGCTGCCGCCCGTGCAGGAACTCGGCGACGACAGCTACCGGGTGACCGCCCGTCTCGACATCGGCGACCTCGGCGAGCTGTACGGCTTCGAGGCGTACGACGACGAGGACGTGGAGACGGTCGGCGGACTGCTGGCGAAGGCACTCGGGCGGGTTCCGATCGCCGGTGCCTCCTCGGTGGTCGAGCTGCCCGACGGACGCGAGCTGCGGCTGACGGCGGAGGCCGCGGCCGGGCGCCGGAACAAGATCGTCACGGTGCTCGTCGAGCCGGTCGGCCCGGTGGACCCGGAGCCGTCCGAGGAGGAGAAGAAGCCGGAGTGACGCCGTCGGAGAGGGCGATGTGGGCGAAGGAGACGTGGGAGTGAAACCTCAGCAGCTGCGTGCGTTCTGTCTGTCCTTCAACGCGACCGTCGAGGACTTCCCCTTCGGCCCGGACATCTCCGTCTTCAAGGTGCTGGGCAAGCTCTTCGCGCTGACACGGCTGGACGCGCGCCCGCTCACGGTCAACCTCAAGTGCGACCCGGAGGACGCGGTCCGGCTGCGCGGCGAGCACCCGGGGCTGATCGTCCCGGGCTATCACATGAACAAGCGGCACTGGAACACGGTGACGGTCGACGGCGAACTCCCGGACCGTCTGGTCCGGGAGCTCATCGAGGACTCCTACGATCTCGTCGTCGCCGGTCTACCGAAGGCCGAGCGCCTCCGCCTCGACCGGGCGTGAGCGGTCGCGGCCGAGCCCGGTCGCTACCAGCACCGCCGCCGCCAGGACGATCACCGCGTCCAGGGCGAGGACCGTGTGGACACCGGCCAGCAGGTCGCTCGACGTCGTCGCCAGGACACCCAGCAGCGGGATGCCGATCGTGATGCCGACCTGCTGGGTGGAGGTCACCAGGCCGGTGGCCAGACCCTGCTCCTCGTCGGGGACGCCCGAGGTCACGGTCAGCCCGTACGAGATGATCGCGCCGAGGTGGCACATGCTGGCCAGCGAGATCGCGGCGGTGGCGAGCCAGACCGACCAGGTGTGGGCGTTCAGCAGCACCAGCCCCGCCACGAACAGGCCCTGGCCGGCCAGCGAGCCGACCAGCGTACGGCGGGCGCCGAAGCGGCCGATGACCTTCGGGGCGTACACCCCGGCGACGGCCGACATCACGCCCTGGACCCCGAAGACCAGCCCGGTCTCGAAGGCGGACAGGCCGAGGGTCTCCTGCAAATACAGCGTCAGCACGAAGACGACCGTCGACATCATCGAGAAGGTGACCAGACCGCCCAGGTTGCCCCACGCCACCGTGCGGCGGCGCAGCATGGGAAGGCTGACGAGCGGGGCGTGGGCGCGGGACTCGACGTACACGAAGGCGGCGAGCAGGAGCACGCCCGCGGCGAGGGTCACGATGACGTCGGTGCCGCCGAAGCCGCGCTCGGCGGCCGTCGACAGGGCGTAGATCAGGGCCAGCAGACCGCCGGTGACGGTGACCGCGCCGGGCACGTCCAGGCGCGGCCGGTCGGGGGTGCGGGACTCGGGCAGCAGGCTCGGGGCCAGCGGCAGCACGATCAGCGCGAAGACCGACAGCAGGCCCATCGTCGAGCGCCAGCTCAGTACGTCGGTCAGGACGCCGCCGGCCACCATGCCGACCGTGAAGCCGAGGGAGAGGAGTGTGCCGGAGATGCCGAGCGCACGGTCGCGCGCCGGGCCCTCGGGAAACGTCGTCGTCAGCAGCGACATGCCCGTCGGCACGATCGCCGCCGCGCCGAGGCCCTGCAACGCCCGGCCCGTCAGGAACGACGCCGGGTCCCAGGCGAAGGTCGCCAGCAGCGAGGCCGTACCGAAGAGGGCGAGGCCGGTCAGGAAGAGCCTGCGACGGCCGTACAGGTCACCGATGCGGCCGAAGAGGAGCAGGAAGCCGCCGGACGGCAGGGCGAAGGCGGTGACCGCCCACTGCAGCGCGGACTGGCTCATGCCCAGGTCATTGCCGAGCACGGGCAGCGCCACGTTCAGTACGGAGAAGTCGAGCGCGACCATGAACTGCGCGGCGCACAGCACGAAGAGGACGAGTTTGTCGCGGGTCGACAGCCGGGTGCCGAGCGGGGAGTGGACAGTTGGGGAAGCGGATGTGGTTTCGGTGGTGTCGATCGCCATGGCAAGAGCGTGCGGCCGTCGGAATATCCGTGGGGAGCGGGAACTTATGCTGGTGGTCGCACCACCAGTCACCAACAGGGGGATTCACACGTGACGGAGGACGCGCTCAGGACCCACCGACGGCGTGAGCTGCGGGACTTCCTGATGAGCCGTCGGGCGAGGGTGTCACCGGCGGAGGCCGGTCTGCCGGACGGCGGAGCCCGCCGCCGTACGCCGGGGCTGCGCCGCGAGGAGGTGGCCGTGCTCGCGGGCGTCGGCGCGTCCTGGTACCAGTGGCTGGAGCAGGGGCGGGACATCTCCGTCTCGCCCCAGGTACTCGACGCGGTCGCCCGCGTCCTGCGGCTCAGCAACGCCGAACGACGCCATCTGTACTTGCTCGCCGGGCTGAACCCGCCCGCGCCGGAGGTCGCGCCCGAGGTCCGGGACATGTGCGACGGGCTGCGGCGGCTGATCGACACGTGGATGCCGTATCCGGCGCACATCATGGACCCCTACTACAACTGCGTCATGTACAACGACGCCGCCGGGATGGTCCTCGGGATGCGGCCCGACAACACGCAGAACTGCATCATCGACTTCTTCACCGACCCGCTGTACCGGGGACAGTCCCGGACCTGGGAGAAGAACGCGCGCACGGTCGTCGCCCAGTTCCGCGCGTCGTGCGCGGCGGCGCCGGACGACGAGGGGTACCAGGAGGTACTGGACCAACTCCGGGACGCCTCACCGGAGTTCGCCGCGCTATGGGAGGAGCGGGACATCGAGGACGCCGGGCAGATCCGCAAGGAGCTCGACCACCCGCTCGTCGGGCTGCTCGCCGTCGAGTCGACCGCGATGAAGGTGCCGGCGCGGCCCGACCTCACGATCGTGCTGCACACGCCGCTGCCGGAGGCGAACACGGCGGCGAAGCTGGAGTGGCTGGCCTCGCCTGAGGGCCGACGGGGCTCGATGTATCCCGTGGCGGGCTAGGCCCTGTCGTCAAATGATGATCTTGAGTGGTGGATCATGGTCGGGTGATACGTCGTCATGAACTGTCCGATGCCGAGTGGGAGTTCGTCCGGCCGTTGCTGCCCGCGTCCTTGCGGGGCCGCAAGCGGTTGGACGACCGAAGGGTCCTCAACGGGATCGTGTGGAAGTTCCGCACCGGCACGGCCTGGCGGGATGTGCCCGAGCGGTACGGATCGTGGGCCACGCTGCACACCCGTTTCCGCCGGTGGGCCAAGGACGGCACCTTCGAGCGGATGCTGCGGGCCGCGCAGGCCAAGGCGGACGCGGCCGGGGACATCGACTGGCTGGTGTCGGTCGACTCCACCGTCGTGCGGGCTCACCAGCACGCGGCCGGGGCCCGAAAAGGGGGCTCTGCCCGCCGGCACTCGGACGCTCGCGGGGTGGCCTGACCAGCAAGATCCACCTTGCCTGCGATGGGCTCGGCCGCCCGCTGGCCTTCATCCTCACGGGCGGGAACACCAACGACTGCACGCAGTTCACCGCCGTGATGGAAGCGATCCGGGTGCCCCGTCTCGGGCCGGGACGGCCCCGGGTGCGGCCCGCCCACGTCCTCGGCGACAAGGGCTACAGCTCCCGCGCGATACGGACCTGGCTGCGACACCGAGACATCCCGCACACCATCCCCGAGCGGGCGGACCAAGTCCGCAACCGGCTCCGGCGCGGCAGCCGGGGCGGGCGTCCGCCGGCCTTCGACAAGCAGGTCTACAAGCGGCGCAACGTCGTGGAACGCTGCTTCAACCGCCTCAAGCAATGGCGCGGCATCGCGACCCGCTACGACAAGACCGCCGAGTCCTACCAAGCAGCCGTCACCCTCGCCTCGCTCCTGATGTGGGCGTGACATTTGACGACAACTCCTAGGCCTGTGCGTGCGGC
The DNA here is from genome assembly GCA_001550305.1 of Streptomyces diastatochromogenes. Taxonomy (GTDB): domain Bacteria; phylum Actinomycetota; class Actinomycetes; order Streptomycetales; family Streptomycetaceae; genus Streptomyces; species Streptomyces mirabilis_D. The sequence goes on from LRTP01000312.1 coordinate 8,700, forward strand.
TTTCGATCCCTTCGTATGCTCTGAACATGACCGACAGCAGCGCGCTTGACCCCGAGGACCGCAAGATCGTCACCCTGGCCCGTTCCGCGCGGGCGCGCAACGGGGTGCCGGAGGGGGCGGCCGTACGTGATGAGACCGGCCGTACGTATGTCGCGGGGACGGTGGATCTTCCCTCCCTGCGGTTGAGCGCGTTGCGTACCGCGGTGGCGATGGCGGTGGCGTCCGGGGCGAAGTCTCTTGAGGCGGCGGCGGTGGTGTCCGAGGCGGGGGAGGTCTCTTCGGAGGACCGGGCGGCGGTACGGGACCTCGGTGGGCCGGCGACGCCGGTGCTGCTGGCGGGCACCGACGGCACCGTCCACCTGACGACGCCCGCAGGCTGAGCCCGCTCCTTCGCCCCCGCCGCCCCTACCCGACCCGTCCTCACTCGGGGGCTCCGCCCCCGAACCCCCGATCGGCCTGAACGGCCTCGTCCTCAAACGCCGGACGGGCTGATAGATGCGCGTCGGCGCTCTTGAGGGGCGCGGGGAACTGCGCGACCAGCCCCCACCCACCCGCAGCCGACGGACAGGGCCGGGTGGGGGCGGCGGGGGCGAGGAAGGGTCAGAAGCCGAGTTTGCGGAGTTGGCGCGGGTCCCGTTGCCAGTCCTTCGCGACCTTCACATGGAGGTCGAGGAAGACCGGCGTACCCAGCAGCGCCTCGATCTGCTTGCGGGACTTGATGCCGACCTCCTTCAGACGCTTGCCCTTGGGGCCGATGATGATGCCCTTCTGACTGGGGCGCTCGATGTAGACGAAGGCGTGGATGTCGAGGAGAGGCTTGTCGGCGGGGCGGTCCTCGCGGGGAAGCATCTCCTCGACGACGACGGCGATGGAGTGGGGGAGCTCGTCCCGCACACCCTCCAGCGCCGCCTCGCGGATCAGCTCCGCGATCATGACCTGCTCGGGCTCGTCGGTGAGGTCACCCTCCGGGTAGAGCGCCGGGCCCTCGGGAAGGAGCGGGACGATCAGGTCGGCCAGCAGGTCCACCTGCTTGTCCGCGACCGCCGACACCGGCACGATCTCCGCCCACTCGAACCCCAGCTCCCGCCCGAGCTGATCGATCGCGATGAGCTGCTCGGCGAGCGTCTTGCTGTCGACGAGGTCGGTCTTCGTGACGATCGCGATCTTCGGCGTCTTCTTGATGGACGCCAGTTCCTTCGCGATGAAACGGTCACCCGGACCGAGCTTCTCGTTCGCGGGCAGGCAGAAGCCGATGACATCCACCTCGGCCCACGTCGTGCGCACGATGTCGTTCAGACGCTCACCCAGCAGCGTGCGCGGCTTGTGCAGACCAGGGGTGTCGACCAGGATCAGCTGGGCGTCGGGGCGGTGCACGATGCCCCGTACCGTGTGCCGCGTGGTCTGCGGCTGGTTCGCGGTGATCGCCACCTTCTGGCCGACCAGAGCATTCGTGAGGGTGGACTTGCCCGCGTTGGGGCGGCCCACGAAGCAGGCGAAGCCGGCGCGGTGGGGAGCCCCTGAGGATTCCGGCGGCTCGGATGACTGGGTACGAACGCTCATGGCGCCCATTGTCCCTGATCCACAGGCCCGCGCTGTACGCCATATGCCTTTGACCGCTCCCGCGCGGCTCCGTGAGGTTTCGGAAACCCCCACGCAATACGAAACACGCCGGAAACGCACACGTGCACAACCGGAAACGCGAGCCCGTGACTCTCTGACGACGCCCCCGCACCCAGGAGAACCGAGGAGAGCCGTCCATGGAGTTCGTGCAGAGCGTGGAGACCCTGGACACCGTCAACCTGGCCGCCGCACCCCACCTCGACACGGGCGACACCGCCTGGCTGCTCGCCGCCACCGCCCTCGTTCTCCTGATGACACCGGGCCTGGCCCTCTTCTACGGCGGCATGGTCCGCACGAAGAGCGTCCTCAACATGCTGATGATGAGTTTTGTGTCGATCGCCCTGGTCACCGTCGTATGGCTGGTGGGCGGTTACTCGCTCGCCTTCGGAGACGACGCCTTCGGGGGGCTCATCGGCGGGCTGCGGCACGTCGGCATGAGCGGTATCGGGCCGGACAGTGTGCACGGGACCGTGCCCACCCTGCTCTTCGCCACCTTCCAGCTCACCTTCGCGATCATCACCGCGGCGCTGATCAGCGGGGCGATCGCCGACCGCGCGAAGTTCGCGGCGTGGCTGGTGTTCGTGCCGGTCTGGGCGCTGCTCGTATACGTTCCCGTCGCGCACTGGGTGTGGGGTCCGGGAGGCTGGGTCCTGGCGAAGCTGGGGGCGCTGGACTTCGCGGGCGGGCTGCCGGTCGAGATCACCTCCGGCGCCTCCGGCCTGGCTCTCTGTCTCGTCCTCGGCCCCCGTCTCGGCTTCAAGAAGGACGCCATGCGGCCGCACAACCTGCCGATGGTGATGCTGGGCGCGGGGTTGTTGTGGTTCGGCTGGTTCGGCTTCAACGCCGGGTCCGCGCTGGGCGCCAACGGGCTCGCCGCCGCCGCTTTCCTCAACACCCTCGCCGCCGGCTGCACCGGTCTGCTCGGCTGGCTCTTCGTCGAGCAGAGGCGCGACGGCCACCCCACCACCCTCGGCGCCGCCTCGGGCGCGGTCGCGGGTCTGGTGGCCATCACCCCGTCCTGCGGGTCCGTGTCGCTGCTGGGCGCGCTGGTCGTCGGTCTCGCCGCCGGTGTCGTCTGCTCGTACGCCGTGGGCTGGAAGTTCAGGCTGAACTACGACGACTCGTTGGACGTCGTCGGCGTTCACCTGGTCGGCGGCATCATCGGCACGGTCCTCATCGGTGTCTTCGCCGACGCGACGATGACCGGTGGCGCCGAGGGGCTGCTGTACGGCGGTGGGTTCGGACAGCTCGGCAAGCAGCTGGTGGCGGTCGTGGCTGTTGGGGCGTACGCCTTCACCGTCACGTACGGCATCGGGAAGGTGCTCGACAAGGTCGTGGGGCTGCGGGCGGACGAGGAGCACGAGCACACCGGACTGGACCTTACGGTGCACGCCGAGACCGCTTACGATCACGGGGTCCTGGGCCACGGCGCCCCGGTCTCGTCATCCCTCCCCACCGCTCAGAAGGCCAAGGCCCAGGCATGAAGCTCATCACCGCCATCGTCAAGCCGTACCGCCTCGACGAGGTCAAGACCGCTCTCCAGGAGCTCGGCGTGCACGGGCTCACCGTCACCGAGGCCAGCGGGTACGGGCGCCAGCGCGGCCACACGGAGGTCTACCGAGGCGCCGAGTACCAGGTCGACCTGGTCCCCAAGGTCCGTATCGAGGTCGTCGTCGAGGACGCGGACGCGGAGGCCGCGATCGACGCGATCGTCAAGGCCGCGCAGACGGGGAAGATCGGCGACGGGAAGGTGTGGTCCGTACCGGTCGAGACGCTCGTACGGGTACGGACGGGCGAGCGCGGCCCCGACGCACTCTGAGCCACGACGGGCGGGTACCGCTCCTGCGCGCTCCGAGCGGCCACGGGCGGGTACCGCCCCTGCGCGCCCTGATCACCACCACGGCGGCGGCGATCCCCGCGCCCGCCAGCACCGCCATCAGCCACGGCAGCGCGACGAACGACGTGCTCGCCGACTCCCGGGTGCCGGGCGCGCTGGCCGTCAACGTCACGTGGCCCCAGTCGAGTTGGGGCGCCCCGCGCCACGGCTCGGTCAGCCGGACCCGTTGCCCCGGCAGCAGCTCCGAGGGGACCTTCGTGAGCCCCCGGGACAGCAACGTACGCCCGAAGAGGCCTTCGGCCCTGAGCCGCACCTTCGGGTTCAGGGTCACGTTCCCGGTGTTGTGGAGGGTGTACGAGACGGTGGCGCCGCTCTCGCCCAGGCCGGGGACCAGGGGCTGGTGATGGCTGATGCGGACCTTCTCGACGGCGAGGGCGGGGACGGTGGGTCCGCCGACCCGGAGGTAGATCCGGGCGCCGACCGCCCGTTGCACCGCCACCGAGGAGGTCGCCGCGTCCCCGGACTCGAGGCGCTCGTCGAGTGCGACCAGTGCGCCCGGGTGGTCGCCGGGTTCGGCCTTCTCGGGCACCCGGAGGGTGAACGGCACGGTCACCGAACCGTGCGCGGGCACCGTCACCCGGGAGCGGGCGGGGTGCGCCCACGCGCCGACCCCGAGCTGCCTCTCCTTCACCGTCCGCACCGCGAACCCGCCGTCGCGCGCGGTGTTGTACGCGTCGGCGGCGTACAGCCGGAAGGTCAGCGGGGCGCCGGTCTTGTTGGCGACGGTGACCTTGTCCCGGAGGGTCTGGCCGGGGTCGGCCGAGAGGTAGAAGTACGGGCGGGCCGCGATCTGCGTGGAGACGGGGTAGACGGACCAGCTGCCGTTGTCGGCGGCGTACGAGGCGGGTGTGGTGAGCGCGAGAAGGAACACGGACAGGATGAGGACGTACAGCTTGCGCATGGGTGCGGACCCCCGCGGACGTGGGTGGACAGGCCCTGGGTGGACGGGCGGGTGCGCGCCCGGCCACCGGGGTGCGGAGGGGTGGATCAGGTGAGCGTCAGGGTGAGCACGCCGGAGTAGGAACCCGGCGGGGTGAACGCCGGTACGTCCAGTGACAGCCCGGCGTCGACGGTGAACTCACCACCGGTGAGCGTCCCGTTGGGGGTGGACGCCAGGGTCGCTCCCGCACCGCCCACCGCGCCGGACGAACCGGCCTGGCAGGTACTCGGGCTGCCCGCCTTGGTCGCGCAGGCGGGGGTCCAGCTCAGCTTCCCGGCGTCGATCTTGGCGCCGGGACCGGTGAAGTCGGTGACCTTGCCGGTCAGGGACCAGCCCGCGGGGCCGCCGCGGAAGTCCTTGACGGTCACCGTCCGCAGGGCACCGGTCGAGGCCCCGCCCTTGCCGAAGTCCACCGCCGACAGCTGGACGGCGTCCCCGGCCTGGGACATCGACAGGGTTCCCGCCTTCACCGTGGTGGTGAGTTTCTGGGAGCCCGCGGGGATCGGGGTGTCGTCGACGACCACGTACGCCGCCGGCCCCGCGCCCTTGGTGTCGCTCCAGCTCGCGCCCTCGTACGCCACCACGCCGGTCGTCGTCTTGTCGTTGACGGCCAGCGTGCCGTTGATCGAGCCCTGTGCGTCGGCGGTCGTGGTGGCGGTGTCGGCGGTCTGGGTGGCCCCCGACCGTCCGGCGAGGGTCACGCTCGCGCCCGGGGTGAAGTTGCTGCCGGTGACGGTCACGCTGTCACCGGGCTTCCCGGAGGCCGAACCGAGCGAGATGGCACGGTTGTTGGTCTGGGTTCCGTCCGTCGCGGTGATCGTCCCGGAGACCGGGGCGGGCGGGTTGGTGACCGTGCAGGGAGTGTCCAGCTCCAGGATGTAGCTGGTGTGGATGTTGTAGTCGCCGGGCGCGAGGGTGATGGCGCCCGGGCTGGTGACGGTGAAGGTGCCCGTCATGCTGAACCCCGGGAAGGGCGCGTTGCCCGCCACCGGGTCGTTCTTCCTGGGGCCCGCGACCGTGACGTCTCCCGTCTGCGCGCCGCCGAGGGCGACCTTGCCGGTGGGCGTCATGATGTCGGCGGGCAGGGCGAGGGCGGTCGGGTTGTTCGCGGCGGGCGTGACCACCTTGTACGTCACGGTGACGGTGTCACCGACCTTGGGACTGGGGTTGTCCACCGTGATGATCGCGGTGGTGGTGCCGTCGATCGGCGGGATGCCCGCGATCGCCGGCGGGATGCAGTGCGTGGCGAAGTCCACGTTGTGGGAGTCCGCGGCCGCGGCGCCCGCCGGCGCCGCCAGCGCGCCTCCCGCGGTGACCGCCAGCGCGGTCACCCCGAGCAGTGCCGCCCAGCGGCGTCTTCGGGCGTGCGAACCCCTGGTTCCCCTGTGCGTTGCCATGTGCCCCCTCCTGAGGGATGCGGGCGCAGCGGCTCGTCTGCGCCGACAGGGGGCCATTGATGTGCGGGTTGTGTGAAAAGTCAATGGAGGGCCAAGGCGGTGACTGATGGGCCATCAGATCGTGTCAACATCGTCAACTGGGCACCCCCGTAGGCCAGTTGGCTGTCATCAGGCAGTACGAGGACCGGTGCCGCCGCGCGTCGGCGACACCGGTCTTCACGTAGGTGCTGTGGCGGGGCTCAGCTGAACACGAACGGGCCCGGTGCCTGCGCCGCGCTCGCGGTGCAGGTGATGGTGATGCCGAAGACGACCATCTTCAGCGAGCCCCCGTACGCGTCGAGGCTGTCGCCGGAGGCGACGGTGCCGCTGAGGGGGCCCACCGTGACCCCGCCGCCCAGCGGAATGGCGGGGTTCTTCGTGCCGGTGAACGCGACGGTGCCGCCGCCGGTCTTCGCCATGGTCAGGGTGGAGGCGATGGAGTCCTGCGCCAGCGGGAGCGGCGCGGTGATCGAGGTGGAGCTGAGGGTGATGGTCGCGGCCGTGCCGGTCTGGGTGGCGGTGAGGGTGGCCGCACCACCGCCGCCGATCGTGCAGGTCGCGTTGATGGTCGCGGTGAGCGGGGTGACGGCCGCGGCGGTCGGCGCGAGGGCCAGGCCGGTCGCGGCGAGGGTGCCGGCGGCTAACGCCGCGGCGATTCCGAGTTGCTTGCGTCTCATCGGGTTCCCTTCCCTTGTACGGGAATTGCCATGTGGGGATGGAGGGACGGAACCGTCTGCTCAGAGGCCGGGGCCGGGCCGGGCACACGGACGCGTCACCGGTGAACGCCGGTGCGGGTGCGGAGAGATGTGTACACGGACCGTCCGCGAGCGGGGTGCGGGACGCCAGCGGAGGCGTTTCTGACGGTCCGTCGGAACTAGCGGTTCCATTGATGCGCGAGCGGCTTGGGATTGCAAGGCATGCCAGGCGGTTTCTTCAGGGGTTGTCGAAAGTGGCCGAAGTTCGTCCCTGACCCCTGATCGGCCCGCTACTCGGCGAGTTCCGCGATCAGCGCCGTCGCCACTGTCCGGAACCCCAGGCGGCCGTACATCCGCGCCACGTCCTCGTCCCCGGCCGACAGGAACAGCGTCTCGACGCCCCGCTCACGCGCGTCGGCGACGAGGGCGGCCGTGACGCCGTACGCCAGCCCGCGGCGCCGTTCGGCGGGCAGGGTGCCGACGCCCGCGATCTCGCTCACGCGGCCGACGGGCAGGTGCATCCCGGAGCAGACCACGGCGCCGTTCTCGACCGCCGCGGCCAGTACGGTGCGGCCCACGCGGATGCGGTCCGCGGCGGCGGGTACCTCGGCGGCGCGGGCGGTGATCTCGGTGGCCAGTTCGCCGGTTCCGGCCTCCCCCACCGCCGTGCCCGGCGCCGCGAACGCCACGTGCGGCACCGCCAACGCGCCCGCCAGGAAGGGGTCTTCGGGATCCAGGACGCGGACCAGGGGATGCGGGTCCGGCAGCGGCGCGTCCTCGTCGCGGATCATCAGGGGATGCGCGTGTACCCGTAGCCCCGTCGCCTCGACCACGTCCCGCAGGCCCGGCGTCACCTCCGCCACCCACTCGAAGGCCTCCGGCACACACAGCTCCCGCTGCCGCGCCCGCACCCGTTCGACGTCCTCGGCGGTGGCCGCCGGGCCCGTCCAGTCCAGGGTGGGTCGCGCGTAGTAGGGCCAGCCCGTGGCCTCCCGCACGAAGAGGGTCAGCGGGCCGAAGTCCTCGGCCCGCGCCGCGGCGCGCGGTACCGAGTCGTAGTAGTGCTCAAGACGGTCGAGGGGTGTGTCGTTCACCGTGGTCATGGCGCCATCCAAGACGAAGAGACCTGGCGAGGGCACCTGAATTCGGGCCAGTGGCTTCAGCGGGATTCTTATGGGGAACCCCGGGCGTTTACGCCTGCGAATGCGAGGCTCGCGGGTGGCCGGGTGGCGTCGCGGGTGTGAAGCTGGTGGTGCAGGTGAAGCTGCTGCCGACGCCCCTGCAGGCGGTGGCACTTGCCGGTCCTGCGGATTCGTTGATCACGCGGACCGGAACGGCTCCCGCAACATGCGCGCTCGTGCGTGGGAATTGCGGCGACGCGGGGCCCCGTCAACGGCCCCCGCCCCACTCCGGACACCCAGGAGCGGGGCTGGACGCAAACGCGGCATCACCGCCAGTGATGCCCGTTGTGCAAGCCCGGCGCTTTGGCGCGGGCGGTTCACTCCACGCCCCTGATCCGTCCCACCAGCAGTGCCCCCGCCAGGCCGATCACCGCCGCCACCAGGTACAGCACCCGGTAGCCGCCCAGATACGTCACGATCGGGGCCGCCAGGGCGGGGGCGGCGACCTGGGGGAGGGCGTTGGCGACGTTGATGACGCCGAGGTCCTTGCCGCGGTCCATGGCCTTGGGCAGGACGTCCGTCATCAGCGCGAAGTCGACGGACGTGAAGACGCCGAAGCCGATGCCGAGGACCGCCGCCGCGACGATCGCGCCCGGCCAGGTCTGCCACCCGGAGAGGACCGCCGTCGCCACCGCCATGAGGACGCCCGACCAGATCACGAACGGCTTGCGGCGGCCCACCCGGTCCGACCACACCCCGCCGACCACGACCGTGGCGAGGAGGGTGACGCCGTTGACCGCCGTGAGGATCAGTACGCCGTTCTCGGGGTCGTCGTAGTGGAGCCGGTCGCGGAGGTAGTACAGGAGGTAGAGCAGGACCAGGGCGTTGCTCAGGTTGATCAGGAAGCGGGTCAGCCAGGCCCAGGCCAGGTCCGAGTGGCGGCGCGGACTCAGCCAGAAGGAGGCCGCGAACGTGCGCCAGGACCAGGCGGGCCGGGCCGAGGCCGGCAGCCGCAGGTCCTGGTAGCGCAGTACGTACGGCAGCACACCCACCAGCGTGAACACCGCGCACGCCGCGTAGCCGCCGCCCACACCCCCCGCCGCCGTCGCGAGGCCCGTTCCGCCCACCACGCCCAGGATCTGTGCCGCGCCCAGCCAGCCACCCACCGAACCCCGCTGGAGCCGGGGCACCCGGTCGGGGACCGCCGCGGTGATCGCGGCGAAGGCGGCGTTCAGGGTGAGCTGGACCAGGCACCAGCCGGCCGCCATCGTCCAGACCCCGCCCGCTCCCGCCAGGAGCAGCAGGGAGAGGGCGCCGCCCGCCGAACCCGCCACGATCCACGGCGTACGGCGGCCCCACCGCGCCGTCGTCCGGTCGGACAGCGCGCCGAAGAGCGGGTTGGCGACCAGCGACACCACCGCGCCCGCGCCCGTGACCCACGCCAGCATCGTCTCCTTCGACATGCCGGTGCCGGGCGCGAAGTCCTCCGCCTGGGAGGCCAGCAGGATCTGCAGCGGGCCGTACCAGCCCACCCAGATCGCCCCGTTGGCCAGCGAGAGCGCCGAGGTCCAGCCCCGGCCGACCCGCTCGACGGGCTCGGCGAGCGCCCCCACGTCCGCGACGGGGTCCGCCGCCGTCATCCCCGCGCCCGCAGCGCGTCGCGCAGCCAGGTGTACGACGCCTTCGGGGTCCGCTTCAGCGTGCCGTAGTCGACGTGGACCAGGCCGAAGCGCCGCGCGTACCCCTCGGCCCACTCGAAGTTGTCCAGCAACGACCACACGAAATACCCGCGAACGTCCACACCCTGTTCCAACGCCCGGTGCAGCGCCCGGACATGGCCGTCGAGGAACGTGATCCGCTCCTGGTCGTCGATGCCCTCGTAACTGCAACCGTTCTCGGTGATGACGACCGGCGGGAGGCGGTCCCCGTAGCGCTCGCGGAAGCCCACGAGCAGCTCGGTCAGCGCCTCGGGGACCACCGGCCAGCCGAAGTCGGTGACCGGGTAGCCCTCCAGTTCCCGTACGGAGAAGGGGAGTTCGGCGGGCAGGGTCAGTCCGCTGAACTCGATCTCCGCGCCCTCGGGGGCGCCCACCTTGGTCGGCTGGTAGTAGTTGATCCCGTACCAGTCGATCGGCTCCGCGATGACCTTCAGATCCGCCTCGACATCGCCCGGCATCAACTCCCCGATGCCGTCCGGGTATCGGCCCAGCAGCAGCGGGTCCGCGAACAGGCGGTTGAGGAGGAGGTCGTAGAAGTCGGCGGCCTCCACGTCCTCGGGCTGCTCGGAGGCCGCCCAGGTCGGGCCGTGCGAGTTGGCGATGCCGATGTCCGTGACGCCGGCCGCGCGCAGCGACCGGACGGCGAGGCCGTGAGCCAGGAGTTGGTGGTGGGCGACCGGCAGCGAGTCGAACAGGAGCTGTTTGCCCGGGGCGTGGGCGCCGAGCGCGTGGCCGAGCAGGGTGTGTTCGGCGGGCTCGTTGAGGGTGATCCACTTCTTGACGCGGTCGCCGAGACGGGCGGCGACGACACCGGCGTACTCGGCGAAGCGCTCGGCCGTGTCGCGGTTCAGCCAGCCCCCTGTCTCCTCCAGCTTCAGCGGGAGGTCCCAGTGGAAGAGGGTGGGTACGGGGCGGATGCCCGCCGCGACCAGGGCGTCCACCAGCCGGTCGTAGAAGTCGAGGCCGCCGGGGGAGTTCACGCGGGGCCAGGAGATCGAGAAGCGGTACGCGTCCACGCCGAGGTCGGCGAGGAGGGCCACGTCCTCGGGGTAGCGGTGGTAGTGGTCGCAGGCCACGTCCGCCGTCGAGCCGTCCTTGATGTGGCCGGGCTCGGCCGTGAACGCGTCCCATACCGACGGGTCGCGTTCGGCCGCGGCTCCCTCGATCTGGTGGGCCGAGGTGGACACGCCCCAGAGGAAGCCGGGCGGGAACTGCGGTAGGGGGTTCGTCGCCATGCGCGCGATCATCCTTACCGACAGTAAGGGAAGTCAACGGGTTGGTGTGAACTGGGAGTTACGGCTTTTGGGGCGCCCATACGGAGGGGCGGTGCGGTGGGTTTCGCGGCTGCGGGCCGGTGGGGGCCGGGCGCGCCCACGCGGCGGAGCCGCATATGTCACAGCCCCGCGCCCCTAAAAGATCAGGACCGCGCCCCTTGCTTCGAAAGCTACGCGCCCTCCTTCAGGACCCTCGAAATCAGACTTCGCTGCTCCTCCGTCAGTCTCGGATCGGCGGCGTAGACCGTCTTCCCGTTCACCGTGATCTCGTAGCTGAAGCCGTCGGGGACCCCGGCGGGGCGCGTGCCCTGGCCGGAGGCGATCGCCTGCTCGGCCAGGGCATGCCACTCGGGGGCGTCGGAGCGCCCCGAGGTGTCCACCTCGGCATGGCGCTCGATGCCCGCGAATCCGCCCGTGCGCCTTACCTGAATACGCATGGGTCCTGTCTAGTACGAGTCGGGCGCCGAAGCTACGACGTCGCCACCCCGACCTGTTCCCAGGCCTTCGTGACGGACTGGAGCTCCTCGCCCTCGCCGTACCGGCTCCTGGCCTGGGCGACCGTCAGCTTGGCGAAGTCGGAGAAGCTCGCCTGGGACTGGAGCTCGCCGCCGGTGAGGACGTCGTACCAGATCTGCCCGGCGCGCTCCCAGGCGTGCCCGCCGAGGGACTGGGCGACCAGGTAGAAGGCGTGGTTGGGGATGCCGGAGTTGATGTGGACGCCGCCGTTGTCGCGGCCGGTCTTCACATAGCCGTCCATCGTCGCGGGCTGCGGGTCCTTGCCGAGCACGTCGTCGTCGTAGGCCGTGCCGGGTTCCTTCATGGAGCGCAGCGCCTTGCCGGTGACGCGCGGGGCGAGCAGGCCCGCGCCGATCAGCCAGTCGGCGTCGGCGGCGGTCTGGCCGAGCGTGTACTGCTTGATCAGCGAGCCGAAGACGTCCGACATGGACTCGTTCAGGGCGCCCGGCTGGCCGAAGTAGGTGAGGTTCGCCGTGTACTGGGTGACGCCGTGGGTCAGCTCGTGGCCGATGACGTCGACCGGGATGGTGAAGTCGAGGAAGATCTCGCCGTCGCCGTCGCCGAACACCATCTGCTCGCCGTTCCAGAAGGCGTTGTTGTAGTCGACGTCGAAGTGGACGCTCGCGGTGAGGGGCAGGCCCTCGCCGTTGATCGAGTTGCGGGCGTAGGCGTTCAGGTAGAGGTCGAAGGTGGCGCCGAGTCCGGCGTAGGCGCGGTTGACCGTGGCGTCCTTGCCGGGCTTGTCGGCCTCGCCGCGGACCTTCTTGCCCGGCAGGTCCTGGTGGTGCCGGGCGTCGTAGATGGTGCGCTGCGGCTTGTCCGCGGGCGCGCCCTGGGGCGGGGCCACGGTGGGCGCGCCGATGACCGTGGTCAGCCGGCGGTGGGTGCGCTCGAAGGCGTCGCGCTCCAGGGTGCGGCGCGCGGGCCCGGCGAGCGCGGGGTCCTCGTGCTGGGCCAGCGTGTCGAGGACGTGGGGCGGCACGATGGTGCAGAAGACAGGCTCGAAGCCTGCCGGGTTCGCGGTCATGCCCGGCACAATTGCACTGAGTTACTCCCCTGTCACTACCGGCGACCAAGATTGTGTGAAATGCGGCGATAAGGAGCCCAGCGGTCCGCTCTCCAGTGGTATGAGGACTCACTCTGAGTGGTGCGCCACACTTTTTGTCCGTTTTCTTCCTTATGTGGTCACGATCCCGCATACTGATACAGCCCTCCGGAGAGAGTGAGGCTCGGCTAGGCTGCGGAGCATCATGCGTATCGGGCTGCTTCTCCTTAGCTGCCGCGGCGAGGGCCTGTAGTCGAGGCCGACCCCCTCCCCGCGGAGTTCGGCGTTGCGCCGTCGGCCGTCCTTCCGGACACCCTCTGAGGAGCCCACGCATCATGCCGAACTTCCAGCAGTCCACCGCCATGCCGGTCCACAAGTACGGCAGGTACGAGCAGGTGGACATCCCTGACCGCACCTGGCCGGACAAGCGTGTCACCGTCGCCCCCCGCTGGCTGTCGACGGACCTGCGGGACGGCAACCAGGCGCTGATCGACCCGATGTCCCCGGCCCGCAAGCGCGAGATGTTCGACCTGCTCGTGAAGATGGGCTACAAGGAGATCGAGGTCGGTTTCCCGGCCTCGGGACAGACCGACTTCGACTTCGTCCGTTCGATCATCGAGGACGAGACCGCGATCCCGGACGACGTCACGATCTCCGTACTGACCCAGGCCCGCGAGGACCTGATCGAGCGCACGGTGGAGTCCCTGGTCGGCGCCAAGCGCGCCACGGTCCACCTGTACAACGCGACGGCCCCGGTCTTCCGCCGGGTCGTCTTCCGCGGCTCCAAGGACCAGATCAAGCAGATCGCCGTCGACGGCACGCGGCTGGTCATGGAGTACGCCGAGAAGCTGCTCGACGAGCGGACGGCGTTCGGCTACCAGTACAGCCCCGAGATCTTCACCGACACCGAGCTGGACTTCGCCCTGGAGGTCTGCGAGGCCGTCATGGACGTCTGGCAGCCCGGCCCCGGCCGCGAGATCATCCTCAACCTGCCCGCCACGGTCGAGCGTTCGACTCCGTCCACGCACGCGGACCGCTTCGAGTGGATGTCGCGCAACCTGTCCCGCCGCGAGTTCGTCTGCCTGTCCGTGCACCCGCACAACGACCGGGGTACGGCCGTCGCCGCCGCCGAGCTGGCCCTGATGGCCGGCGCCGACCGCATCGAGGGCTGTCTGTTCGGCCAGGGCGAGCGCACCGGCAACGTCGACCTGGTCACCCTGGGCATGAACCTGTTCTCGCAGGGCGTCGACCCGCAGATCGACTTCTCGAACATCGACGAGGTCCGCCGCACCGCCGAGTACTGCAACCAGATGGAGGTCCACGCCCGTCACCCGTACGTCGGCGACCTCGTCTACACCTCCTTCTCCGGCTCCCACCAGGACGCCATCAAGAAGGGCTTCGACGCCATGGAGGCGGACGCCGCCGCGAAGGGCGTCACCGTCGACGACATCGAGTGGGCCGTCCCGTACCTGCCGATCGACCCGAAGGACGTCGGCCGTTCGTACGAGGCCGTGATCCGCGTCAACTCGCAGTCCGGCAAGGGCGGGATCGCCTACGTCCTGAAGAACGACCACAAGCTGGACCTGCCGCGCCGGATGCAGATCGAGTTCTCGAAGATCATCCAGGCGAAGACGGACGCCGAGGGCGGCGAGGTCACCCCGAAGGACATCTGGGCGATCTTCCAGGACGAGTACCTGCCGAACCCCGACAACGCGTGGGGCCGTATCCAGGTCAAGGCCGGCCAGACCACGACCGACCGCGACGGCATCGACTCGCTGACCGTCGAGGCCTCGGTGGACGGCACCGACACGGTCCTGACCGGTACCGGCAACGGTCCGATCTCCGCGTTCTTCGACGCCCTGCAGTCCGTCGGCATCGACGCACGCCTCCTGGACTACCAGGAGCACACGATGAGCGAGGGCGCCTCCGCGCAGGCCGCCTCGTACATCGAGTGCGCGATCGACGACAAGGTCCTGTGGGGAATCGGCATCGACGCGAATACGACACGCGCGTCGCTGAAGGCCGTGGTCTCCGCGGTCAACCGCGCGGCCCGCTGAGGACTTTGACCGGCACTTTCGGGGCCCTGCCCGCCTTTCGAGGCGGGCGGGGCCCCGTCGTATACCGGCCAATCGCCGTGGAGATCACGGAAAGGTCTCGTCCAAGGTACTGACTCTGCCTCAACAATGTGGCTAACATCACGCCAGCGCGGCGATGTTGCCGCGGCGTTACGGAGGTGTGCGAGCGTGCTGCCAGGATGGGGACGAAACGGTCGTGCAGTGCAGATTTCCCGCATCCTAGGCACCCGTACCGCGTGGACCACCATGGGGGACGGCGAGTTCTTCTGCCCGGGCTGCGGGGGCGACCGCAACTACCAGCGGCTGACCGGCCGGCGCCGCTTCACCCTCCTCGGCGTCCCGGTCCTGCCGCGCGGTGACACGGGACCCGTCGTCGAGTGCGCCGCCTGTGGCCGCCACTACGGCGCGGACGTCCTCGACCACCCGACCACCACCCGCTTCTCGGCGATGCTCCGCGACGCCGTCCACACCGTCGCGCTCGCCGTGCTCGCCGCCGGCGGCGCGTGCTCCCGTACGTCCCTGGAGACCGCGGCGACCGCGGTGCGCTCGGCCGGCTTCGACGACTGCACGGAGGACCAGCTCGGCGCCCTCGTCGAGGCGCTCGCCGCGGACACGGGCCGGATCTTCGGGGAGCCGTGCGGGGCGGGCCTCGCCATAGAGCTGCACGAGGCACTGGATCCACTGGCGCCGCACCTCGCCGCGACGGGGCGCGAGTCGATCCTGCTCCAGGGTGCCCGGATCGCCCTGGCGGACGGGCCGTACACCCCCGCCGAACGGGACGTCCTCGCCACCGTGGGCGCGGCGCTGACGATCTGCGCGGACGACGTGACGCGACTGCTGGCGGCGGCGCGCACGCCCTCGTAGTGAGGGGGCGGGAGTGACGGTCGGTAACTCAGGGTACGGTGTGGGCGACACACCGTAACCGGACCCTCGTGTTGCGCGGGGGAGAGCGGGGACCACCCTGAGCCGCAGTCTCGCCGCCGCCCTGGCCGTCGGCCTCCTCGCCACCGCCACCGGCGCCGGCGTCGCGACCGCCGCCGCCCCCCGTCCCCGTACCGACTGCGCCTCCTCCGTGCCGTACGCCGCGGGAAAGGGCGGTTACGACACCTACCGCATCCCGGCGGTCGTCACCACCCGCGCGGGCACGGTGCTCGCCTTCGCCGAGGGGCGGCGCGACGGCGCGGGCGACAGCGGCCACATCGACGTCGTCCTCAGACGCTCCTTCGACGGGGGCTGTACGTGGGGTTCGCTGCGGGTCGTCGCGGCGGGGGCCGGGAACACCCGGGGCAACCCGGCGCCCGTCGTGGACCCGCGCACCGGCCGGATCGTCCTGGTCACCTCCTACAACAGCGGCGCGGTGACCGAGGCGCGGATCATGCGGGGCGAGGTCACGGCGCGCCAGGGCCGCCGCGTCTTCGTCCAGACGAGCCGCGACGACGGCGTGCGCTTCTCCGCTCCCCGGGACATCACGGCCGAGGTGAAGCCGCCGGGCTGGCGCTGGTACGCGACGGGCCCCGGCCATGCGATCGCCCTCCGTCACGGCCCGCACGCCGGCCGTCTGGTCGTCCCCGCCAACCACTCCGCCGCCCCGCCCGCGGGCTCGACCGACACCGGCCGGGAGGCCAAGTACTACGGGGGGCACGCGATCTACTCCGACGACGGCGGCCGTACCTGGCACCTGGGCTTCACCGACCGCACCTACGACGGCCGGGTCGACGCCAACGAGAGCACCGCGGCCGAACTCCCCGACGGGCGCCTGTACTTCAGCGCCCGCGACCAGGGCGGCACCACCCCCGGCAACCGCCTGGACACCTACTCCAGCGACGGTGGCGAGACCCTGGACCGCCCCTACGCGATCCAGCCCACCCTGGACGACGTCCCCGCCGTCCAGGGCAGCGTCCTCCAGCTCCAGGGCGCCCACGCCCCCTTGCTCTTCTCGGCCCCCTCCGTACCCACCGCCCGCCGCGCGATGACCCTCTGGCGCAGCACGGACGACGGCACCACCTTCAGCCGGGTGACGACCCTCTCCTCCGCGCCCGCCGCCTACTCGGACCTGGTGGACCTCGGGCACGACCGGGTCGGGATCCTGTACGAGACGGGCTCGACACGGCCGTACGACAGGATCGAGTTCCGGCGTCTGCGCCGGCCGGGTCCGCCCGTCAGATGAACGCGGGCAGGACCTCGCGCTCGAACAGGCGCATGCGATGCCGGTGACGGAGCGGAAGGGGGCGGTGAGGTCGTCCTGGGCCCGCCAGGCCCCGTAGGCGTTCGTCTCGTGGAGGAAGAAGGACAGACGGTCGGCCCACCTCTACGGCTTGCTCTCACTTCCAGGGCCTGCTCTAGAGCAGGCCCGCCCCCGCCAGGTACTTCCCCACCCGCTCGACCTCCGCCTCCGACAGCGGCACCTGCGGCTCCGCCGTGGCCGGGCAGGCGATGACGCCCCGCAGGTGCAGTGCCGCCTTGAACGCCCCGAGCGCCGACGAACCCCCGCCCATCCGGGCCGGGTCGCCCACCCCGACCATCCCGAACAGCCCGCACAGCCGCTCCTGTTCGGCTCGCGCCCGCTCCCAGTCGCCCCTTCGGCAGAACCGGTCGAGCCGTACGTACCCGTGCGGGTCGACGTTGGCGAGACCCGGCACGGCCCCGTCCGCCCCGAGAGCGAGCGCGGAGTCGACGACGAGTTCGGACCCGGTGAGAGTGGTGAAGCCGGTGATGTCGGGGTGGGCGCGGGCGCCCGTGACGACGGCGCGGAAGGCGGCGAGGTCGCCGCTGGAGTCCTTGAAGCCGCTCAGCACGCCCTCCGCGGCGAGGGACAGGACCAGCTCCGCGCCCAGGTTGGTGTGGACGGACACCGGGATGTCGTAGGCGAAGACGGGCACGGACGAACGGGCGGCGACCAGGCGGAAGTGGCGCGCGATCTCCGCCGGATGGGTGCGGGCGTAGAAGGGTGCGGTCGCCACGATCGCGTCCGCGCCCGCCGCCGTCACATACGCCACATGGTCCAGCACCCTGGGCGTGGTCATGTCGATCACCCCGGCCAGCACCGGGAGCCGGCCGGCCGCACGGGCGACCACCGTCTCCACCACCAGCCGTCGCTGGGCGTCCGTCAGGAACGCCGCCTCCGAGGACGAGCCAAGGACGAACAGGCCGTCGACGCCGCCGTCCACCAGGTGCTCCACGAGCCTGATGAGTGAGGGGACGTCCACCTCACGGTCCGGTGTCAGGGGCGTGCAGACGGGCGGAACGACACCGGTCAGCGGGGTGGGGATCGGCATGAAGGCTCCCTCGGGACGATCAAGGCTGCTGCTGGGCGGGGATGTCGGCCACGGCGGGCGCCGCGGACACGGCCTGGGCCACCAGGTCGCGCGTCGACTGGTCCTCCTCGACAGGATGGTGGCACCGGAAGCGGTGGTCCGGCGTCGACGCGGCCGTGAAGTCCGGCATCACGCTCACGCAGTCCTCGTCGGCCTTCCAGCAGCGGGTGCGGAACGGACAGCCGGTCGGCGGGTGGGTGGCCGAGGGCACCGGGCCCACCAGCGGGATCGGGTCGATCGGGTGCAGAAGGCCGGGCGTGGCGGAGAAGAGGGCCCGGGTGTACGGGTGCCGGGCGCGGTCGGTGACCCGGGCGGCCGGGGACTCCTCCACGATCCGGCCCAGGTACATCGTGATCACCCGGTCGCTCATCCTGCGTACCGTCTGGATGTCGTGCGAGACGAAGACCAGGGCCAGGTGCAGGCGCTCCTTCAGGTCCAGCAGGAGGTTGAGGATCTGGGCGCGGACCGAGACGTCCAGCGCGCTCGTCGGTTCGTCCGCCACCACCAGGTCCGGGTCGAGGGCCAGGGCGCGCGCGATGGCCACCCGCTGGCGCTGACCGCCGGACAGCTGACCGGGCAGGGCGTCCGCCAGGGCGCGGGGGAGGCCCACCAGGGACATCAGCTCCCGCACGCGGTCGTCCCGTTCCCGTGCCGTGCCGCGCCGGTGCACGTCGAGGGGGTCGCGCAGGATCCGGCGTACGGGCAGGCGGCGGTTCAGGGCCGTCGACGGGTCCTGGAAGACCATGCCCGTGCCGGCGCCGACGGACGCCCGTCGCTCGGCGGGCCGCATCGACCACAGGTCACGGTCGCGGAAGCGCACGGTGCCGGACGTCGGCCGCTGGACGCCCACCAGCACCTTCGCCAGCGTCGACTTCCCGCACCCGGACTCGCCGACGACGCCGACCGTCTCGCCGGGCGCGACGGTGAGGTCGGCGCCGGTCAGGGCGTACACCCGGTCGCGGGTGAACAGGCCGCCGGAGCGGGCCTTGTGGACGACATGGGCGCCGGAGAGGGTGATGAGCGCGTTCACTGGACGGCCTCGCTCTCCGTGGTGATCAGATCGACCGCGGGGTGATGGCACGCGGCCGTGTGTGTCCGGGGGCCCAGCAGGTCGGGCGCCGTCGTCCGGCACACCTCGCTCGCCAGCGGACAGCGGTCGGCGAACCGGCAGCCCGCCGGGAAGTCGGCGGGGGCGGGCACGACCCCCTTGATCTGCGTCATCCGTTCGGCCGCCGACTCCAGGGACAGGACGCCGCCCAGCAGGCCGCGTGTGTAGTGGTGGGCCGGTGCCTCCACCAGGTCCGCCGTCACGCCCGTCTCCACGATCTGCCCGCCGTACATCACCACCACCCGGTCCGTGACGTCCGCGACGAGGGCCAGGTCGTGCGAGACGAGGATCAGCGCGAAGCCCAGCTCTTCCCGCAGCTTCAGCAGCAGGGTGATGATCTGCGCCTGGACCGTCACGTCCAGGGCCGTGGTCGGCTCGTCCGCCACGATCAGTTTCGGGCCCCGGGACAGGGCCATCGCGATCAGCACACGCTGGCGCTGGCCGCCGGAGAGCTCGTGGGGGTAGCTGCGCAGGGTGCGTTCGGGGTCGAGACCGACCAGAGCGAGCAGCTCCGCGGGGGTCTGCCTCCCGCCCCGGCGCACCAGCTGCTTCAGCTGCGCCCTGATCGTCATCGCCGGGTTCAGGGACGACAGCGCGTCCTGGTAGACCATCGCCATCTCGTGGCCCAGCAGACGGCGTCGTACGCGCATCGGCTCGCCCACCAACTGGCGCTGGTCGAAACGGACATGGCCCCGGACCCGGGCCCCCTTCGGTTCCAGGCCCATCACCGCGAGCGCCGTCAGCGACTTGCCGCAGCCCGACTCGCCGACCAGGCCCAGGACCTCACCGGGGTGCACGTCGAAGCCGATGCCGTCGACGATGTCCACCCCGCCGTGCCGGGCCTCGAAACCGATGGCGAGGTTCTCCACGGAGAGGACGGGCCGGCCGGTGGGCAGGGGGCGGGCCCGGGAGCGCAGCCGGGCGGCGGCCTCCGTCAGACCGGGGAGCTCGAGGACCTCTCCGCTGCCGGGCTCGGGAGCCTCCAGCCGGTCACCGGCGGTCGCCTTCGCCGCCACCTCCCGCGCCACGGGCGCCGCCCACGCGTCCGAGACGCCCTCGGAGAGGATGTTCAGCGACAGTACGGTGATCAGCATCAGCAGACCCGGGAAGACCGTCGCCCACCAACCGCCGGTCAGCACCATGTTCTTGCCGTCCGCGATGACACTGCCCCAGGACGGGTCGGGCGGCCGGACGCCCGCGCCGATGAAGGACAGCGAGGCCTCGAAGACGATGGCCTCGGCGACCTGGACCGTGCAGAACACCAGCACGGGGGCGGCGCAGTTGACCGCCACGTGGCGCAGCACGATGTGCGGGGTGCGGGCGCCGATCACCCGTTCCGCCGTCACATAGTCCTCGCCGTACTGGTCGAGGACGTTCGCGCGGACGACCCTGGCCACCGACGGGGTGAACAGGAACGCGATCGCGCAGATCAGCACCGTGATGCCGCCGCCGAAGACCGCGACCAGGACGGCGGCCAGCGCGATGCCGGGGAACGCCATCACGACGTCCAGGCAGCGCATCAGCGTCTCGTCGACGGCCCCCCGCGAGGTCGCGGCGATCGCGCCGAGGAGCGCGCCGACGACGAGGGCGAGGGAGGTGGCGCCCAGGCCGATCGCGAGGGACCAGCGGGCGCCGTACATCAGCCGGCTCAGGATGTCCCGGCCGAGGCTGTCCTGCCCCATCCAGTGACCACCGGAAGGGGCGCCGGTGCCGTCGACCTGCGGTTGCTGGTCGAGCGGGTCGTGCGGGGCGAGCAGGGGCGCGAACACGGCCAGCAGGACCACGAGGGTGAGGAAGCCGAGGGCGATCCGGGAGAGGACGGGCAGGCGTCGCAGCCGGACGCCGGGCCGGGCGAGGCCCTCGGTGAGACGTCGGCGGGAGAGCGGGGGGATCGTCACGTGGCATCCCTCAGTCGCGGATTGACCAGCAGATACAGGATGTCGATGGCGAGGTTCACGACCACGAACCCGGTGGCCGTGGTCAGGACGACGCCCTGGACGACCGCCGGGTCGCCGTTCTTCACGGCGTCGATCATCAGCTTGCCCATGCCGGGGAGCGAGAAGATCGTCTCGATGACGACCGCGCCGCCGAGCAGATAGCCGACGCGCAGGCCGAGCACGGTCAGCGGGTTGATCAGCGCGTTGCGGAGCACATTGCGGCCGACCACGACCACCGGCGGCAGTCCGCTGCCGATCGCCGTGCGGACGTAGTCCTTGTCCAGTTCCTCGACCACGGCCGTGCGCACGATCCGGGTGAGCTGGGCGGCGACCGGGAGGGAGAGCGCGAAGGCGGGGAGCGTCATCGTCTTCAGCCAGCCGCTGAGCGAGTCACCGGGGTTGATGTATCCGCCGGTCGGGAACCAGCCCCGGTCCACGGCCAGGTACTGGATCATCAGCAGCGCCAGCCAGAAGCCGGGCGCCGCGACCCCGGTCAGCGACACGACCCGGATGACCTGGTCGGGCAGTCGGTCGCGGTGGATCGCGGCGGTGACACCGCCGAGCAGGGCGAGCACCACCGCGATGGCGAGGCCGAGAAAGGTGAGCTGGAGGGTGAGCGGCAGCGCGGTGGTGACCTGGTCGACGACCGGCGCCCGGGTCAGCGCGCTGGTGCCCAGGTCGCCGTGGAGCAGATCGCCGATGAAGTGGACGTAACGCACCGGGAGGGGGTCGAGCAGGCCGTTCTGCTGCCGGAAGTCGTGCAGTTGCCGCGGAGTGGGGTTGGCGCCCTGGAAGAACGCGGACGCCGGGTCGACGTCCGAGAACCGCATCACCAGGAACACGAACAGCACGATGCCGAGCATCAGCGGCACGAGCAGGGCGACACGGCGGGCCAGGATGCGGACGATGGCTGTCATCTACGTCAGGCCCACTTGGCCTGGAGGAGGTTGACGCCCGGATAGGGCTGGGCCCTGATGCCCGTGAGTTTCCCGGGATCCCAGGCCGTCATCAGCTCGTTGTGCACGACCGGGTAGAGCACGGCCTGTTCGGCGACGACGTCGATGTAGTCCTGGATCATCGTCTTCTTCTTGTCGGCGTCCGGCTCCCGCGTCGCCCGGTCCATGTCCTTGAAGAGCTGTTTCGCGACCGGGTCGCCCGCCCACCGGGCGTACTGCATCCACAGGTTCTCGGGGCCGTAGTTGTAGTGCATGATCAGGTCGGCGTCGAGGCCGAACTGGTTGGGGTTCGAGGCGGCGGCCACCACCTGGTAGTCCTGTTTCTGGTCCATCTTCGTGAAGACGGCCGTCGTCTCCTGCGGTGAGAGCGTGGTCTCGACCCCGATCGCGTCCCAGGACGCCTTGATGGTCGGCAGGCAGTCGACGATCCAGCTGACGTTCACGGACAGGATCTCGATCTTCAGCCCGGAGACCCCGGCGGCCTTCAGGAGCTGCTTGGCCTTCCGCGGGTCGTAGCCGTACACGGTCTTCGCCGGCCGGTAGGCCGGGTTCCCCTCGTTGAGGAACGAGCTCGATGGCCTGCCGTGTCCGTGGAGGGCGACCTCGACCATCTTGCCGGTGTCGATGGCGTAGTGCAGGGCCTGGCGCACCCGTACGTCGTCGAAGGGCTTGTGCTTGGTGTGGAACATCAGGAAGAGGTTGTTCATCCCAGCGCCGCCCTCGACGGTCATGCCGCCCTTCCTCAGCTGCTCGATGTTGGCGTACGGGATGTTGTCGGCGATCTGGGCCCCGGCGCTCGCGCCCGAGATCTTCGCGACGCGCGGCGCCGCGTCCACGATCGTCAGCCAGTTCATCTTCTTGAAGGCCGGCCTGCGCGGGCCGTTGTAGGCGGTGAACGCCTCGAAGGTGGTGTTCGACTTGGGGTGGTGGGCGGTCTGCCGGTACGGCCCCGAGCCCACCGCCTTCCCCTTGATCGCGTCGTCCCAGGCACCGGGCTGGGAGAACACGTGCTTGGGCATGATCTTGGCGAGGGTGAGTCGCGCGATGCCTTCCGGGAAGGGGAACCTCAGCACCAGTTCGACGTTCGACGCGTCGATCTTCCGGACCTCCTTCAGCCAGCTCGCGAAGAAGCCCTTGCCGAGGGTCTGCGTCTTCGGGTCGAGGATCCGGTCGAAGACGAAGACCACGTCGTCGGCGGTGACGGGCTTCCCGTCGTGGAAGGTGGCCCCGGCCCGCAGCGTGAACTTCCAGGACGTGCCGCTGAGATCGCCCGGCACCTGGGTCGCGAGCGCCGCGTACGGCTCGCGCGAGATCGGGTCCGTGTCCAACAGCCCCTCGTAGATGTGGTTGTTGGCCGCCATGGCGAAGGCGGACGCGGTCTGCGTCGGGTCCCAGCTGCCGTCGTTCCCGTAGCCGATGACGGCGGTGAGCGTCGCGTCCTTGCCGCCCTTCCCGCCGCCGGTGTCATTGGTGGACTGCGGCCCGGACGAGCAGGCCGCCAGCGAGGAGGAGAGGGCCCCGGCCGCGGCGAGGGCGCCGGAGTACTTCAGGAAACGTCGGCGGTGCAGCGCCGAGTGGTCGGTCACGTCGCGCACGGTTCCTCCAGAGAGAGGCGGGAGATACGACGTCCTACGTCATGGTGGGCAGCGTGACCATAAGAGGGCCCGTGAGGGCGGTCAAGGGATCGCACACGAATGGCGTATCTTCCAGAGGTGCGACCAATGAAGCCCTGAAACACGGGTAGTTGGTGCTGAATCCACCCGGAGGTGGGACGTCGGATGTCCAGTGAGCGTACGATGCGGCGCATGTCTGAGGAGACCGGGAACCGGCGCGGGCCCGAGCGCAGGTCCGAGCGCCGGGTGAGCAGTCAGATCCAGCGCGAGGTCATGCAGCTGATCCTCGACCGCAGGCTCCAGGCGGGCGCCCCGCTGCCCACCGAGACCGAGCTGATGCAGGACCTCGGCGTCAGCCGCAACTCCGTCCGCGAGGCCCTCAAGGCCCTGCAGGCCCTCGACATAGTCGACATCCGGCACGGCTACGGCACCTACGTGGGCGAGGCCTCGCTGACCCCCTTCGTGGACGGCCTGACCTTCCGTACGCTCGCCCAGCCCGACGACAAGAACGAGACCGGGGCGCTGGCGGAGATCCTCCAGGTACGGGAGGTGCTGGAGGAGGGGCTGATACGCCGGGTCGCGGCCGTGCTCACCGAGCCGGAGCTCGACCGCCTCGAGGCCGTCGTGGCCGAGATGGAGGAGGCGGGCCGCTCAGGGCGCCCCTTCCCGGAACTCGACCGCGAGTTCCACGAGTTGCTGTACGCCTCGCTCGGCAACGCGCTCGTGCCGCAGCTCCTGGGCGCCTTCTGGACCGTCTTCAGCCGGGTCGCCGGCATACGCGGCTGGACCGACGACCCGTCCCCCGAAATGACCGTCCGCCGCCACCGCGACATCGTCACCGCCCTGCGCGCCCGAGACGTGGAGGCCGCCCAACGCGCGATGGCCGACCACTTCCGCGGCATCGAGGCGAGGGCGGCCCAGGAGTCCAGGGGAGTGGGCTGAGTACGGGGTCGTAGGGGGTCGTACGGGGGTGGTACGGGTCCTGTCCGGCCCTGGGTCCTGTCCGCCTCTAGACGTCGGCCAGACGCCACACCTGGAGTTCCTTCGTGTCCTCGGCGATCGTGTACCAGCTGCCGTCGCCCAGGGTGTTCGGCACGCCGGATGCCGGGAACGGGTAGGTGACCTCGCCGAGCAGCCGCATGTCCCGCACGTCGACCAGCCAGTGCCGTCCCGTCCCGTACTCCTCGTCGGCCTCGGTGGTGCCCGCGATGACGGTGTGTTCGTCGAGGAAGCCGCCGTAGTAGTCCCAGTGCACCTCGGGCTCGTCGTTGTTCGGGTCCAGGGCGGGGTGATCGGGTATGACCTCCTCCGCGTCCAGCTCCGACACCACCGAGCCGTCCTCGACCCGGTGCAGGGACAGAAGCTCCTGATAGTGGGTCACGGTCAGGAAGTGCTCGCCCGACGGACTCACGGCGAGCAGACACCGGTCGTCGTCGATCCGTTCGACGGAGAGCCGCTCACCGTCCCAGCGGCCCCACAGCAGCGGCGCCCCGTCCTGCCCCTCGCCGACGCTCAACCCCATCTGTCCGGGGTCAGGGTGCGACACGTGCCCCGAACCGGCGGCCACGGTCTGGGTGTCCGCCCGCCCGAGGACAGTCCCGTCCATGGCGTCCAGCACCAGCCACTCCTCGATCACGTCCGGATCCCCGCCCCCCGCCGCCAGCGGCCCGCGCACATGGGCCCACACGAGCTTGCCGTCCGCGGAGAAGACCACCGAGCCGCTGTCGGCGTACAAGTGCCCCCGACTGTCGGCATACTCGTCGAACGAGGCGTGCGTCTCCCGGCAGCTCCCCTCCCAGCAGCCGTGCCGCACCTCCCACAGGGTGGCGCCCCGCCGGTCCACCGCCCGCACCGCGTGCACGCCCGCGAAGACGGCGACGTCCAGCCCCGGCGACACGGTGCACGTCCCGAAGCGGCGCGGCCACGGCAACGGGAACCGGGCCACCGACGCCTCCCCCGCGAGCGCCGCGGCCAGGTCGTACGCGGCCAGCTGGGTGTCGTCGCTCTGGAGGATCAGCGTCCGGCCGGGCAGGCACCGCTCTCCTGGGAAACCGGCCGTGGCCGACCCCAGCGGGCCTGCGAGCGTGGTGACGAGACGGGCGCTCGCGGACATGGTTCCTCCAGTGCGCGTGATGCCGTACGGCGTTGTGTGCGTGGGGTGCACAGTACGGCCGCCCACTGACAACCACGGACGCGGCCGTCCCGTACGACCTCTCACACGTCCCGGCGGTCCACCGCCACCACGACGATCACCGCCGACACCACCGCCCACGCCCCCAGCACCACCCAACTGCCCGTCACCGTCGCCCCGTAGCGCGGGACCAGGGTGAAGGGATCCTGGCCGTAGGCGATGTCGGTCAGCCGCGTCCAGGCGTTGACGGGCATGGCGTGCCGTACAGTGGCCGTCCAGCGGTAGCGGTCGGTGATGAAGCTGGGGACGAGGAGCAGGACGGCGGTGACGGCGACCATCGTGCTCGCGCTGTGCCGGATCAGGGCCCCCAAGGCCATGCCCGCCAGCGCGCAGACCGGGGCGAGCAGCGCGGAGGCGACGACCACGCGCAGGGCACCGACGTGGGTGATCGACACGGCGGCGTGACGGGTGGTGAGGATCACCTGCGTCGAGGCGAAGGAGGCACTCGCGACGAACGCGCCGTACAGCGTCATGACGGCCGTCACCACCACGACCTTTGCCGCCATCAGGGCACGCCGGTCCGGGACGGCCGCGAGGGTCGTACGGATCAGGCCCGTCGAGTACTCCCCGACGACCGTGATCGCGCCGATGCTCGCCGCCGCGAGGACCAGGATCAGTGCCGACCCGTCGGTGAAGGCGTCACGCAAGGCCAACTCCCATGCGAAGGCGCGCATTTGGGGGTTGTAACGCGGATAGTCGTGCGCGTGGACCCGCGCCGCGTTGGCGTTGAAGCCGATGACGGCGAGGGCGCCCGCGCCGAGCGCCCAGTAGGTCGAGCGCAGGGAACGGAGTTTGATCCACTCGGCGGCGAGGAGGTCGGTGAACCGCGCGGTGGGATGCGCGGGAGTGGGGGTGAGGGCGAGAGTGGTCATCGGGCGTCTCCGGCGAGGAACTCGGTGCTCTCGGCGGTCAGTTCCATGAAGGCGGCCTCCAGGGACGCGGCCTGCGGGGTCAGTTCCTCGAGCAGGATCCGTCGGTGGAGGGCGAGTTCACCGATGCGGGCCGCGCTCAGGCCCGTCACCTTGAGGGTCCGGTCGTCGTACGGCGCCACCGCCGCGCCCTCCTCGGACAGCACGGCCGTGAGCTTCGCGAGGTCCGGCGTCCGCACGGTCACCGTCGGCCGGGTGCCGCGCGCCGCGAACGCGGTCACGCTCTCCGCGGCGATCAGCTCACCCCGGCCGATGACGATCAGCTCGTCCGCGGTGTGCTCCATCTCGGACATCAGATGGCTGGAGACGAAGACGGTACGCCCCTCGGCCGCGAGCCTGCGAAACAGCTCCCGCACCCAGAACACACCTTCCGGATCGAGCCCGTTGAGGGGTTCGTCGAAGAGCAGCACCGGAGGTTCGCCGAGCAGCGCGGTGGCGATGCCGAGCCGCTGTCGCATGCCCAGCGAGAACCCGTCCACCCGGCGTCGCGCCGCCGCCCCCGCGAGGCCCACCTCCTCCAGCACCTCGTCCACCCGGCTCCGGGGGATGCGATTGCTCCGCGCCAGCGCCTCCAGATGGGCCCGCGCGCTGCGCCCGCCGTGGACGTCACCCGCGTCGAGCAGCGCGCCCACGTGCCGCAGCCCGCGCGGATGACGCCGGAACGGCTGTCCGTCGATCGTCGCGCTCCCGCCGGTCGGGCCGATCAGCCCGAGCAGCATGCGCAGCGTCGTCGTCTTGCCCGCGCCGTTCGGGCCGAGGAACCCGGTAACGCGCCCCGGGCGTACCTGGAACGTCAAGTTCCGTACGGCGGTGGTGTCGCCGTACCGTTTGGTCAGTTCGTTGACTTCGATCACACGGACCACCGTCTCGTCGGCGCCCTGCCGCGCGGTATCGCCCGGTGGCCGACACTCTCCCGGGCCGGTGTCGACCAGGGGTGTACGTCCCCGGACCGATGCCCGTCCACGGCTCCCGTGCCTACGATCGCCGCATGCATGCCATGCCGCTCCCGCCCCGTCTCAAGCTCGTGCCGCCCGGTGCCTGGGTGGCCCTGGCCTGGAGCGCGAGCACGGCGTTCACCTTCCTCGCCCGCGTACGGCTCCCCGGTGAGGAGGCAGCCAACGAGCTTGCCGCCACCCAGTTCTACCGCTGGGACGGCCTGGTGGTCCTGACCATCGCCTGCGCCCTGGCGCTGCTCGGCAGCATGTGGTTGCACCGACGGCCGCTCGGGGCCCTCGCCCTGCTCCTGACGGCCGCCGCCTTCCTCACCATCAACCTGGCCGCGGTGGCGATCCAACTGGCCCAGTTCCTCGCCGTCGACCTCGCCCTCTACTTCATCGCGGCCGGCCGCCCCCGCCGCACCGGAGTCACCGCCCTCTGCATGGCGCTCGCCGTCCTGGTGGCCTGGGAGTCCCTACGGCTGCTGCGCGGGTGGGGCATCGGCACGCTGGAAGAGCTGACCGTCGCGCTGACGGCCGTCGTCGCCTGGCTCCTCGGCGACGCCTCCCACCGCACCCGCCAGTACGGCGAGAAGCTCCGCGCCCAGGCCGCCACCCAGGCGGTCACCGACGAACGCCTGCGCATCGCCCGCGAGATGCACGACATGGTCGCCCACAGCATCGGCATCATCGCCCTCCAGGCCGGGGCGGCGGCCCGTGTCGTCCGCACCCAGCCGGAGGCCGCGCGCGAGGCGATGACGGCGGTGGAGACGGCCGGACGGGAGACCCTGGCGGGGCTGCGCCGGATGCTGGTCTCCCTGCGCCATGCGGACCAGGACCGCTCCCGCGCCGTGGCCGACGGGTTGCACCCGGCCGAGGGCCTTGCCGACCTCGACCGCCTGGCCGCCGCGACAACGGCGGCGGGCCTCCAGGTCGACGTCCACTGGAAGGGCGCGCGCCGCCAACTCCCCCCGGACATCGACCTCTCCGTCTTCCGGATCATCCAGGAGTCGATCACGAACGTCGTACGCCACGCGGCGACGACAGCCTGCCGGGTGACGGTCGACTACCTGGAGGAGCACGTGGCCGTCGAGGTCACCGACGACGGCCGGGGCCGGGGCAGCACCACCGACACCGGCTTCGGCCTGGTCGGGATGCGCGAGCGCGTGGCCCTGCTGCACGGCGAGTTCACGGCGGGCCCCCGTCCCGAGGGCGGCTTCCGGGTGACGGCCCGCCTCCCGGTCCCGGCGACCGCGACGACGGTGGCCGCGTGATGCCGATCCGTGTCGTCCTCGCCGACGACCAGCAGCTGATCCGCACGGCCCTGCGGATGGTCATCGCCGACATCGAGGACGTGGAGGTGGTGGGGGAGGCCGCGGACGGCGAGGAGGCGGTGGCCCGCACCGAGGAACTCCGGCCCGACGTCGTGGTGATGGACATCCGCATGCCCGGCGTGGACGGCATAGAGGCGACCCGCCGGATCACGACGGGTGCGGGCGAGTCGAGGATCGTCGTCCTGACCACCTTCGACGACGACGACTACGTGTACGGGGCGCTGCGCGCGGGCGCGTCGGGGTTCCTGGTCAAGGACATGGCCCTGGACGACATCATCGGGGCCATACGGGTCGTGGCGGCCGGCGACGCCCTCATCGCCCCCAGCGTCACCCGCCGCCTGATCCAGGACTTCACCTCCGCGCGCTCCTCGGAGCCGGCGCGCCCACGCCGCGACCTGGCCGCGATCACGGACCGCGAGCGCGAGGTCCTCACCCTGGTCGGCACGGGCCTGTCCAACACCGAGATAGCCGAGCGGCTCTTCATCAGCGTCGCCACGGCGAAGACGTACCTGACCCGCCTGCTGTCCAAGCTGGACGCGCGGGACCGGGTCCAGCTGGTCATCATCGCGTACGAGGCGGGGTTGGTGTCCGTGACCCGGTGAGCGGGCCCCGGGCCGGGCCCCTTGTCGAGGTCAGTGGCGCAACGCCAGCAGAAGACGGTCGTTGCCCGGCCCGAAGTAGCCCTCTCGGGCGCCCTGTTCGGCGAATCCCAGGGACCGGTAGAGGGCGATCGCGGCGGTGTTGGTCGGCTCCACGGTGAGCCACACCTCGTGCACTCCGTCGATGGGCAGCCTCCGAAGCGTCTCCTGCATGAGCCGTCGGGCCAGTCCCTGCCCCCGCAGCTGCTTGGCGACGCCCAGGCCCAGGATCCAGCTCCTGCACCCGTCCGCGGAGGGTGCGCTCAGCGCGTAGCCGTGGAGGCAGGAGCCGTCGTCGAGCACGAGGAGATGGTCCGTGTACATGTCGAGGAACTGGCGCAGCGCGAAGTACGGGTACGCGAAGTCCGGGAAGAGCTCCGTGTCCAGGCGGACGAGCGCGGGCAGGTCGTCCTCTGATGCCGGTCGTATGCGAAAGGGCCCAATGTCGGAAGGCGGCGAGAACGGAACCAAAGGATGAGCGGACATCCGGTCAGCATCGCGTGGCGCGGCACGATCCTTCAAGGGGTGAATCGAAGATCGCTTCTCCGATTGCCGCAATGCGCCCCCCTTGCATCCGCCGGTGCGCCGGATCGGGTTGATGGAGAGTCGACGGCCTGGTCGTGTTGATACCTTGGGGCATGGATTCGAGATCACCGGGGCACGTCGACCAGTTGAATGCGGACGCACCCTGGGACTACTTCGACCCTCGTACCTACATTGAACACAACTACCGCTCCATGGTCGCCGAGGACGAAGAGATCATCGCCGTCGTGCGAAGCCATTTCAGTGATCATTTCCGCAGGAATCCCGCTGAACGGATTCAGGGTATCGACGTGGGCGCCGGAGCCAATCTCTACCCCGCTCTCGCGATGCTGCCCTGGTGCGAGGAGATCACGCTGCTCGACCGCTCGGCCGCGAACGTGAGCTATCTGGAAGCTCAGGTGGACCGGTACGACCCGAACTGGGACCAGTTCTGGGACGCCCTGTGCCGGAGCGGGCCGTACGCGGCGCTCGGGAGCGACCCCCGGACGAGGTTCCGCCGGGCCGTCCGGATCGAGAAGGGCAATCTCTTCGACCTGGTCCGCCGGGAGGGGAAGTGGTCCATGGGGACCATGTTCTTCGTGGCCGAGTCCATGACGACCTCCCGCAAGGAGTTCCGGAGCGCGGTGGAATGCTTCATGCGCGCCCTCGCACCGGGAGCACCCTTCGCGGCCGCGTTCATGGAGCATTCCATGGGCTATGCGGTGGGCAAGAATCAATTTCCCGCATGTGACGTGAGTGAATCCCAGGTACGCGACAGCATCGTGGGATTCGCGGGAAATGTGGAGACGTGCCGGATGGGGCAGCCGAACGTTCTCCGCGAGGGATACACGGGAATGATCCTGGCCTGCGGGCTGCGTGATCCTGATACCGTCGAAAGCAGGCCGTTTGGGCGACATCACCTGTGAGGGGGCATGGGGATGCGGATCGAGCCGCGTCAGCACCTGCTGGACATATGGCGGGCGATGGCCAGAAATTCGATCGACGACGGCGCCTGGTCCTGGGGGAAATGGGGCGGGCTCAGCAGCGTGGCGGATGCCGAGCGGCTGCTCTGTCTGATGTACCCGGCCACCGAGATCGCCGGATTCCGCCTCGACGACCCGGACCTCACCCAGTACGACGTGGAGAAGGCGCTGGGACGGCCCGGCGGACGGACGGAGATCCCCGGACTCCTCCTGACGGCCGTCGGCGACTTCATGCGCAGGCACACCGGTGACGACGAGCGGCCGACCTTCGCAGGCGGCCACTACTTCGCCCCCCAGGAGGACGGCCGGGAACTCACCGGGAAACAGCGGGAGATGGAGGTCGTCGACTCCTACTCGATGTCGGTCACCCTCTGCCTCGCCACCCTCGGCTTCCTCAGGACGTACGAGGCCAGGACCGGCCGCCGCGACATGCTGCACCTGATCCAGGAACTCAAGACCGCCTGCAGCAACCGGCTCACCGCCGCCATGGTGAGCCTGCTCCGCTCGTTCACCGTCAACGTCTTCGACGCCGAGTCCCCCCAGGGCCGTACGCTCTGCGAACTCCTCGGCCAGGGGCGGCTGCCCCCACGGCTCGTCCTGCAGACCTTCCAGCGCCGCTTCCGGTCGCTGCGCGCCACCCTCACGGAGAGCGTCGTCCTCGGAGTCGACGTCGAGGAGGCCCTCCGCGACGAGAGCGGGCTCTTCGAGTGCGGCTGGACCTGGAGTCTGGTGAAGGACGCGCCCGAAGTGGCCACCGACGAACCGATCGGGCCGCAGCCGAACGGCGTCGCCGACCCCGTGCCGTACCTCTACTTCACCGTCGTCGCCCTGGACGGCATCCAGGACCTGTTCTCGGACCGCACCCTCACCCTCGGCCTGCTCAACCCCGAACAGCAGAAGCTCGCCGAAGCACTCCGCCTCCGCTGGGAGATCACCCAGCAGTACTGGTCGGGCATCGCCCGCTTCGACGCCGAGCGCTGGCCGCTGGAGGACATCCCCTGGCGGACCACGGGCCAGCAACTGGAGTCCCCGTACTTCTCGCTCTCCGTCGCCGCCATCCTCGTCCACGACCTGGTACGCCGCCGCGCCACCGACGACGACCTCACCCGCACCGTCGACGTCATGGAGCGCCTCGCCGAACACGGCCGGATCACCAGCAGGATGGCCCGTGACGACGCGACCGCCCTGCTCCTGCACCGGCCCGGTGTCGCACTGCCGCTGCAGGGCAGTGAGGCCCTGGGCCCACCCATGCAGTGGACCATCGCCGACTTCTCGGCGCAGCTGCTCAAACGGACCGTGCAGCTCTGCACGCTGTCCCGCAACCCGGACTCCCACGACCGGCTCCTGCGGCTCGCGGAACAGGTCTTCGAGCATCTGTGGCAGCGCCGCATCGAGGAGGGCGAGGGAACCGGTCTGTGGGACGACGTCCACGCCGTCTACCCGTCGGCGCCGCGGAGCGAGGAACCCCCGTCCTGGAGCGTCACCGAGCGCGTCACCGAATGCATGGTCGCCGCCCACGACCTCTACTCCCAGCGACCCATACGCAGCACCGAACTCACCACCCTCGCACGGGCCCTGCTCAGCGAATCCACCCACCTCCTGGGCCATGAACAACTGGAGGTGCCGGCCAACCCGGGCAGCGGGCAGGGGAGGGCGCTGAAGAGCCTGGAGATCAGGCTCCGCCGCGCCCGCAGGATCGTCGACGAACGGCCCGGATCGGCCTGCGCGTTGGCCCTGTCCGTGCTCGGCGAACTCGAAACCCTGGCCCAGGCCAGGGACGACGCTCAGGGGGCCTGAACCGTGTTCGTCTTCGCCGCCTCCGACAAGGGAGGCACGGGCCGCTCCGTCACCAGCGCGAATCTCGCCTACCAGCGGGCGCTCGCCGGGGACGACGTGTGCTACGTGGACTTCGACTTCGGCTCACCCACCGCCGTGGCCGTCTTCGACATACCGACAGCCCCGCGCGGCACCGAGGGCAGCGGCCTGCACTCCTACCTGGAGGGCACGATCGGCGAGCCGGCCCGCTTCGACATCTGGAAACTCACCGAGCACCCCGTTCTGCGGAACAAGCCCAACGGCGCGGGCCGACTGGTCCTGCTGCCCGGCGACCCCAGCGGCGGCGAGTTCGCCACGAACCAGGGGACCCTCCGCCGTTGCGCGGACCTGATGCTCCGCCTGAACGGAGAGTTCGACCTGATCATCGTGGACCTGAGCGCCGGCCGCAGCTACGCGGTGGAGATGGCGCTGGACGTGACCGCGCAGCCCGAGATGCGCGGCGTCGAGACCCGCTGGCTGGTCTTCCACCGCTGGACCCGGCAGCACGTGATCGCCGTGCACGGGCTGGTGTTCGAGAAGCACGGCATCCTGGAAGCCGGAGAGGCCAGGGGACACGACAAGCGCGTACTCCGGGACGCCATCCGCTTCGTCCGCGCCGCCGTGCCCGACCCCGAATCCCCGCTGTGGTCCCATGTGTCACCCGCGCAGATCGCCTGGATGCACAAGTGTGAAGAGGAACTGCGCGTGCTGGCCTCGGAACACGGCATCGGTGACAGCCGGGTGCTGGGAAGCGTCCCCCTCGAACCCGTCCTGCAGTGGCGCGAACAGCTCATCACCGAAGAGGACGTCCTCTCCACCCAGATCGCCAACAAGCAGACCCTGGAGGCGCTGGAGAACCTCGCCCGAAGGCTGACCGACGACATGTACTGGGGGCAGCCGTGACAGAAGCCGTATTCCGGGAGACCACCGCGGAGCCCAGCACCCGATCCGTACCGCTCTCCCATCTCTCCCTGGAACTGGGCCACTTGTACATGGAGGACTTCGAGGAGGGCCCCGACCGACTGCGTCGGCACTTCGCACGGGTACGGCCCTGGGTGGACGCGGCCCGCGCGGAGGCCGCCGTCCGGGCAGCGGGCAGGCGACCCCGCGTCAGCACCTGCTTCCTGATCGACGACTACTTCACCCGCTTCTCCTCGCCCGCCGACCTCGTCCCGCTGCTGCTCGCCGAGGCCGAGCGGGCCGGGCTGGTCATCGACTACCTGGCCAGGGAATCCGGCTGCGCCGTCGCGGACAAGGTGCCCCTCGCCGAGTCCGTCTCCCACCGCCTGGTCGAATCACCCCCGCCCGGCACCTACGGCCTGCGTCCGCCCGTCGGGGTGACCGGCTGGCTCGCCAACGGCGAACGCACCCCGTCCGCAGGCACCACGCGGGCGATGACGACGGCCACCGCCTGGCGGGCGCCCCACGAGACCGCGGCACGCCGTCACTCCGTCTTCCTGGACATCGAACTGTGGGACGACGACAAGGAGGGCCACCGCACCTGGTCCTGCCCCTTCCTCGCCGCGGTCTGGCAACTGGCCCGCCTCGGCCTCCTGCGCAACGAGGGCGAGCCCGTCCTCGCACCGCACCCCTGGAGCTCCGGCGACTTCCCGCGCGACTGGGACGAACTCCCGCCGCTGCTTCAGCTCAACACCTCCGCGGCACCCTTCAGCGCCTACCGCACCTGTTCCGTGCTCCCCAACCGGTTCGTGCCCGTCGAGCACGCGGTGCGCGTCATCCTCGACCAGACCGACGTGGACTCCGGAGCGCTGCGGCAGGTCACCGAACGCGCCACCCGTGAGGGCACGCCCGTGCCGGACGCCGTCGCGGACCGTGTCGCGTACGTCTTCTACGCGGGCCTGTGACATGCGGAGCCCCAGGGACTCGACCCACGCGGTGCTCGCCTGCGGCGAAGTACGCACCTGTTTGCTGCCGTCCTTCCAGCCGCTGGACACCCGGGCCGCCGCCCACCTCCTGCAACTGCGCTCCGACGAACGCGTCCTCGTCTCCGAACGGCCCCAGGTGTACGCGCTCTCACCGGACACGCTCACCGGGGTGGACTGCCGGCTGCCGGCCGCCGGCGGGGCGAAGGTGCGCGCGGTCGGTACGGTCGTCGCCCGCGCCGCGCTCACCGAAGGCCGTGTCCTGCAGGCCACCGCGTACTTCCGGGCCCCGGCCGCGGGACCGGACCGACGGCAGCCGTGGGGCCACTATCTGGTGCGTCCCGGGGTGCTGGAGCCGTTCGGCAAGCTGCCCGAACAGGCCTTGGCCCAGGGAATTCTGCGAGATCCCCAGAAGGGCGAGCTGCATCTCGGACTGATCGCCGAGGGCCTGCTCGCGCAACTGCGCAGGCATCCCCTCCTCGATCGGAAGGCCCCCTTCAAGTCCCGCGCCACCCGGCTGCGCTGGGTGGCGCTGCGGGCCTCCGACGGCGAAGGCGCCTCGATCGAACGCTTCACCCTCGCCGAGGACGAACTGCGCACCGTGGAACTGCGCGTCCCGGCGGCGGAGCAGACGTCCGCCGTCGCGGGCCTGTGCGAGGACCTCGCCCTGCATGACTGGCTTCTGACGACGGTCGTACGGATGCTGGACACCAGCCGGCTCGGAGCGAGCGGCGGGGCCGCCACCGTCCTGGCACTGCGCCCGGCCGTCGACCATCTGCTGCACCTGTGGATGCCGAGGGCCCACGTGGACCCGGCACTGGGCCCGCTCTGGGAGGTACTCGAGCGAGAACCCGGATTCAGCCGGCAGTGGCAGACCCTGGTTCAACGCATCCGGGACCAACTGGCCCTCCAGGCAATACCGTTGCTGCGTGAGGCACTGGCGTCACGCTGATCGGAACATCCCAGGATCGATCCCGCGGGGGGAGAGGCAGGAATGGACGGATCGTCAGGGGCGCCGGCGCCGGCACCGGCACCGGCACCGATACCGGCTCCGGGGACGGCGGAGGGCTTGCGCATACCGCCGGTTCTGCTGAAGACACTGGTCACCGTCGTCGTGGCCACCATCGCGTACGTGACGACCAACCTGATCAACCAGGACCAGAACAAACTGTGGCAACTCGCGGTTTCCATCGTCATCGGCGGCGCGACGCTCATCGTCCAGTACATGGTCGACTTCGAACGACGGCTGGCCTCGGTGGAGACCGGTCAACAGGCGTACGCACGGGAAGTCGCCGACCGTCTGACCGGCCACCACCGTGAGATGCGGACCCTGGTCGACCGGAGGTTCACGGACATCAGCGAGGCGACCGAACTCTTCGACACCCTCGACCACTCCATGCTGCGCCTGGACGGGGTGACACGACTGGCCCGCAGCGCCACGCGGGTGAGTTCCCTGGGGCCCGGCCTCGTGAGCGCCTTCGCCCGCGAGGAGATCGATCGCCTCGCGTCGGTCATGGAGAACCTCACCACGATGAGTGCCGACTGTCCCGGCGAGAACCACGACTGGCTGATGGCCCTCACCAAGTGCACCACCGGGACCATGGACGCCACCAGCAGCTTCGTGGAGCGCAACTACTGGGACAGCGAGCCCGCCCTCCGCTATCTCCAGGCACAGGCGGAGGCCATCGCGCAACGGGGTGTGAAGGTGCGGCGTCTGTTCATCGTGCAGAAGCCGGAGGGCGTCGACCCGGCCCTGCTACGACTCTGCGAAGACCAGCGGAACATGGGCATCGACACGCGCGTCGTAGCGCTGTCCGAGCTCCCGCCGAACGTCCGGCGCGGCACGACGAACGACTTCGTCATCTTCGACGAGACACTCTGCTACGAAGTCGAGCCGGACCTGTTGCACGAGAACGCCAAGACCACGCTCAACGCCCGAGAGGACCATCTCAGGCAGCGGGTGAAGCGGTTCCGGGAGCTCTGGGACGTGGGCCTCAGCGATACGTGACACGACACGACGTGAGGTGAGGTGACGTGACGTCGCGTCGCGCGTCGCGTCAGTGGGTGGCCGCGGCCGGCTTCGGAGTGCCCCTGGGGCGGTCCGGACGTACGGAGAAGGCCGTGTCGCCCGCCACGGCCACGATCGCGTCCTTCACCAGCAGCAGGCTCGGGACCGTGGTCTCCGGCGAGTTCCCCGGGTTGTCCAGCTTGTCCGTGTTCCATCGTGCGACGCCGGTCGCGCGGTCGAGCGCGAGCAGCCGGCCGTAGCGGTTGGCGAAGAAGAGGTCGTCGTACGTCGTCGACAGCGCCGGCTTCGACAGATTCTCGATCTGCGTCTCACGCTGCCAGAGCCGGGCGCCGTCGGTCACCCTGACCGCGGTGACGGTCCCGTCGGGCCGGACGAAGTACACGACGCCGTCGAGAAGGGTGGCCGAGCCGCGCGGGGGGCCCGCCAGCGGGATCCGGACGAGGGCACCGCTGGTCGGGTTCACCCTCAGCAGGCTTGAGTACGGTGTGTCCGCGGCGTCGACGGACTCGTCCTCCGCCGCGTTCCGTGGCACCGCGAACAGCGGCTGCCCGCCCGTGGTGCCGAGCGGCACCACCCCGTGGGGCAGCGTGGCGAGGTCGTGCGCCGTGCCGTCGGCCGGGGCGAGGCGCACCAGGCCGGTCGAGCCCGTGTCGGAGTTCTGCTGCGTGCACAGGCCGTAGGGGACGCCGTCCAGGGCCAGCGGGGAGCAGGAGTTGGTCACCGACGACTTCGCCGGTGTCCGCCACAGGTCCTTGCCCGTCCGGGCGTCGAAGGCGACGAACTCCGTCCCGTCCTCCCCGTCGTCCGACTTCGCCAGGACGCCGCCGTCGAACAGGACGGCGGGCCAGACCTCGTTGATCGGGCGGTACCAGAGCCGTTTTCCGGTGTCGGCGGAGAGGGCGACCAGCCGCCAGGTCTCGCGCACGTTCAGGCCCGGCTTCTCGTAGGTGTACACGACGCCGTCCCGGACGCCGAGCGGCCGGGTGGTCTGCGGGGTGTGGCCGGCCCGCCACTCGACGCGGCCGGAGGCGGCGTCGAGCTTGGCGACCGTGAAGCCGGAACCCGCGCAGTACAGGGAGGAGCCGCCGGCCACGCAGCCGGATTCCGAGCCGCTGATGGAGATGTCCGCGTACGCCTTGTCCGGGGCCTGGGTGAGGTTCGCGCGCCAGGGCTTCCAGCCGGCGGGGAGCGCCGCGGCGGGAGAAGCGGCGGGGTGGGACGCGGTTGTCCGCCCGCCGGGCGTGCCCTTGGTGCTCTTGGGGCGCGCCACCAGGTAGTACACCGACGCGGACACCGCCGTGACGGCCAGGGCGGCGCCGAGGGCGACGAGGAGGCGCACCCGGCGACCGCGCAGGCCGGAGCCGGTCGAGG
>LRTP01000313.1 GCA_001550305.1 Streptomyces diastatochromogenes
CGGGGGCCCGGCCGCGACCCCCCTCCGGGTCGCGGACCTGGCTCCCCCCAGGCGGGACGACCGGTCCGTGTTCTGACCGTGGCTGCGGCTGCGGCTGCGGCCGTGTGACAGTCCCCGGTCCCCGCCTCAGGACTGCGCCTCGTACCGGCCGTGACCGTCACGAGCCCTCCGACGTCACGCCGCGGGCGGTCGTCCGTGTCCCCGTGTCGGTCCGTCTGGAACCGGTTTCGGCCGCCGACGTCGTCCGTTGATGGTCTCCTGACGCTTTCTCGGTTGACCTTGGCGGGGCCTTGATGTCGCCCTCCGACCGGGCGTAAGAGAGGCGCAAATTCCATGCTCGGCCGTGCGGTTCGAAGGCGTGGCCGGGCTAGATTTCCCCTCGGCCGCCGGAGAGGCCTCGGACGTCGGTGACTGACGGCTTCACCCCGGAAGCACCCTCGGCCGCCTTCCTCACCCGAAGGCATCCGAATGGCCTCCCGGCGGCCGAGCACGCGGCGGCGTTCTCGTCGTCATCGCGCCACCGACGCCCGTGCACAGCTCCGCGGTGCCGTGACCCCGGCACCGCGGAGCCCGGCGGCCACCACACGCTCTGTCAGCCCGACCGGTCGCCGACGTGCCTCCGTGCGCGTGGGTCCGGCTCCCCACCGAGGCACGAAGGTTCCCATGTTCTCCGCCGCTCCTCAGCAAGCCCCGCCGTCCCGCCCCCGGCGCACCCCCCGGCCCGGACCGGACGGAGGGGCGAAACGCCGGGCACCGAGCGGGCTGTTCGAGCCGGCGCAGCTCGTGCAGTCGTTCCCCGAGGCGCTGCGCAAACTGCACCCGCGGGTCCTGGTCAAGAACCCCGTGCTGTTCGTCGTCTCCGTCGGAGCCGTCCTCACCACCCTGTCCGCGGTCCTCCACCCCGCCGTCTTCACCTGGGTGATCAGCGCCTGGCTGTGGCTGACGGTGATCTTCGCCAACCTCGCGGAGGCCGTCGCCGAGGGCCGCGGCAAAGCACAGGCCGAGTCGCTGCGCAGAGCCCGTACGGACACGGTCGCGCTCCGCCTGCGCCACTGGAACTACGGCATCGACCCGCGGCACGCCGAGACGGAGGCCGTGGCCGCCACCGACCTCAAACCGCTCGACGTCGTCCTGGTCGAGGCGGGCGAGCTGATACCGGCGGACGGCGATGTCATCGACGGTGTCGCGGCCGTCGACGAATCCGCCGTCACAGGGGAATCCGCACCCGTCATCCGCGAATCGGGCGGCGACCGCAGCGGCGTCACCGGCGGCACGACCGTCCTCTCCGACCGCATCGTCGTCCGTGTCAGCGCCCGCCCGGGCCACTCCTTCCTCGACCGGATGATCGCTCTGGTCGAGGGGGCCTCGCGCCAGAAGACCCCGAACGAGATCGCGCTGAACATCCTGCTCGCCGCGCTCACGATCATCTTCGTCCTGGTCGTCGTCACCCTCCAGCCGATGGCCGAGTACGCCGACGCCGCCCAGTCCACCACCGTCCTCGTCGCCCTCCTCGTCACCCTGATCCCCACGACGATCGGCGCCCTGTTGTCCGCGATCGGCATCGCGGGCATGGACCGCCTCGTCCAGCGCAACGTCCTCGCCATGTCCGGCCGAGCGGTCGAGGCCGCCGGCGACGTGGGCACCTTGCTCCTCGACAAGACCGGCACCATCACCCTCGGCAACCGCGAGGCCGCCGCGTTCGTGCCGTTGCCCGGCATCACGGAAGACCAACTCGCCGACGCCGCCCAGCTGTCGTCCCTGGCCGACGAGACACCGGAGGGCCGCTCCGTCGTCGTACTGGCGAAGGAACGGTACGGACTACGGGCGCCCGCCGAGGGCGAGCTGAGCCATGCCCGGTGGGTGAGGTTCACTGCCCAGACCCGGATGAGCGGCGTCGATCTGCGCTGGGACAACGGTGCGGTGTGCGCGATCCGCAAGGGCGCCGCCCAGGAGGTCATCGAGTGGGTTCAGATGTACGGCGGCCACGTCCCGCCCGAGGCACGGTCGTTGACGGTTTCCGTGGCCGGATCGGGCGGCACTCCGCTCCTGGTGGCCGTGCACGACTGGGACGGGCCGCGGGTACTGGGCCTGATCCATTTGAAGGACGTCGTCAAGGACGGCATCCGCGAGCGCTTCGCCGAGCTGCGCCGCATGGGCATCCGTACGGTGATGATCACCGGCGACAACCCGCTCACCGCCCGTGCCATCGCCGAAGAGGCGGGGGTGGACGACTACTTGGCCGAGGCGACCCCCGAGGACAAGCTCGCGCTGATCAAACGGGAGCAGGAGGGCGGCAAGCTCGTCGCCATGACCGGGGACGGCACGAACGACGCGCCGGCGCTGGCACAGGCCGACGTCGGCGTGGCCATGAACACCGGCACCGCGGCCGCCAAGGAGGCCGGGAACATGGTCGACCTTGACTCCAATCCGACGAAGCTCATCGAGATCGTCGAGATCGGGAAACAACTGCTGATCACGCGGGGCGCGCTGACGACGTTCTCCATCACGAACGACGTGGCGAAGTACTTCGCGATCATCCCGGCGATGTTCGCGGGCGCCTACCCGGGCCTGAAGTCGCTCAACATCATGGGCCTGCACAGCCCCACCTCCGCGATCACCTCGGCGATCATCTTCAACGCGCTCATCATCGTCGCGCTGATCCCGCTCGCGCTGCGGGGCGTGCGCTACACGCCGTCGTCGGCGCACGACCTGCTGCGGCGCAACCTCATGCTGTACGGCCTCGGCGGGCTCGTCCTGCCCTTCGTCGGCATCAAGCTGATCGACCTGGTGATCTCCGCGGTGCCCGGGCTGGGATGAGGACGCTCCGGCCGGCCGAGCGGAGTCCGTCAGGGAAGCGTCCGTGCACGTCAGGGGCGCGTATGGGAAGGGGAGTTGCGCTTGTCCGGGGCGTGCGGGGCGGCTTCCATGGGTCCTGTGAACAGCGCATGGCTTCTCTTCGACCGGCCGCCGAGTCCCGGCGCGACCCGTCGTGCGCCTCGCTGCCCGGAAACGCCCGCGTCCGCTCTCCGCTGACGCCGACGCGTCGTCCGTGGCCCTCGGGGCGCCGTGATTCGTTCCGGCGCCCCGTCCTTCGTATCCGCACCTGTCCGGTGTCCCCGCGCTGGGGCCGCCGACGTGCCCGCAACCCCGGATGGACCATGTCTGACCAAGACCTCTCCCCTCTTCCCGGCCGCACCGTCCTCGTCACGGGGGCCACCACCGGCATCGGCCTGGAGACCGCCCGGCAGCTCGCCGAACGCGGTGCCACCGTGCTGCTGCACGGCCGCACCGCCGAGGAGGCGCGCGCCGCCGCCGACCGTCTGATCGCCACGGCAGGCATCGACGCCGCCCGACTCCACCCTGTAGCGGCCGACTTCACACACCTCGACGAGGTCGAGTCCCTGGCGAACCAGGTCGTCGTCCAGCACCCGCACCTCGACGTGCTCGTCAACAACGCGGGCATCGCGGCGCCCGAGCGGCACACCGTCACCACGGACGGCAACGAGATCGCCTTCCAGGTCAACTTCCTCGCCCACTACCTCCTGACCTGCCTGCTGGAGCCGGCGCTCACCAGCGACCCCGGCGGCCGAGTCGTCAACGTCTCGTCGTCCCTGCACCGCACCGCGAACATCCAGTGGAACGACCCCCAGCGCGCCCGCCGCTACTCCCGGCTCGCCGCCTACGCCCAGTCACAGCTCGCACTCACCGTCTTCGCCGCCGACCCGCGCGTCACCGCGGTCTCCGTCCACCCCGGCGTCTGCGACACGGCGCTGATGCCGCTGTACGCCCACGAAGGCGTCACGCCCGCCGAAGGCGCCACGCACGTGGCCCGGCTCTGCGACCCGGCCGTCGAGATCGTCAACGGCGCCTACTACGACCGCGCCGAGCGCGTCGCACCGGCCCCGGTCGCCACCGAGGACCGCACGATCAAGCGCCTCAACAGGCTCGCCGACCTGCTCGTCGGCCGCACCGCCTGAACTTGCCTTCCACACCACGGAGTTGAAATCCATGTCGAAGCGCACCCGCAAGAAGAGGGCCCGCCGCAAGAACAAGGCGAACCACGGCCGCAAGGCCGGTCAGCGTTGAGCCCCAGGGGCGACCCAGGACACACCGGGGTCGCCCCGTACCCCGTGAAAGGCAACCCGTGATCCAGCTCCTCCCCCACCAAGTCCCCGCCCTCTCCCGGTGGTTCCCCGCCGCGGCGCCCGGACCCGCCGCCCTCGCCGAGCACGCCCTGGCCACCGGGACCGGGCAATGGTGGGCCGACCGGGCGGTACACCCGCGCACCGTCGCCGTACGCTGCGCCGACCACGCGCTGCTGCGTGGTGACCCGGACCCCCTCACCGCCGGCGACCTCACGCCGCTGGCCGACTGCTGGATCGACGCGCACGACCGCTTTCTGCCCGTCCTCGCCACGACCTTCGACCGGGTCACCCCGTGGGAGCGCATGGTGTACGTACAGCGCACGCCGCCCTCCTCGACACCCCGTCTCCCGTGGGGCGTGACGGTGCGGCGGCTGACACCCGAGCACGCCCCGGCCCTCGCCGGACTCGGCACCGACGCGGCCTGGATCCACGGCACATGGGGCGGACCGACCGCTCTCGCGGCCTCCGGTCTCGGCTGGGCCGCCCTCCACAAGGACCGCATCCTCGCCGTCGCCTGTGCCTACCTCCTGAGCAGCACACACGAGGACATCGCCTGCCTCACGGTCCCCGAGCACCGACGCGAGCACCTCGCCCTCGCCTGCGTCACCGCCCTGTGCACGGACATCGCGGCCCGCGGCCACACCGCGAGCTGGTCCTGCTCCCGCGACAACCGCCCCAGCCGCCTGCTCGCCTGGACCGCCGGTTTCCGACTGGAGCGCGAGTACGTGCACTACGTGACCGGAAGTCCCGCGCGGCACGACCACCTCACCGCGTAGCCGCCGCCTCGCCGGTACGTCAGGAGCACGCCGGGCGGGCGGCGTCGAGCGCCGGCGGGGGGGCTCATAGGTGGATGGGCAGGTGGCGCGGTCCGCGAAGCATGGCGTTCTGCCGGTAGGGGGGCGGGTCCTGGACCAGGCGGGCCGTGCCGAGGTGGGGAAGCAGCGCGCCGAGCGCGGTCTCGGCTTCGATGCGGGCGAGTGGTGCGCCGTAGCAGAGATGGATCCCGCTGCCGAAGCCGAAGTGCTCGTT
Organism: Streptomyces diastatochromogenes; assembly: GCA_001550305.1. Taxonomy (GTDB): domain Bacteria; phylum Actinomycetota; class Actinomycetes; order Streptomycetales; family Streptomycetaceae; genus Streptomyces; species Streptomyces mirabilis_D. Next base: position 5,175 of record LRTP01000313.1, read on the forward strand.
GTCCGGGCGGGTGGGGTCGAACCGGTCGGGCTCGTGGAACCGCTTGGGGTCGCGGCTGCCCGAGGCCAGCGCCAGGATGACGGAGGTGCCCTCGGGGATCGTGGTGCCGGCGACGTCGATGTCGGCGAGAGGGATCCTCTCGCGCATGTGGACCGGGGGTTCGTAGCGCAGCAGTTCCTCCACCGCGCGCGGCAGCAGGCCGGGTTCGCGGCGCAGCCGGTCCAGCTCCTCGGGCCGGCGCAGCAGGGTGAGGACGCCGTTGGTGATCAGGTTGACCGTGGTCTCGTGTCCGGCGATGAACAACAGGATGGTCGTTTCCGCCAGTTCCTCGACGGTGAGCCGCAGGGCGGGGTCCGGTTCGTTGATGAAGTCGGAGAGCATGTCGCCGGTGGGACGGCCGCGGCGCTGTTCGGCGAGGTCGACCAGGTACCGGCCCATCTCCTGCCGGGCCTGCAGGCCCGCCTTGTCCCGTTCGGTGGTGTCCTCTTCGGGCCCGATGTCGGCGGACGCGACGATCACGTCGGTCCATCCCTGGAACAGTGCCTCGTCCTCGCGCGGGACGCCCATCAGCCGGCAGATGACGGTGATGGGCAGGGGGTAGGCGAAGTCGTCGACGACGTCGATCTGCTCGCGGTCCCGGAGCGCCTCGATCAGTTCGCCGGTGATGTGGGCGATCTCGCCGCGCATGGCGTCGACCCGGCGGGGGCTGTGCGGCGGCCCGAACGGCCGCATGGTCAGGGTGCGCAGTCTGTGGTGCTCGGGGTCGTCGAGCCGCAGGAACGGCGGCCGCCTCGTCTCCTCGGACGACGACGAGTCGGTGCGGCTGCGCGGTTCGGCACTCATCCGCGGGTCGTGGAGCAGAGCGGCGATTTCGTGGTAGGTGCCGATCAGACAGCTGCCGTCGGCCTGCCGCACCACGGGACCGGCCTCGCGGAGTTCCGCGTACAGCGGGTAGGGGTCGGGGCGGTTCGCGTAGTCGGAGATCCGTGCCAGCAAGGTCTCGGAGGCCATGGTGGCTCCTCGTCGTCGGGCGGGACGTGGGTCAGCGCGTGGGCTGCACCACTGTCAGTCGTCGATCGGGCAGGTGACCGGTGAGCGCCACGGTGGGGCCGTGCGACAGCCCGCTCGGATCGGGCACGTCGGACGGAATCGTGACGTCGGCCGCGATCGCGCGGTCCGCCGCGCCGGGCGGGGGCGGGAACGGAGCTGCCGTCTCGATCAGGTGCTTGTAGTAGTCGAGCGACTTGGCCATGTCGACGGTGACCGCGGCGGTGACCCGTCCCTGGAAGCCGTAGACCACCGCCAGACGGCGCGCCTCCAGAGAGCCCTGGGCGATGACCACGTGGTCGGAGTAGGTGGGCACGCCCACCGACTTGATGTTGAGCCCGAACTGGGTCGACCAGAACGTCGGGACGGCGAGGTGCGGGCGCCGCAGGGGCCCGGGGCTGACCATGTTGTGGGCAGCCACCTCGGCCTGTTCGACCGCGTTGCCCCAGTGCTCCAGGGAGAGCATCTGGTACCCGAACAGCGGGTGCGGGAACCGGGAGACGTCACCGGCGACGAAGACGTCGTCGGTCACTATCCCGTACATGTTGAAGGCCCGGCACCCGGCGTCGCAGGCGATCCCGCGCGGCCCCGCCGCCAGCCCGGACTCCGCCAGCCACTCGACGTTGCGGACCGCCCCCAACGCCACCACGCACACATCCGCCTCGACACGACTGCCGTCGGACAGGTCCGCGCCGGTGAACCGGCCGTTCCCGTCCCCGCGCAATGCGGTGACCGTCACCCCGGTGCGCAGGTCCACGCCGTGGTTGCGGTGCATGGCCGCCGCGAGTTTCGCCAGGGTGCCGCCGAGCGCGCCCACCAGGGGTGCGGGGCCGCGTTCCGCGACCGTGACCTCGATACCCCGCTCCCGGCAGGCGGAGGCGATCTCCGAACCGGTGAATCCGGCACCGATCACCAGCACCCGCTCCGGCCCGGCGGCCAGCCGCTCGGCCAGCTTCCCGGCCTCGTCACTGGTGCGCAGGGTGAACACGCCGTCCAGGGAGGCCTCGTCCGGGTTGGGCCAGGGGCGCGCCCGGGTCCCGGTGGCGATCAGCAGCCGGTCGTACGGCAGCGACTCGCCGTCGGCCAGCATCACCCGTTTCTCCAAGGGGTCCACGCCGGTGGCGGCCACTCCCAGTCGCCAGTCGGCGTCCGGGTCCCGGCGCATCGGCAGCGCCGTGGTGTCCGCCGGCGCCTTGCCGAGCAGCACCTGCTTGGACAGCGGTGGCCGGTCGTACGGCGCACAGGGCTCGTCCCCCACCACGGTCAGTGAGCCGGTGAAACCCTCCTCGCGCAGCGTCTCCGCGGCCCTGAGCCCTGCCAGCGACGCGCCGACGATCACGATGCGGCCGTCGCTCAGATCACCGGGCACCGGCGCTCACCCCTTCACCGAGGATGATGGCCTGGACCGGGCACGCCGCCGCGGCCTGGCGCACGTGCTCGACCTGGTCGTCCGGGACGGCCGTGGCGTACAGCAATCCTTCCTCGCCGTGCAGCTCGAACACCTCCGGTGCGAGGAACACGCACTGCGCATAGCCCTGGCAGCGCGTGAGATCCACAACGGTCTGCATCCTCACCACCTCCTCCGTGGCCTCACCCCCTCATCCAGCATGGGGGGAGATCCGGAAGCCCGCACGGCCACCGCTCGCCGCCGTGGCGCCGCCGCGGCTTCCGCCCTACCCGGGCAGTTCGAGCGAGATGTGCGGGGACAGGGCGCGCAGGAAGTCGTACGCGTCGAAGATCTCACCGGCGGAGGCGACACCGACCGTACGGGTCCGGCCGGTGAGGATGCGGTGGACCGCCTCCACCGCGAGCGGCGCGCTGACGGCGTAGATGTCCCGGCCGCGTGCCACGGCGCGCCGTTCGGTGCCACCGGAGCGTACGACGACGTCGACGACGAAGGTCTGGTCGGACCGCCCGTCCTCGTCGGCCGCGGTCGGCGCCGGTGTGTCCGCGGCAAAGAGGTCCCTGGCCGCTTCGGTCGTCATGTGGGTGCGCACCTCGGGGATGGAGAGGTGGCTGGGGATGGTGACCACGTCGGCCATCGTGAACTCCGCGACGACCTCCCTGGTGCCCATGGGGTCGGGGAAGGGCCACTTCAGGAGCGTCGGCCTGTCGTCGTGGTACTCCAGCCGCCCCTCCGTGTGGCGGACGCGCCGACCGCCTCGCCGCTCCTGGGAGACCGTGCCCGCGGTGCGTGTCCCGGAGGTCGGGTGCCAACTGCTCAGTCCGTACGCGATGTTCGCTTCGTCGGCCGCCGTCCAGTCCCCCATCGCGGCGGTGGCCAGCAGGTCGCCGAGGCCGCCGTAGAAGGCCATCGCGGGGACGATCACCGCTCCCGCCGTGCGGGCGCGGTCCGCGAAGTCCGTGAACGTGTCGAGGTTGGCCTCGATCTCGGCCGCCACATCGACGTACGGGATCCCGGCGCGCAGTGCCGCCTCGATCACGGGAGCGGCGGTCACGGCGAAGGGCCCGGCGCAGTTGATCACGGCGTCCGCACCGTCCAGGGCGCGGTCGAGCGCGGCAGGGTCGTCGACGGACGCCGGCCGGACCTCGAGTCCGGGGACGGATGCCGCCAGCGCCCGCAGCTTGCCGGCGTCGCGGCCGGAGAGCACCGGCACGAACCCGCGCTCCCGCAGATGTGCCACCACAAAGCGTCCGGTGTGTCCGTACGCGCCGAACACCGTCACCGTCTGTCCCGATCCCATGGGTTCTCCCCCGTGCTCGAATGATCCGCTGAGAACATCCTGGCGAGGACGGGCACCTCGCCGTGAGTGTCCGGAACGACGTCCCCCGTACAATTCCGGACATGGTTACCGTCGCGCTGGCCGTCACCCAGGGGATGCTGCACTTCGAACTGTCCATGGCGTACGAGGTGTTCGGCGCCGCTCCGGTCGACGTGACCGTCCCCTGGTACGACGTCGAGGTCTGCGGGTCGGACGCCGTACGGCTCGGCCGGTTCCGGCTGGAGCCCGACCAGGGGCTGGACCGGCTCCGGCATGCCGACACCGTGATCGTCCCCGGCTGGGCGGACGCCGACGAGGACCCGCCCGCCGATCTCGTCGGCGCGGTGCGTCCGGCCCACGAGGCGGGGGCGCGCGTGGCCTCCCTGTGCACGGGCGCGTTCGTGCTGGCCGCCGCCGGACTGCTGGACGGAAGGCGCGCGACCACCCATTGGGCGCACACCGGGGCCCTGGCCGCCCGCTACCCGCGGGTGGAGGTCGATCCGGACGTGCTCTACGTGGACAACGGCAACGTGCTCACCTCCGCCGGCAAGGCCGCCGCGATGGACCTGTGCCTGCACCTCGTCCGTCTCGACCACGGCTCGTCCGTCGCCAACGCCGTCGCCCGCCGCCTGGTCGTGCCGCCGCACCGAGCCGGCGGCCAGGCCCAGTTCGTCGCCGCCCCGGTGCCCACCCGGGACGACCACCCGCTCGCCGCGCTGCTCCCCTGGGTGATCGAACGCCTCGACCGTCCCCTCACCGTGGAGGACCTGGCGCGCCAGGCCCGGATGAGTTCGCGCCAGCTGGGCCGCCACTTCAGGGCGGTGACCGGCACCACTCCGCTGCAATGCCTGCTGACACAACGGATCCGCCGCGCACAGGAGTTGCTGGAGACCACCGACGACGTCGTCGACGCCATCGCGACAGCCACCGGCATGGGCACCGCCACAACGCTGCGGCGACACTTCAACCGGACGGTCGGCGTGCCTCCGGACACCTACCGCCGAACCTTCCGCTCACGGCCCGGCACCGACTCGCACGACGACCGGCAACGCTGACGGTGACGGTGTCCCAGCCGGCCTACTCGGCCCGGGATCCCGCGGAGCGGCTGCGCAGGACCGCGAACACGGCCGCGGCCAGTCCCAGTACACCCACGGCCAACCCGCCGATGCCGAGCCCGCGAGCCGTCGAATCGCCGCTCGACGCGGTCGACTTGGAGCTTCCGGAGGTCTTCGAGGTCGCCGCCGAGGCGGTCGGGGCGCCACTGTCCCCGTCCTGCGCGCTCTTGGCCGTGAGCTTGAGGACCGGCGCCGGGTTCTCCGGCGCCTGGCCGCCGGAAGCCTCCTCGATCCAGCGAACGGTCTTCCCGTCGGAGTACGTCTGGAGGGTCTTGAAGGTCAACTGGTCGGCGTCGTCGGGCAGCTGGCCGAAGGCGACGTCGAAGTCCTCGTACTGCCCGACCCCGATCTTGCCGCCGGTCCAGGTGATCTCGGAGACGGCGTCGGTGATGGTGCCGTCGTCGGTCTTGACGGGCGTCTTGAGCTTCGTGTCCGTCACCTTGGCGGTCCAGCCGTCCTGCGGGGTGACGAGCACGCCGAGGACGGGGTGGTCGGTGGGCAGGAAGACCTGGACCTTGGTGGTGCCGGCCGCGTTCTCCTCGTTCGGGACACGGAAGGTGAGGACACCGTCGGTGGCGCCCTTGGCGTAGCTCTCGGGGTGGACGGTGACGTGCGCGGAGGCGACGCCCGCGGCGGTCAGGACCCCGGTGGCGGCGAGAGCGGTGACGAGGCCGGCGCGGCGCAGGGTGGTGCGTGTCGTGGACATGAGCGAGTGGATCTCCGTACTGAGGGAGGGATGTCGAGGGTCGGACGGCGTACGACATCCCCCTCGGCGGCCCGCGCCGCTGTACGGCGTACCGCAGCCTCAACCGCCGCGGTGACCATGCCCCATGGGCAGCCCGGCGCGCCGGTTCCGGCGTACTCGACACTCCCCGGAACCCTCCAGCCACCTGCCACCAGGCAGCCAGCCCCGGTACGAACACGACCGCCCGCCGCAGCAACGACCACAGCGCGGCCTCGCCGCGCCGCAGCCACCAGGTCAGCACCAGGGCCGCCACGACATGGACGGCGGTGGCGTGCGGTGTCAGCGCATGGGAGTGGGGGTGCGCATGGGACATGCGCAGCCCGTGCATGGCCATCACGGCGTGCGGCCGACCGGCGTCGAACGCCAGGTGCAGGCCTCCCTGGGCCGCGAGCGTCCCAGCGCCGAGAGCGACCAGCGAACGCTCCCGCCCGCCCAGCAGACAGCCGACCACGAAGACCGGCAGAGCGCCGACGACCTGCACCCGCACGGGGGGCGCCGCACCCATGGCCAGCACATGTCCCCCGGCGGCGAGCAGCACACACAGCACGGCGAACACGGCCGCGCGCAGACTCCGCACCGCCAGGGACACGTTCACGTCACCCGATGCCGCCGGGCAGCCGGAGAATCTCTCCCCTTCGCCGCGCATCCGCACCACCGCCACGTCCTACCTGGTCAGACCTGCTCCCCTTTACGAGTCGGACGCGGACCCCGTTCAGTTCCCGGGCGATCAGAACGCGGCCTGGAGCCGTCCGTGAGGTCCGGGCGGGCTGTGACGCGCGGTAACACAGTCCGTGACGTAGGGTCAATCCCTGGGGTGGAATTCCTGGGGTGGAGTCCCTGGGGGATTCTTCGAGGAGGGGGCGAATTGGGGCTGGAGCCGGTGCGGTTCTCGGTTCTGGGGCAGGTCCGTGCCTGGCGGGCGGGAACGGAACTGGACCTGGGGCGTCCTCAGGAGAGGGCACTGCTGGCGCTGCTGCTGGTGCGGGCCGACCAACCGGTCGGCATGGGCGAGATCGTGAGCGCGCTGTGGGGGCACCGCCCGCCGCACAGCGCCGTCAACGTGGTGCACCGTCTCGTCGGTGCGCTGCGCCGGCTGCTGGAGCCCGGACTGCCCGCACGGGCGACGGGCCGCTGGCTGGTGCGGGACGCGGGCGGCTACCGGCTGCTCACCGACAGCGGCTCCCTGGATCTCCTGCGCTTCCGTGAACTGCGGGACCAGGCCCGGCAGGCCGCCGCGGAGGGGGCGCCCGCACGCAGCGCGGAGCTGTTCGCCGAGGCGCTGTCCCTGTGGCAGGGGCCGGTCGCCACCGGGATCGGCGCGGAGGTACGGGCGCACGCGGCGTTCGGCCTGCTCAGCCACGAGTACGTCACCGCCGTACGGGAGGCGGCCGACGCGGCACTGCTCGCCGGTCTGCCCGGCACGGTCCTGCCCGCATTGCGGAGGGCCGCCGCCGAGCATCCCTTGGACGAACCCCTGCTGTCCCGGCTGATTCTCGCGCTGGCCGCCGACACTCGTCGTGCCGAGGCGCTGAGCACCTACCGGGAGGCCCGTGCCCGGCTCGCCGGTGAGCTGGGCATCGACGCGGGTCCTCAGCTGCGCGAAGCCCACCGGACGGTGCTGCTGAACGACCCCGGCACGGCGGCGACGGACCTGTCCCGGACGGACCTGGCCGAGACGGGCGCGGTCACCTCCGAGGCCGATGAAACGGGCCCGGGTTCCGCCGACCCACGGACACCCCCGGTGCCGGCCCCCGCCCAACTCCCCCACGACCTCCCGACGTTCACCGGTCGGGAACCCGAACTGGACGAGACACTGGGGCCGCTCACCGGTGAGAGGGCGCCCGCGGAGACGGTGGTGATCAGCGCCATCGGCGGCATGGCCGGAATCGGGAAGACCACACTGGCCGTGCACTGGGCCCATCAGGTCGCCGACCAGTTCCCCGACGGGCAGCTCTACGTCAATCTGCGGGGGTTCGACCCGTCGGGCGCCGTCATGAACCCGGCCGAGGCCGTGCGCGGGTTCCTGGACACGCTGGGCGTGCCGCCCGAGCGCGTCCCGCACGGCGTGGACGCCCAAGCCGCGCTCTACCGCAGCCTGTTGGCCGGGCGCCGCTTCCTCGTCCTGCTGGACAACGCCCGCGACACCGACCAGGTGAAACCGCTGCTCCCCGGCACCCCCGAGTGTCTCACCATCGTCACCAGCCGCAACCAGCTGTCCGGGCTGGTGGCCGCGCACGGAGCCCGCTCACTGACCCTGCGTCCCTTCGACGCCGACCAGGCCCGCGCCTTCCTCGCCCGGCGGCTGGGCGCCGCGCGCATCGACGCCGAGCCCTGGGCCGTGGCCGAGATCACCGCTCTGTGCGCCGGACTGCCGCTCGCCCTGGCCTGCGTCGCCGCCCGCGCGGCCACCCACCCCGACTTCACGCTGTCGGCGATCGCCGCCGAACTGCGCGCGGCACACGGCAGTCTGGAGGCCTTCGCCCGCCCCGACACCTCGGCGGACGTCGGCGCGGTCTTCTCCTGGTCCCTGGCCGCCGTCTCTGCCCCGGCCGCCCGGCTCTTCCGGCTGCTCGCCCTGCATCCCGGCCCCGACCTCTCCGTACCGGCCGCGGCCGCCCTCGCCGGACGTCCGGTGCGCGAAACCCGGCGGCTGCTGAGCGAACTGACCGGCGTCCACCTCCTCGACGAACACGCTCCCGGCCGGTACGCCTTCCACGACCTGCTGCGTGCCCACGCCACCGAACTCGTCCGCACCCAGGACTCCGAGGAGGACCGCGGCGCGGCCGTGCGGCGGCTGTTCGAGCACTGTCTGCACACCGCCCGCGCGGCCGGTCTGCTGCTCGCCCCGCACGAGGACCCGATGCCGCTGGAGCCGCCCGCTCCCGAGAGCGTCCCCGAGCCGCTCGCCGACGACACCGCCGCGCTGGCCTGGCTCACGGCCGAACACGCGGGGCTGCTCGCCGTCGTCGACGCGGCCGCGGGCTCCGGTCACGACCGGCTCGCCTGTCTGCTCGCCTGGTCCCTCGAGCCCTTCTTCGACCGGCGCGGAGCCTGGCACGACTGGGCGGTCGTCGAGCAGACCGCGCTCGATGCCGCCGAGCGGCTCGGGGACCCGGCGATGAAGGCCCGCGGACTGCGGGCGCTGGCCCGCGCGGAGGGCAGGCTGGGCCTGCACGACCGCTCGCGCCCGCGTCTCGAACGCGCTCTGGAGCTCTTCACCGGGCTGGGAGACGCGGTCGGACGGGCCGACACCCACCGAAGTCTGGGCTGGGAGAGCGAACAGCTGGGCGACCTGCCCGGTGCCCTGCGCCACAACCAGCTGGCCCTGGAGCTGTTCCGGAGCGCCGGCCTGCGAGCCGCACAGGCCAGCGTCCTCAACTCCGTGGGCTGGTACCACGCCCTGCTCGGCGAGCACCGGCAGGCGCTGAGCCACTGTTTCGAGGCCCTGACCATGCTCCAGGACCTGGGGGACCGCTACGGCCAGGCGGGCACCTGGGACAGCATCGCCTACGCCTACCAGCACCTGGGCCGCCATCCGCACGCCCTGCTCGGCTACCGCAACGCGCTCTCCCTCTACCGGGAGCTCGGGGTGCCGTATCCGGAGGCCGAGACCCTCACCCGCCTCGGCGACACCCATCTCGCGATGGGCAACCACACGAGCGCCCGCGACTCCTGGCGAGCGGCCCTCGTCCTGCTCACCGCACTCGGCCACCCCGACGCCGAACAGGTCCGCGCCCGACTGCGTGAACGCGCCGAGCGACGCGGCTCCGCATGAACGCGCGCGAACGCCCGGACCGCGCGAACGCCCGGACCGCGCGGACGCCCGGACCGCGGAGACGCCCGGACCGCGGAGACGCCCGGACACCGGCGATCCACAAGGGCGAGCATGGACGTCGAGAATTTCCTCAGTCAGGGCCCTGGGCCCGACATCTCACCTCGGGAGTCCTCATGATCGACTCGGTGACGTCACGCGACACCGCACCGGTCCGTCGTCTCTTCCGGCTGCCGGACACGACCGACGACGCGTTCCTGCACCTGGGACGGCACGTCCAGGGCTCCGTCTCGGTGACACGGGGTGGCACCCAGGTGTTCCTGGCCCCCGGCGACCTGGTGTTCCACGATCCGGCCCGGCGTGACCACCTGTGTTTCAGCGGCCCTTGCCGGCTGACGGTCTTCCGGGTGCCCCGCGGTCACCTGGGGGTGTCGCCCTCGGACCTGCACCGGGTCATGGGCCGGCGCGTGCGGGGCGACGAGGGTGTCGGCGCGCTGGTGTCCCACTTCCTCTCGGCGCTCGCCGCCGAGACGGACTTCCGCGAGTCGAGGACGGGCCACCGGCTCGCCCGCTCCGCCGTCGACCTCGTCGCCGTGCTCGTCATGCAACTCCTCGGGGAGGAAACCCGCGACGCGTCGGACGTCGGTACCGAGACGGTGTCGCGGATCCAGGCCTTCATCGAAGAGCATCTGACGGATCCGGATCTGTCACCGGAGTCGATCGCGCTCGCCCACCACATCTCCGTCCGCTACCTGCACAAACTCTTCCAGCAGGAGGGCACCACGGTGGGCCAGTGGATACGGCGGCGCAGGCTGGACGCGTGCCGGCGCGAGCTGGGCCGGAGCGCGAACCGCAGGCCGAGCGTGGCCGCCGTGGCGCAGCGCTGGGGGTTCAGCAGCCCGTCGCACTTCAGCCGCACCTTCCGGGACGCCTACGGCATGTCCCCCAGCGAATGGCAGAGTTCGACGAGGTGATGCGGTTCGAGGTGCTGGGCCCGTTGCGGGTCCGGCGGGCCGAGCAGGAACTCGATCTGGGGTTCCCCCAGCAACGTGCCCTCCTGGGGCTGCTCATGGTGCGGGCGGGGCGGCCGGTGCAGGTGAGCGAGATCGTGGATGTGCTGTGGGCGAGCCGTCCGCCGGCCAGCGCCCCGAACGTGGTGCGCCGGTACGTCGGTGCGCTGCGGCGGCTGCTCGAACCGGGGCTGCCGCCCCGGGCGCCCGGCCGTCGTCTGCCGCGCCGCACCGGTGCCTACCTCCTGGACGCGGAGCCGGACGAGATCGATCTGCTGCGGTTCCGCGAGCTCACCCTGCGGGGCAAGCGGGCGGTCGCCACCGGTCGGCCCGAGGTGGCGGTACGGCAGTTCGTCGGGGCCCTCGGCGAGTGGCGCGGGCCGGTGGCGATGGGGCTCCCCGCGTCGGCTCGCGAGCACGCCCTGTTCCGCGCCGTGGAGCACGAACTCGTGCTCACCACCCGGATGGCGGCCGACGCGGCCCTGCTGTGCGGCACGGCGGGCCTCGTGCTGCCGAGCCTGCGCCGGGCCATCGACCTCGAGCCCCTGGACGAGTCCCTGCACGCCCGGCTCGTGATGGTGCTGGCGTCCTGCGGGCTGCAGGCCGAGGCACTGACGGCGTACGAGGAGGTACGGCGCCGACTGGCCGCGGAGTTGCGGGTCGCCCCGGGCGCCGAGCTGAGCCAGGCCCACACCCGGGTCCTCCGTCAGGAGGTGCGCGCGTCGGCGCCCCCGGTGCACCGACCGGCCGGGACGGCGCTGTCCGAACCGGTGGAACTCCTCGCCAGACCCGCCCAGTTGCCGCCCGGCCTGACGGTCTTCGCCGGTCGGAGCGAGGAACTCGCGGAGCTGACCGCCCTCGCCGGGGCGGCGGCGTCCTCCGGGGCGCCCGGGACGATCCTGGTCAGCGGAATGGCGGGCGTCGGGAAGACCGCGTCGGTCGTGCACTGGGCCCATGAGGTCGCGCATCGGTTCCCGGACGGTCAGCTCTACGTGGAGCTGCGCGGCCACGATGCGGCCGCCGGGCCCGCGCCGGAACCCGTGGAGGCGCTGCGCGGGTTGGTGGTGGCACTCGGAGCGCCGCCCCGGCACCTCCCGGACGACCCGGCCGCGCTCAGGGACCTCTACCGCGAGCTGCTGGCGGACCGCCGGGTCCTCGTCGTGCTCGACGACGCCGCCCGCACCGAGCACGTACGTCCGCTGCTGCCCACCGCCCCGGGCTGTCTGGCCGTGGTCACCAGCCGTGACCGGCTGCCCGGTCTGATCGCCTCCGGGGCCCGGCCGCTGTGTCTGGAACTGCCGTCCGCCGCCGAGGCCCGAGCCGCACTGGCCCTGCGCGTCGGCCGACGGCGGTC